>NZ_JBPJZT010000029.1:0-40095 GCF_051216375.1 Variovorax glacialis | reverse complement strand
CCGCCCAATCCGGCGCCGCCGGTGGCTCGTCGTCTACGGCGGCTACGCCGCCTCCGACTCCTCACCACCGGCCATCATGGTTGTCGTTCAACCGGACAAGAAGAGTGTCGCCGTCCACTCTTCGCCGCTGCTGCCGGAATCGCGCGCGCAGGCAGTGGTTGTGCATGAGCGTCGAGGGCGGCGCGTGAGGATTGAATGGTTCCCCTTGGCGATCGATCGGGGACCGGGACAGGCTTTTCGACGACGACGATATCGAGCAGAACAACCCCAGCGCCGCTGCGATGGTGGACGAAAAAATCGGGCAGCAGCTCGTTTCCACCGAGCAAAGGCGGAACCTCTGAGTGCCGCGTGACCTGTCCCACGCCTGTGGGCGCTTTGACCGACTGCCATCGAGCATCGCGCGGCGATCTCGAGCACCCACCGGTTGAGTTCACGTTGGGTCGATCCTCACCCTCCCCTCTTGGTCCGGAGTGGGGGACGGCGCAGGCGGCGCAAAATCAGCTTGCACTCGGTCGATGTCGGGGATGCCCCGATACCGCAGTACTCGATACCCGGCGGTCTTGAGCTGCGCATCGCGCCTCTCATCCCGGGCCTTCTTGCCGTCGTGGCTGCTGTCGTCCAGCTCGACGATCGCGAGGACCTTGAACGACTTTTCGCAAATCACGAAGTCTGCGCGCTTGCGGTCGAAGGTGTTGCGCACTGGCGTCGACCTGGCAGATAGCAAGGCGCCAAATGAGACCTGCGACAACACGATGAGATTCGGCAGGGCATGTTGCAGCCGAAAGAACATTGCCTGTTCGTTTCGCGTGAGTGGCATGTAGCGCTAGGGATTTCCTTGGAGCCTCCACCACGCGGCAAGAGCCTGGCGATCACCAGCAAGGCCAAGAAGCCCAGCGCCATCATGATCAACAAAGATCCAGATCCCTTCATCCTCGCTCCATTTGTGTTGTCGCACGGCGGAGTATGCGATGGGTGCTCGCATGGGCGTCAAATCTCAGACGCACGGGAGGTCGAACCGTTAAGGCCTGCACATCGCGACGAGCCCGGCAGCTTCCACGATGAACGCAAGGACGGCGAGCTAGCGTCAGGCCTACAGGCAAGCCCACCCCGGCCTCAACAGACGTCGCGAATGGAATTGGGTTTGCGTGCGCGGAGAGCCGCGTCCGCCGTCTCGCGCTCGCGATGGAGCCGCGGTGACAGGTCACCGGGCTCCGGTTCAAACGTCTTGCCAGACGTCGCCTTGCTCGACGACTTCGATGAAGCGTCGCGCCGAGAAACCATGGGGGTACAGCGTGCCCGCCTCGACCTCCGGGTCTTCTTCGCCTGGCGCTCGCGTCGGATCTGCAAGAAAGAGATTGCCAGGATCTCTCAGCAGCGCCGCGTCGTCGCGCAGGGCAATGAGGACTTCTTCGAGCGAGACCTTCAGGACGCCCGAGAAGCGTTGATGGTCACACTCGATGGACGTATCGACGATCCACCGCGTCAACGCCGGCTCTGCGGGGCCCGTGTCGAGCCGCAGCGTCGTTCGAAGCGCGCCGTTGTCTCGAAGATCTCGCGCGACGGCCTGCGCCTTGCGCAGCACCTGGCGGCCCGCGTGACGCAGGGTGCTCGTCGCGTGCTGGAACGCCTCCTTGTGCGACTTTCGGATAAAGGTCGATTTCACTTCGACGACCAGCACGACATCTTCGAGCGCACAGACAAGATCGATCTCGCCGGCATCGCCGTGCAGCGCACGATCGGGCAGCCAGTTTGCTACGACGACGAAGCCACGGGCCTCCAGCGCTCGCGCGAGGCCGGTCTCGATGCGCTGCGTTTCCTCACGGGCCTCGCCCCGGCGTTGGCCGAGGCGACGAAGGTTGTTGATGATCGCGGTGCTGTTGTTCTGAAGTCCGGCATGCCAGGGCAACTGCACGAGCACCTCGCCGAATTTCAGGACGGGCCGTTCCAGCAATTCGGGCCGCAGGCCGGAGGAGCCGGCCTTCATTTGCGCGGACAACGCGGACCAGTCGCTGCTCCAGAAGTCGAGAATCGCCGCGGCCCCGGCCGGATCGCCCTGCGGCGCCGCTGCGGTGACGGTCCAACCCACGATGTTCGATATCTTGGCGGCGCGGTCCGACCAGGTGAGCGGCAGGCGATTCTGCATTCCTGAAAGGACGCCGCCTTCGCAGAGCTTGCGCAAGGCCATGCGCCAGTCGCCGACGGTGCGCAGGTGCCCCATGAAGGCTTCCAGAAAATCCCGCTGGTAGAACGCCGCCATCAGCTCCATGGACAGTGAGGCCTGAAACACATCGACCCTCTCGCCGCCATCGGTCGTCACGGTATCGGCAACGCCATAGACCTCGCTCAACTGCAGGCGCGTGCGCATGGCACGAACGTAGGCCAGGCGGTTGGCTTCGTGATTCTCCGGACGACCGATGGTCTCGGTGGCCCTCCCCGACTGCATGAAGTCGGCGAGGCCCCGGTAGAACCAGTACTCGTGCAGGCGGGCGAGCTTGCGTCCATCACGCTGCCAGGCCGCTCGCAACGACGCGTCGACTTCGACAATTTCAAGGGAGGTGCCCTTCGGCACGAAGCGGATCCCATCGTTGTAGCTGAAGGCGTCCGCCGATTGCGAAACGAACGCGTTGAGTTCGATCTGCGCCGCGAGCAGTGCCTGGAACCGCCGATGCAAGGAAGTGCCGGAATCAGCATGGCCCGGTTCGCTTCGCAACACCGGGGCGACGTGTTGCACGAGGACGGAGGCGATCGCGTCGTCGCCCAGCGCGAAGTCCTTCGGCTCAGCGCGCTCGAGTTTCCACAGGAAGACATCATTGATCGCCCGCCAGGCCTCTTGATCATCGGATTGGACGCCCTCCGCGCGGTGCGGCGAGGCCATGCCTCGCGGCACCAGGTGCTCGAAGGCGTAGAGGCTCGCAAGGACCAGCAATTCGAAGGGCGTCGTCTGCTCGAATGCGGCTCGATGGGCGGCGAGCACATTCAGGCGGTCGGCATGAGCCTGGCTGAAGATGTAGAGCGTTCGGCACAACTCGGCGACCTGGAGATGCCGCCGGCCGAGCCATTCGAGTTCGGCGCGCCGCAAGGGCGCGGCGCTCAGAACGATTCCGGAGTTCCGCACCGCCTTGTCAAGAACTGCGGGGCAGCCGGCAGCGAGCCGTTCCAGCAGATCCGGATTGCTTGTGTCCTCTTGAGCGAAGTAGCGCGCCAGCGCAAGCGTCATGACGCCGGAGCGCCAGCAATCGATCGGGACCATGGCCCAGATCGGGCATGACCAGAATTCGGCATCGCGTCTCGCGCGGTTGATCTTCACCTTCGCGCCGCTTGGCTTTCCATCCAGATAAGCGTTCGCCGCGGTCAACGCCGCATTGGTCAGCGCAGCCGCGGCGGTTGGCTCGATGGCCTCGAAGAACGAGGAATACAGATTGGTCATGTCGCGATCGGGCGTGGTGCGTCGCTCCGATGTTCGCATTGCTGTCCTTGTTCCAAACGAGGGTGCAAAGCCTCCAGACGCAGTTGCCATTCTTCAGCCCGTTTGCACCCAATTCCCTGGGCAGACGCTGGCTCAGCTCAGCGAGCCCATCAGACCTCTTTCGACGTCGAGTCCGCATAGGCCGCAGGCTCGGCGACTTTGTTGGTTACCTTCAGCCACGTCTCATAGTCGAGCAACATCAGACGTCGACGCGAGGACGCTGAATTGCGAGACGGCTTGGATCGCTTCCGCGCCGCTCGCGGCGGCGGGGGTCCGAGATCCAGGTCATTCTGGCGAGCGCTGCGCATCGACATATCATGACGCCTTCGCGGCGAGTTGAGGGAGGTTGCAACCGCTGCTCCTTGATCGCCGTCCGCCGGTCGGAAAAGAAGATCCCCAGGACCAGAATCCCGGGGATTAAATCCACCAATGGGGGTGGAGGAGACAACCGGACGCGCTCAAACAAGGCGCAAAAACAGTTCGACGGCTGCATGCTTACGGTGATGCAAACGCCGGCCCTGCGCACGCGATGCGCATGAAGGGCCTTTCGACTACAAGCCCGACCTGTGACAGCTTCGCCATTATCTTGCCCCAAAGCCGCGCCATGCTGGAAAGCTTCCGGCCAGGTTTTCGTGAGCGTCTTCACACCGGGGCACAGTTCTTCGGCAACAGGAGATCTGAGCTTCGACTGCCGGCGCGAGATTCGGCGTGACTTGAGCGGCGCTACCCATGCGCAGCCGTCCTGATGGCTTTGGGGAGGTCTGAACCACATCGCGAAGTTGGGCACCCTCCAGTTCCTCATCGAGGATGTGCCGCCGGACCCGGGGACGTGCGGCGCCAAGCAGTGTGCTGAACCCAGAAGACGCCCGACTCCAACATCAGGGGGACGACCTGCTGGTGGCGCACGCGCGACCGCCGAAACCAGGACGCGACGCTGATGTCCCCCTCCCCCCGGTTGCCAGAGCCACCCCACGATTCCCAGAGGTCTGTGATCAAGGCAAAGTCGCCGGGGGTCGGGAATGGGACGCGCGCCATCGGGTGCTGCGTGGTCGCAACGGCCAGTGGACCCGCGGCTTGGGGGAGCGGGTATGCCATCATCATTGGCCCTTACGCGTGCCGCCCCGTGCTGGGCCGTGATCGCGCGCCCGGCGGTGTGTGTTCCAACAGCGCGCCGTCTTGCTCCGACCAGGTCCAGACACTTGAAAGACTACCCCCGCAGGCGCGAGTAGCACAGGTTGTCGCCGTCGATGTAGATCGTGGTTCTCAACGGAATCGCCAGACGTGAAAAGACCACCCGAAGGTGGTCTTTTCGCCCTAAGCGAGAGTCAACCGAATGACACCACGAAGGGATTGTGGGTGGATGTTATCAGCTCCCGCGCCGGCGGGCGCTCGCGGCGAGGCTGGCTCGCAGCGATGCCGCGCTGCGCAGCCGGTGTTGCGCCGAGGCTGGGAAGCGGAGCCTGGGCGCACTCGAAGCGATGGAGGAAGGGATTGTGAGTGGATTTGGGCATCTCCCGGGTCGGAGGCCGCCTGCCGCGCGTGCAGCATGTCGCCACCCAGGACGGCCGTGTAACGCGCCGACCCGCCCACCAATCAGAACGCCATGCCTGCGCCCTGCGACAGTCCCGGCCCACGCGTCACGCGCCTCTTCGATGCGTCTGCTTCTACCGCGACCTTCCAGCGCTCACCAGCTCGACCCAACGGTTCGAACGTCCTGCAGGCCAACTCACGGAAGACGTCGCAGCCTCGCGGCCACTCCTGGTCATTGTTCGTATCCGACGTTCCACTGATGACGCACGGCCAAAATGACCGCCGCGTCGACATCCAATCGGTACTTCGCCACGTTGCCGCCGGCGCCGAAGTCGATCAGCCATTCCCTGTGCTCATGCTCATGTCGACGATGGGTGGCCAATGCCCGGCTGCTGCTCCACAATCGGATGCCGCCAACCGCCCGCCGAGCGGCGTCCGGGTTCTCCAAGGCGATCACTGACCTACTGGCATAACATCCGATTGAAGTAGGCGCTCACACGCCTGTTTCTTCCCTCGCGGAAAATGCCTCCCCACGGGAACCGATTCAGGCGTTGGGCGCAGCGGCCACCACCAGCAGCTCTTGCGGGCCGTGAACGAGAGTAGGGCCGTAGCCCGTGGATGAGCGCCTTGCCAAACCGCGGGCTGACGAAGCGTTTGTGCAAGAGGTGCTTGCGCAATTACCTTGGTGCGACGTGGTCCCCGACTCATCCGCCCATCAATTGACGCCTCATCAAAGAACGACTGACCCGTCGTGGATGAAGGCTTCCGCGGCGTCGGCCAACTGGTTCATGAAACGTGCCGAGGCGGGCACGCGCATGTCTGAAATTGCATGGCCGGTGGGCTCACGCGCGATGTAGAGAAGCAAATAGCCGAAGCGCGCGTCGTGGGCATAGATGACGCAGGCGTCGCTGGTTCGCCGCCGACGCCGACGATGCAACCGCGACCACAGAGCCAGCTCGGCCGGATCGCCCGGCGGGAGGTGGGCGTGACGTAGCACCATGCGCCCTCCCCTCCTGGGCTCGACATAAGCACCATCTTTGCCGAAATAGAAGCTCGAGTATTCGCCCGCAGGGCCGAGTGCTTTCCAATCGGCAAACAGGTCCGCGAACCAATCCGGATCGATGCCCTCAGATTCGAGCGCGTCGAACAGCAGATCCGACAACTGGACGTGCGGCGGCAAAGGCGTTTTAAGGGTCGCCATCAACGGACGAAGAAAAGCCCGCGCGAGGCGGGCTGCAACCGAGAACACGAACGGAGGTTCATTCGGCGGTGGTCTTCGCCTTCTCGGTCGCCTCGGCGACGGCGTCTCGCGCTCCTTCGAACGAGAAGCGCTTGCTCGCAGTGATGCGCCGCATCATCTCGTCCGAGCGCTCGTCGCGCTCAAGCAGCGGCGCCGGCGCGCGCTGCTGGCGACGTCCGGGTACGGTTTGATGGCGGAATCTGTTTAGCACATGCTAAAGGTACCTGAGTCTGGCGCCGACCGCAACACCGCTTGCTGAAGACCCCTCGGGACCGTGACAGACGGCAGCCTTCGGTCCGGTAGTCAACTACCGGATGGCGCTCCCCGGAACGCGCTCGTGGATGGACTTCTGAGCAACAAGTCGCTTTTTCAGGAGAACTTGGCGTCAACACTGTACGGACGGACGAAACCTCTAGTCCGCCTGCGCGGGCCGCCAAGCATTGCCCTCGCAGAGGGAGAGATGTTTCACGACTTTCTCAGATCGCAGATTTTCTTGTTTCGTGACAATGAGTTAGATCCATTTTTTGCCCTCGGGAAGAAATTGTTTCACGGAATCGCGCGTTTGTGAAAGCTGTTTCGAGGAAAACCACCTAAATCACCCCATAATTCGGTTACCACGTAACCAAAGATAGCGATGCACGACCTCCGGCCGAGTCAACCGCCCGTGGCACATGAAGCCGACGCAAGCCCTCGCTTCGCACCTGGGCCCTCGGCGGGTCCCGACTATTGGCCCCCACGTTGTTCCCTGGCCGAGTTGGCGAGGATGCTGACCTTGATCCACGGACACGAGGCGCCAACCGAGTCGTCGTTAAAGAAATGGAGCGCCTCGGGCGAGTTCAGTGCTTGCATTGTTGCTGAGGATGCGACCGCAGCTGCCTCGGCCGCGTCACGGGCGGGCGAGGTGACCCGTGCGCGGCGCGTCGGACGGCCAGGTCTCAGCCTGCACACTCAAGCAGCGATGAATCGGGTCTACGAGCTCTGGCCGCACCTGACCGACAGCGGTACGCATGCCGCGCTGGACCTTGCGGTGGCCCGGGCAGCCGATCGTCTCGAGTCACGGCTCACGCATTTGGTCGGAGTACCCCCCTCCCCCTCCCCCGTGCCCGAAGCAGGAACGGACGTGGAAACGAAGACACTGATGGCACAGGTACTGGAACAGATCGCCGCCTTGCGCCAAGACATGGTCGAGGTGAAGCGAGAGGTCGCGCAGTTCTCGGCGATGCGAAACAACCTGATTACCAAGCTGGACGATGCGGTCGCACGTGCGCAGGAGGCTATCGCCGCGGGCGCTGGGCGTTCTGGAAGCGGCGCGGACCCGCTGGTCGAGGCACGTCGAGATCGAGATATGGGCGTCGTAAAGTCGATGCTCAGCGAGATATTGGCGTCGCAGGGCGGCAATCGTCCTGCGTTGTAGGGCCGACGCGTTTCACTTCTGTCGGGGTCGCCTTCGGTTGGCATCCGGTGGTGGTGTACCGTACACCACCCTTGCACCGCGCCTGGCTCGTCGCCACGTGCCGCGTGGTGTACGGTACACCACGGCTCCAAAAAAAAGGCATCCATCGGATGCCCTTTTCCATTTCTGCAACCGCGTCACTAGCTCCGCATGAACTCCTCCAAGAGTTCAGCCAATCGTTTTCGGCGGGACTGGTCGAGCGCAGTGTGAATCTGGATCGTGGCCCGCCCTCCCCTGTCCATCTTCAAGGTCGCGAACTTCACGCCCTTCAGCTCGAACTCTTGCACCGACACGTCGTGTTGATGAGTCGCGGGCGCCTCGCCGCTTGCCGACGTCAGAAACGCAAAGATCGCCTTCGGGGACATTGCTCCACGTTCGGCGGCCACTTTCTTGGCCCTTGCCTCCAGACCAGCAGGATCCTTCGACTGCACGGCTGTGAAAGCTGCGGCCCAGCGGAACTGCAAGTCGAGCGGTGAAGCGAACGCCTGCAGGACCACCGGCGGCAAACGCGCGAACACCAGGGCCTTCGAGATGTTGGCGTGATCGACCCCCACGGCGGCCGCTAACTGGCGAAGGGAGGGATACAAGCCCCTGTCGAGGGCGCGGGCGTACATGACACCCTGTTCCCAGGCCGAAAGGTCGGCGCGCTGCCGGTTCTCCCGCTCCATCTCTTCGAACAACGCACGGTCGTCTAGGTTGTCGACGAAGACCAAGACCGGGAGCCCGAGCTGCAGACACGCCTCATGTCGGCGATGACCGAACACGATTTCGTACTCCGGCCCCTCGCCGGGCGACGCGATCGCCCTCACCTTGATGGGCTGGATGTTGCCGCCTGCCTCCTTGATCTCGCGTTTGAGATCTTCGAACTCGGCACTCTGGAAGCTGGACTCGTGGCGGTTCGCGTATTCGCTGCGCCGGACCAGGTGGGGGTCAAGCAGCCGCGTGGCCTTGACGCCATCCCAGGTCCGCAGTTCTGCCATTGCATCGTTCAATCGGCCTTCGAGCTCGGAAGCCTTGTCGGCCCGACCACGCAGCTGTTCGTTCTCCCGCAGCAGTTCGGACCGTTGGTCGTTTGCCAGGGCCATCATCGCGCCGGGCGCCGTCTTGGGTTTCGCCGCATCCGGGTTCGGTGGCGAAACGGGCATCAACGATGCAAAGTTGATCTTGGAAGCCTTGTCCTTGAGACCCATGTCAAACCCCCGCTACCAGTGTTTGCCGCTCGTCGACTTGACGGGCCCAGACCGCCTCGATCTGCTGCTCGATCAACTCGCACATCCGGTCGTAGGCGACCCGTGCTCGCGAGAACGTCTTCGAATTCACCGAACCGCGCGGCAAGTCGTAGACGGTTCCGAACTCGGCGCTCGCGGTGGCCGCTACTGCGGTCTTGGGAATCTCGATCGGTAACACCTTGTCGCCATAGCCTTCGAGGACCCATTGCCGAACGACCGAACTGGCGGTGTCCGATGCCTCGACACGGGACAGAAGCACGTCGATGAATTCGAAGCTCTTGTCCTTGCCCTGGCTGCGGACCAGCTGGTTGCACAGATCGGAGAAGAGGTCCCAGAACTGCGCCGAACTAGCGAAATCGAGGGCCGAAGGGGGGAGGGGCATGATGACGCCGTCGGCGGCCATCAACGCGTTGATCGTCACGTAGCTGAGCGAAGGAGGGGTATCTATCACGATCACGTCGTACTGCTCGCGCGTGAGATCGAGGCCGCGGTCCAGGACGCGCCAGAACTCGAAACCCGGGTCCTTGGCCTGGCGGGCAGGAAGGTGGAACTCGGCGCCGTAGAGGAGGGGGGCCGCACAGACGAGGTCGATGCCGGGCCAATAGGTCGGTCGAATCGCATACTGAAGGTTGTCCTCGTCGCCGCTGAATAGGGGGAGGGCGGTGTGCTCCGTGTCCACCTCAGCATCCGGAAGGACACCAAAGAGCGTAGTCGCCGACCCTTGCGCATCAAGGTCCAGCAGGAGAACCTTGTGGCCGCGCATGGCGAGCCCCTGGGCCAGGGTTACTGCGGAAGTTGTTTTTGCGACGCCGCCCTTGAAGTTGGCGACGGTGATGGTGATGGCTGCCGCGCCTTCAGGCCGAAGATGGTCGGCACGCAATTCGCGAGCCCACACCTGGGCATCGGCCATTGACCACTCACGGCTGTTGCCGAGGATCTCGCCGCTTGGCAGGTCTCCTCGGGTAAGACGGTAGGAAATCTTGGACTTGTCGACGCCGCACAACTCGGCCAGTTGTACAGCCTTGAGCGTGGGCGCAGACTTGGCGGCCGTCGGGGCAAGCATCGCCGCACGGATGCGATCCATCATCCCTGCCACTTTATGAGCCTGGTGCTCGATGTCCTCTAAGTTCTGTCGACGGATGGTTTGCTTGATGTCCACGAGATCTGCCTTAGAAATTTGAATGTCATGCGATTATGCCCATCACATCCGAAAAATCGAAGAATCGTTCCTCCTGCGCAGAGTGCAACCCCGCGCGCAGAGGCTCTCCCCCGGTTTTTAGGACCCTTTAGCCCGCTCTGAGATTAAAGAATATTGAATACCTCTAAGAGATTTATCACCTGTGGATAACTTGATTTCTCCTTTTATATCAACCACTTAGGAGAAAATCTCGACCCTCGATGTCCAGCTTTTAATCGTTTCTGTCCAGACTTTGATCGGAAGCGTCCGCAGGGCCGTCGGCAGGCGTCCAGCCTTCGCTTGAAAGCGTTTCGACGGTTGTCCACAGGGCAAAAAAGCGGACGAAACGGCAAGGATCCGCAATGGATTGCCAAATGTCCGGGTTCTAATCGGGTCCCGAGGGCCTCCACGTGGCCTTGATCTCTCAAACTGTCCGGGTTTTGATCGTCTGCTGAGACATCGGCGACCGACGCTGTCTCCGCAAATGTCCAGGTTTTGATCGCCATCCAAAGGTTGGTGGCGCTGCGAACGGCTGGCTTGGCTTCCGACCGGTGCGCATCTCTTGTGTCCAACTTGAGTTGGACATACGATCGATGCTTATGACCAGCCAGCAGAATCCCGCCGGCCCTGGCGCCGACGAGGCGCTCGAGCTGCGCAAGCCCCATGAGATGATCGTCATGATGCCGCGCTCGGCGCGTGTGACGTTGACGGGTCGTCGCATCTATACGGCGCTGCTGCAGATCTCTCAAACACGCTTGGTCGGGATGCCTGCGATGCCGGCCGCCGACTTCCTGTTCGAGGCGCCCTTGGCCGCCATTCTCCGCACGACTGGGTCGAGCGGCAGTGAGCGCACGGCGGCGAAACGCTATTTGCTCGAAATGCGCAGTCTGGAAGTCGACTGGGAGTCGACGGCTCCGGGCGACGGCGTCAAGTGGCGCGGATTCTCGATGCTCTCCGAAGTCGCGCTGGAAGTGCGCCGCGGCGAGAACTGGGTCAGCTGGTCATATCCTCCGACCATCATGTCTGCGCTGCGCGAGCCGCAACGATGGGCGACCATTGACTTGGAAGTATTGGGCAAGCTCGGCTCCTACACAGCGGTGGCGCTGTATGAGATCTGTATTCGCTACCGGGACAATCCGAGCGGTGTCACTAGCCGAAAGCCCGTGGCTTGGTGGGTGGACGCGCTCAGCAACGGTCCTGGACCCGAACGGCGCGAATGGCGCAAGTTCAAAAATGAACGCGTCAAGGAAGCCGTCGCCGAGATCAATGCCGATACGGACCTTGAGATTGAACTCATCGAGCACAAGCAGGGCAGGGTGATCCACGAGGTGCAGTTTGCGGTCCGGAAGAAGCGTCAAACTCCGGCGCCCCGGCTGGCGGCATCGCAGCAGCCGGTGGACGCCAACCTAGTGCTGCGCGGTGAAACCCTTGGGATCCGGGAGATCAAGCTAGAAGGCCTGATCAAGGAATTTGGCGACGACAGGGTGCGCGAGCAAATCGCCAATCTCGAGAGGCGTGCGGCCAGCAAGTCCTTGCGCGCCGTGGACAATCCGTTTTCCTACTTGCGCTCACTGCTTCGCAATGAGACGGAGCCCGGAGCGTCCAAGGAAGAGGCGGCAATCCCGAGCATCACAGCGCCGCCCGTGGTGGTGGTGCCGCCCGATGCCGCCGCGGTCACATCCCCCAAGTCACCCGGCTTGGGTGGTTCGGACTGGCTGCGTGAGCAGATCGAAGCGATGAAGAAGGAAGTCGCGGCGCTCGACCCGGCCAAGCTAGACCATTGGGTTAATCGGGCCCTTCAAGACTTGGCCCGCAAGGGCGTCCTGAACGCGGTCATCAGCCGGCGCGCTGCGCAGGGCGACGTTCTCCACGGCCTCCTTGGTTCGGCCGTCATCTACGCCTACGCGGATGCCACGTACGGTCCCGACTGGAAAGTCGACCGGCAGTTGTTCGACGCTATTGAGCCCTCGACCAAGTAGCTGCGGGCGCGCTCACGGCAGCCAGGCAGGGCAGCGCCGGTGTCAATCGAGGTCGCCTTGACGCCATCATCGCTGCTACCGGCGGCTGCTCGCACGGCCAACGTAGCGACCAAAAAATGTCGGCTGCGCGCTCGCCAATTGCCCTACCTGCAGGCGTTCGCCGTCTCGGAGCCGATCGTTGACAGACCGGCCGACGTCAATGAAAGCGACGGCACTGCAGAGATCAATTGCGTACACGGATTTGGGAGCTGCCACTGCTCGAGCCAACGATATCCTGGGGCGACGGGCATTCGCTTCGTGCCAACATGGCAGATGAAGGCGAGCGAGCACGGCGCTGCCGGCGTCGTGCCGTTGTATCTGGTCGATGCCGAGAAACAAGCGACCACGCCAGCGGCGGTACCGCAGGGCTGCTATTGCCAGGTTTCTCGCAGCGTGGGCGACCTTCAACTCGACAGGCACCGCGCGTATGACGATTGATCGCGACTACTTCCTGACCTTCGTGTTGCTTCACGAAGCAGGACACATTCACGATGGCACCTCAGCCGGCGCCTTCAAGGATGGCGAAATGTCGCAGCTAAACGTCGACCCCAGCAAGGCGAAGGCCGCCGAGCGGCAGGCCGACGAGTTCGCCGCTCGTCTGCTGCGACAGCGCGCGAACACCACGCCGGCCACCAGCTCCTCGATCGCGGCCAACTTCGTGGTCAACGAACTCACGAAGCTGAGTTGGAACATGCAGGCCTTTCGCACGCTCGACGAATTCGGCTCCTTTTCCGTGGGCAAGCCCAGCGTATTTTTCGACGATGGCTACACGCACCCCAATATGGCCTTGCGCATCCTGCGCACTAACAACCTGATCCAGCGCTCGGCAGAAACGCAGCTGCTTCTGGATGCTTTTGAAGAAGCGCGCGAAAGGGGTGCGAACCCGAAGCCGCTGTACGGTCCAAGATAGCCGCGTCACGAGAATCCAGAGCGTGGGTGAGTTGGATCTCGTACCTAAACGATTCGGAAGTCGGTTCCGCGGCACGCGAAATAGCGGCGTGATGCGAGCGCAGACCAGATCCCTGACAACTACCATGGCGCGGCTCGAAGAGCACTCGCTGCGCGGCTTACACGAAGTTCGTGTCGAGGATCAGCACTGACGCAGTCACGCTCTTGCGCGATGCCCGTTCGATCTCTTCTGCCGACACGGCCGAATCGACGTTGATGGCGTCTTTCCCTGTGCCTTTGACCGTGTCACCGACGGCAAGGAACCTCGCCGACTTCTGTCTGAACGGTCTTGTCGACGATGCGTTGCCTCCGCGACGCGGGTGGAGGCTTAAGACACCGCGGCCCTGCCGTCGCGGTTACGTCCTGCAGGTCAATGCCCTTGGCAGTTCGGACTAGCTGCGCGAGCAGATCGAAGCGATGAAGAAGGAAGTCGCCGCGCTCGACCCGGCCAAGCTCGATCACTGGGTCAATCGGGCCCTTCAAGACTTGGCCCGCAAGGGCGTCCTGAACGCGGTCATCAGCCGGAGAGCCGCCCAGGGCGACGTTCTCCACGGCCTCCTCGGTTCGGCCGTCATCTACGCCTATGCGGATGCCACGTACGGTCCCGACTGGAAAGTCGACCGGCAGTTATTCGACGCCATGGAGCCATCGGGCAAGTAGGAGAGACGGCATTCCGTGGCCGGTGCGCACAGGGCAGGGCAGGGGGGAGGAGTAGGTGTCTGCGTGCCTGCGGATCCAACCCGATCCGCGGCAAGAATTGCATGCTGGCAAGGTCGTTGGTCCATCCGCGCGGGTAGCGGCGGAGCAGGGCGCGGTCCTCGCCGTGTTCGCGACGCGGCGCTGAGGTACGAACTGCGGGCTCTATATGAAGTTTGTGTCGAGGATCAGCAATGACGCCGCCACGCTCCTGCGCAAGGCGCGTTCGACCTCTTCCACTGACACGGCCGAATCGACATTGATCGCGTCTTTGGCTGCGCTCAAGACCGTGTCACCGACGGCAAGGAACCTCTCTGACTTTTGTCTGAATCCAAATCCAGAATAGATGATGGCCACCAGCGCATCTTTCGCGGGCTCGTGATCGCCTCGGTCCCCTTGACCCTCGAGAAGAAGGCCCACTGGGCGGATGGGCGCTCGCTGAGGTGCAGAAGCAAGTTGCTGCGCCTGCTGGAGTGCAGCCATGAACTCGGCCTTCGTGGGGTCCGCCAACAAGGTGACTTGGAACCCGCATTCGGTGAGGAATTCCTTCCATGCTTCGATGTCCAGGTACACACCGCGGATATCGCCAATACCGACCGCCCCGAGCTTGCCGACACCCACGACCATGGCACGCAGCTTTCTGGTGGGCGACCGCCGGCGCAAATAGAGGTCGCCATTCATGTCTGAGGAGATGAACGGTCGTTGCCGACCCTGCGTTGCCTCCACCACGCGAGTGGAGGCTTGAGACACCGCGGCCCAAAGTGACGATTGCTCGGATTTCAGTTCATGCAGCAGCGCTGATGTGTAAGGCGAAAGCGCGTTGCCGCCGTCCATCGCAGGCTGTCCAGGCAAGGCGGCGTACGCGACGATCTGCCCGCGCGCAGTGACTCGACACGGATGCGCTCCCCGATCGATTGCTTTTCTGCTTCCCTCGCACGCACGCGCAGCACGTTTGACCACCACAACATGCCGCCAAGACCCAAAGCCAACGCGAACGCTACCGATGCGCCCTGGAGCGTGCGTCGCCGCAGCAAGACCAGTGCTTCTTCCTTGTTGGCCAGTGCCAGGGCCCGCGCGTCGTTCGCCTGGGCCATCGCTTCGTTTCTTTGGTGTTCCTCGCTAGCCCTGCGTTCCTGTGAGTCGACGCTCGCCGAAACGAACTCGCGGTGCGCGTCCGTCAGCGATGGTGCCCCGGGCTTCCATTCGATCATCCAGGCCTGCGCCAAGGTCAGCTCCTCGCCACGAAGAAGCAGCGCCTCGGGACGTTCCCGATGGTTCCACCGTTCGGCAAGTTCGGCCAGACGCGTGTGCTCACGGATCCACTCGATATCCAGACGCAGCGCGTCCGCCAGTTCGCCCAGGGAACGCGCGAACGAGCGGTCTGCGGTAAATTGGATGAAGTTGAGGCGAAGAAGCTCGGCCGGAACAAGCGCCTCCTCCACCGGAATGCCGACCACCGGGATGATTCTTTTAGAGAGCGCCTTCGCGCGCTGGACTTCCCACGCGCACCTCGCCGATCGGACGGAGGCGGGCGTGAGGATCCACTCGCAGCTCTTCCCGCCGCGCCTCGAGGCGAGCAGCCTGGATCCGGCATTGCAGTTGCACGGAATGGCGGGCGTCGGCAAGACCGAAGTCGCGGCTGCCTATGTCAATACCTTCGCCTTGGCTTACCCGGGCGGCGTGTTTTGGCTCAACCTCGCGGGCTTTCATCCACCTTCGCCCGTGGATGAGACAGCCGCCGCCGAGGCAGGGTCTCGCGCGCTCCACGCCCTGTTCGCGCACGAACCAAGTCTGCAGCGCGCCTTGCTGCACGATACAGACGGCAAGCCGCTTTCGGCCGTTGCCGCACGCGAGTCTGTGAGTCGCTGGCTCGCCACTGCACCAGGTCCGTACCTTTGGATCGTCGACAACGTTCCGCCCATGTCGCCGCTGGATGGGCGCGACCGGATCTTCCAATGGCTGCGCGCGCCGACGCCAGGGGGGCGGACCATTGTCACCACACGGGACAGCCGGATCGCGGCGGGCTTCACGGAAGAATGCCTCGACGTGCTGGAGGAGGCAGAAGCCCTTGCACTGCTGGCACGCTATCGGGCCATCCAGGAGTCGGAGCGGGAAAATGCCCTGTCGCTCGTGCGCCGGGTGGGAGGCCATACGCTGGCGCTCGTCCTGTTGGGGGAGCATCTTCGTCAGGGTGAAGGGCATGCGGCCATGCTGCAGCGGCTCCTGCATGTCGGCCTGGTGGAGCGGCTCGAAGTGATCGCAGAACTGCTGCGACCCGAACTGGGCGAGCGGGCGCGCAGCGTTGTTGCGGCGTTCAGTTTGAGTGTCAGCGACTTGTTGCCGGATGCGAAGCGTCTGCTGGGGCTGGCGGCGATGTGCGCACCGGTCGAGCCTATTCCTGACGAGTTGCTGCGAACGGCGTTCGGCGTGCAAGGCGTTGCTGAATCTCGACCGCCTCGATGCTGCCCGGCTGTTGTTGGAGCAGGCGACTGAGGGCTGGGCGCAGGAAGCGGATCCGTCGGATCCGATTGGGCTTCGATTTGCTATCAACCTGTTCACAGCGCTGCTGCGGCAAGGCGAGGAGAACCAGGCCCGTCGGATCTTCGATCTGCACTTGCACGCTTTGTGGAGTACCCCGCGACTCGAGATCGATCCTGCCATGCGGGAGTTGATCGCCGACCTCGACGGGGTCCTGCAACAGCATCCCCAACGGGCCGAAGTTCTCAAGGGCATCTGACGGCATGAGGGCCCGCCGCCCCAAAGGGCCCGAAGTTATTGTGAAACTGGCCGAAGGCAGATCGGCGTGGGGCCGTTTTCGCGGCCGACACACGCGGTGTTCAGCCGAGCCTCGAGCCTGCGAGCGCCCAAGAGGTGTTCGAGCAACACGTTGCGATTCCGCCTGCCATCTGAACGGCCCAAGCGCTTCGGCGTCCTTGGCGGTCGGTATTGCGTTCTCGAGTAACCACCTAGAGGATGCGGCTCGTCGGTTCGTCAGCGCATTGCCAAGGAGCCGCGATGCTGGCCGGAGGGCTGAATCGGCGGCCGCGGCGACGCGCGCCTCAGCTTCATGCTGAACCGGAACTGGTCCGCCGGATGCAGCTTGACCGACACTTCGGCCGACCTTGTCGGAGGTCGTCCGGTAGGTTCGACGCCCATCGACAACGCTCGTGTCCGGGTCGACGTGCAAACTGGCTGCGACATCGACGGGGACGATGTGCACGCGAATCGTCTGCTCGACTTCGACGAGTCGATCACCGTGCACGTCTTCGATGAGTTGCCATGTCGGGCCGCGCTGACGGCTCATCAGCCGTTCGACGCGGGCGTAGTCGACGCTGGACCAGGCTCTGGTGGCGAAAGCCATTGCTCGAGCCAACGATATCCTGGGGACTACCGGCATCCGCTTCGTACCAACGTGGCAGATGAAGGTGAACGAGCAGGGTACGTCCGGCATCGTGCCGCTTTGTCTGGTCGATTCTGCGAAACGAGCGAACACGCCGGCGGCGGTACCGCAGGACTGCTGTTGCGTCTTCGTGAAGCCCATGTTTCTCGCGACTCGTGACTTCTGGCATGCCGAACCTGCCGACGGATAGGGTGAGCTTCCATGCGTCCGCGCCAGCGCATTGCCCGCCTCTCAGGCTCCCTCGTTGATGGCCGCGAGCAACTTAGTGCGAACGGCAGCTGTTGGACGAACGCCTTGATGCGTGCCAGGCGAAAATGCGGGGTGAGCAAGGCTCGCGAAATTCGCCCACTTTGCCATGCCGCGCGAAGGAGGCTTTACCATGGCGCGAGATACTGCCGTTCGAAGTCCGCTGGGCCGCCGCAGGCCGTTTTTAACCTTAGCGAGGAGCGAAAAATGAGCGAGACCACCCAGCCTGAAAGCGCATCCACTTCCACGATCGTGGAGGCGCTGGACAAGAACAAGGATGCCACTGAAGAGGTCAGAAAAGTGGCTGACGATCTTCTGGTCGTGCATACGGTCCTCAAGGAAGAGATCTCCCAAGACGCCATCACTGACGTGGTGGAACGCGCGGTTGAGCAAGCTGTTGAATTGGAGAAGCGGCTGACCAAGTCAGCAGAACTGCTTGATGAGGTGAATGAGTCCCTTGAGCAAGCAGCCCAAGGCAGCGGCGGACGTTCGGCTGGGAGTTCCCCGACGCCAGCGACGCCGCGCGTTTGATAAGAGTGCATCGGTAATTCGGACAGGCGGTTGACCTACAAGCGGGCGGGGGCGTGATCTGCGCTAATCACGAGCGCTATCAGGCCCGACCGGGTAATGTTTAACTGAGCGCCACTGGCGTACCCCGATGCCGCTCAACACCATCCTCATCGAGGACAGCGAGACAATTCGCGAAAACCTGATTCCGACGTTGGCGGAGTTGGCCAACGCGCGGGTGATCGCGGTCGCCACGACCAGTGCAGAGGCCATCGAGGCACTCGATCGACATGCCAAAGAATGGGAGTTGGCGGTGGTGGACCTTTTCTTGAAGGAAGGCTCCGGAATGAGTGTTCTGCGGGCCGCGCGGGACCGATCACCGCTTCAGCACATGCTCGTCCTGACCAACTATCCAACGGCTGAGATTCGTCGAAGGTGTATGGACCTCGGAGCAGACGGCGTTTTCGACAAGTCCACGGAACTTGAGGCGTTTTTCGATCTCTGCATGTCCTACGGCGCATAGCCGAGCGCCGGCTTTAACCCTTGTTCGGAGATTTTTGTATGACCACCGATCTCGAACTGAAGACTGAGCCTGTCATGAAAGCTTTTGCCGAACTCGATGCGCTGACGAGTCGGTTTCTCAGGCACCTTGGCGGTGCGAACGTTGCACCCCTGTGCCGCGGCCATGTCCAGTCAATCTCGCCCGCTGCGGACAAGTTCACAGGGCAGTGCCTGGATACGCCCTACATCGTCCGGTGGGGGGCAGTGGCTGTGGAGGGCCGGCCTACGCTTGAGGAGTTCGAGTTTACGGCTCGGTACGAGGGTGAGCCTGTGGTCCTGGCACGCGTCTATCTTGGACTCACGGGAAAGCTGTCGCTGGACTCGGGCCAGCTGGTGCCCCTGTGCGACTACGACGATCCGGAGGTTGCCCGCATGCTGGCCGGCCTGGTGCTGACCGGCCTTCTGAGCTCGGTGATCTATGCGCCTCGGGATCGAGTCTTTGCTCTGGACGACCGGGAAGACTCTGGGCCCGACGTCGATCAAGCCGCAAGCTGACCAACGCCCCTGGCCAGGCGCGGATCCACGAGGGCACCTCAGAGCGGTTAAAAAATCCGCATTTCGGGCTCTTGAAAAGACCATAGGCTGCTCCTAACTCGCTGATCGGAAGCGCCGGAGACGCCTCCGGCGCTCTGTTCAACCTGAATGGAGGTACTCGCCATGTATCGATCGCTTTTCCCGCGCGACCTGTTCGCCGAGATGGATCGCCTGCAGCGCGACATGCAGCAGGCCCTGGATCCGTCGCCCAGCATTCGCGGACTCAACCGCGGCTTCCCCGCCCTGAACGTCGGAGGGACGCCCCAGACTTTGGAGATCTACGCTTTCGCTCCAGGCCTGGACCCGGATGCGTTGGAGGTCACCCTCGACCGAGGCATCCTGACCATTGCCGGCAGTCGTGAGCCTTTGCGCCCGGACGACGGAAACAGCGAGGGAAGCGCGACTGTCCATATCAGCGAGCGCTTCGACGGCCCATTTCGCCGGGTCATTGCCCTTTCGGACGACGCCGACCCGGACGCGCTGAGCGCCACCTACCGAGACGGCGTCCTGCGCATCACCATCCAACGCCGGGCGTCGAGCCAGCCGCGACGCATCGACATTCAGTGAAAGGAGCCAACATCATGAACGACCTTGAAACCCGCACCCCCGGCGCTTTGAGCTCGACGAAAAAGGACTCCCCTTCGTACGGCCCCGCGGCGCTCACGCCGGCCGTCGACGTGGTGGAAGACAGCTCAGGCATCACGCTCTACGCCGACCTGCCAGGCGTGTCGAAGGAGAAATTGCAGATCCAAACCGAATCCGACACGCTCACCCTCGAAGCCGAGCTCGACATCCCGGTGCCCGAGGGCCTTCAATCCACCCATACCGAGGTGGCACTGGGACGCTTTCGCCGAACGTTCAAGCTGAGCAAGGAACTCGATCCTTCCAAGGTGACGGCAAAGCTTGTGCGGGGCGTGCTGTCCCTGCGGATACCCAAGGCTGAGCATGCGCAGCCGAGGCGCATCCAGGTGGACGGCTGAGTCCAGCAACCGACAGAAACTTGTCGGTTGCGCCGACTTGAAACGCAGCAGATTGAGCGATATTCTCTCGCGCGCTGACGTTTGAAAGGAGATGTCATGTCAGTTGAATTCTTGAGGCAGATCGCAGCCACGCCACTTCCCAAGTCGTTCAACGCTGCGAAGGATATTGATGCCATCAGGATCCTTCGGCAGGCCGGCTTGGTGCTGGCATTGGTGGACGAGCCCGCTGAGGGCGGCGCCAGGGTCCTTGCGGTGACGGACAAAGGGCGCGACGAGCTCTTGCGATTTCACTACCCAGAAAATCAACGGGTCCGAGGCGTTGACTTCTGGTTGCCGCGGGCCGCACAACGCGCGCGTGAAGCCATCAAGCGTGGTCTCGGCGCCGGTTAGACGCGACCACCTCTTGCATCACGAGCGAAGGCCACAGTCCCGTCCTCCGGGCTTGTGGCCCACGCTGAATGAACCAGCGATCTGTCGCGCTTGGGTGAGAAGGAGGGAACCATTGTTCTGTCGAGCAAAGCAGCTGAAGCGCTGGTCGCAGGCTATTTAGCCGGACAGGCGTCGCCACCGGCTGTGCACCAGGCAGTGGTCCTTGCTGCCAGAGCGCGGCTGATCGACGGCGATGTTCCGGTACTTGATGAAGTGTTGTGCACCGTCATTGACCATGGTGTCGAAGCCGAGCGCGCTTTCGAAGATCTTTCGCCTCACACCCATGGCACCATCAGAGAAAGGAGTTGATCATGTCTTCAAGATTTGAATCTTCCTTTGCAAAAGCAGGTCCCAGCCGCAAGACGATGAGCGTAAGCGCCAGCCAGCGCGTCATGAGCGAAAAGGAGATTCAGGCATACTTGGTCTCTCGCGACACGGTGCGCCGTATCCAGCGGATTTCTTCGCTCCTCCTTGCGCCGCCGCGCCGAGGTGTTGACCATCCATCGCACTGATGCCGGTATGCGGGGGATCGCTCCAGCTCATGGGTGAGCGGGCAGCGATTCAGGGTGAGGCGATTCGCGGTCCTCGCCGTTGGCGTTTGCCAGGACCATGGTTATGCTGTTCGCTAGGCTGCCCATACCGCCGCCTGGCCATTTTCGTGGCAGGCCCCGCAGGCGCGGGATTGACAGGCTTTGCAGGTGGTCGCGTGCCGCAGTGGCGCAGCGGGCGTCACCACCCGCTTTCAAGCGTTTTGGTCTGACGCATATTGATTGCGCAATCTCACAGGGAACGCTCGACAAGGGGGTGGATCCTCCGAATGCAATCAAAGGAGCCTGTCATGAGAGCCTTGCTACCCATCTGGATCATTGGCGCACCACTGCTGTATGCGATTTTCGACGCGGTACGCACGCCGAAACCGCCGCGTTAAGTTCGACGGCTTTCGAAGCAGCTAGCTTATTGCCTTTCACTGGGGGACAGCCTGCTTTCTGTAGCAGGGCCTTGATGCATGATCACCACGGCGTGAATCCGCGGATGCGCCGCGGCGATCGTGCCGCAAGCCACCGTTGTCGATGACGACGGGCTGCGCGCGTCTTGGCGCTCGCGTCAGCGATGATTCGTGCGGACCCGGCAGCGGGGCCGCCGGGGGCGAATCCGGCGTGGAGTCATCCTCACGTGTGTGTTGACCACGTGTGCAGGCCGATGCATCCCGATCGGAAGCTGGCTCCGGCGTACTTGACGCCCTGACGGATTCGACATTCCAACGAGGAACCCAAGCTTTTGCCAGGTATGCGGTGAGCCCAAAGTGGAATCGGGCGCTGTGGTTGCGCCGACGAAACGGGGCGCCGCCGTTTTGAGCTACAACATCAAAGGCTTCCGATGGTCACTCTGCAACGTCGACTGCTGCTACTGACGTCCCTCGCCATTCTTCCGTTGGCTTTGGTCCTCGGCTTTGCACTGTTGACGCTTTTGGGTCAGCAGCGCGCGCAGATTGAGCAGTCGACCTTGAGCCTCGCCCGGGCCTTGGTTGCTTCGGTGGATTCCGAGCTCAAGCAAACGGTCTCCGCCCTGCAAGCGCTTGCATTGGTAGAGCAGCTCGCCGACGCCGACGCTGGCGAGAACCCGAGCGCCTATGCGTTGGCCAAGGCGTTTCGGGTGTCCCGACCGGAATGGCGTGGGATTGTGCTCGCCAGGCCGTCGGGGGAGGTTGTCTTCGAAACCGAAAGCCCGTTCGCAGCGGCGAACTGGACCGTCATGGAGCCATCGTCAGTCGCGGAGGTGGTGCGCAACCGTGCAGCTGCTGTCGGCCCCCTGGTGCAGGGTCCCAACGGGAACTGGGGCTTTACGGTTCGAGTCCCGGTGTTTCGCCAGGACGAGCTTGTATACGTTCTCGCCGCCATTGTCGATCCAGGCGCGATCGGCCGAGTGTTGGATCGACAGCGTGTGCCGCAGGGATGGGTAACGTCGGTTTTCGACTCCAACAACCGCCGCATCGCACGGTCGCGAGATCCGGCAAAGAACCTGGGCTCGGCTCCCAGTGCCTCGCTGCAGGCCTTGCTGGCACAGGGGTCCGGTCGCAACGAGGTCGTGGGCACCACGTTGACCTTGGAGGGCGACAAGGTGCATACCGCTGTGGTCCGAATTCCCTTGGCCGGCTGGACCTTGGCCCTTGGAGCTCCCACGGCGGTGGCTGAGACCGCGATGTGGCGCTCCGCGATCGCGTTCGGCGGGGGGCTGTTCCTATCTCTGTGCCTTGGAGGCATGGCTGCCTGGCGGGTCTCCCGCAGCATCGTGCAGCCGGTTGCCCAGCTTCGCGACAACGCCGCGACGTTCGGCAAGGGCGGCCCTTTCTCGCCGATCAAGGCGGGTTTCGTCGAAATCGAGGCGGCGTCGGACGCGTTGGTTGAGGCGGCGGAACTGCGCTCCGCGGCTGAAGCAGAACGCGAACGACTGCTTGTCGCCGAGCAAGCAGCACGAAGCATCGCAGAGGAGGCGCAACAGCGCCTGCAGCGGCTCGTAAGCGCCAGCGCGCTGCTCTCGCGATCGCTCGAGGAAGATGCGATCCTTGGCGCGATGGCAGCGGTGGTCGTGCCAGACATTGCAGATATCTGTCGCATTGATCTGCTGGATGGCGACGGCCAACTGCAGCGGAAGATGACCAAGCACGCCGATCCCGCTCGTGCAGAGGCCATCGCTCAGCTTGTAAGCACAGGAAAGGTCTCGGCGACCACGCCTGGTTCCTTTCCATGGGTTATGGCTTCGGGCCAGACCTATTTGCGCAATTTCGATTCGACCGAACACGACGACATTGTCGATCCGACATTTCGAGCCTTCGCCCGCACGGTCGGAATGCGCGCGGTCTGCGTGATCCCGTTGGTTGCTCGGGGCCGCACGATCGGCGCGATGGCCGCACTGCACACGGAATCGGGTCGCCGCTTCACGGCTGAAGACGGAGCGCTGATCGGCGAACTGGCGCAGCGAGCGGCTCTCGCGCTGGACAACGGCCGCCTGTACAGCGAATGCAAGGCGGCGCTGGAGCTCGCCGAAGTTGCCAACCGTACCAAGGACGAGTTCCTTGCGATGCTGGGACACGAACTTCGCAATCCTCTCGCTCCGATGGTCACTGCGCTCGAACTGATGAAGCGCAGGGACGACACGGTCTTCCCTCGAGAGCGGCAGATCATCGGCAGACAGGTGAAGCACCTCGCCCGCATGGTCGATGATCTCCTGGACATCTCGCGTATCACCTCTGGAAAGGTCAAGCTGAATGCGGAAACGGTCGACGTGCAAGAAATCGTCACCAGGGCGTTGGAACTCACGATGCCTCTCCTGGAGACACGCGCCAGCCTGCCGCTGGTCGTTGCCCCCAACAGTCCGATCCTTGTGCGCGGCGACTCGACAAGGCTGACGCAGATCGTTTGCAACCTGTTGAACAACGCCGCCAAGTTCACAGCCAAGGACAAGCCCATTCGGATTCAGTGGCAGCGCACGCGGACCGATGTGTGCTTGACGGTGGCCGACGAGGGCATCGGAATACCGGCCGCTCTGCTGCCTCGCATCTTCGATCGCTTCGTTCAGGGCGAGCAGCCGCTCCAGCGTGACAGTGGCGGCCTTGGGCTCGGACTGGCCATCGCGCGAAGCCTGGTCGAACTGCACGGTGGCCACATTCGCGCAGCAAGTGGAGGGCCGGGGCTGGGAAGCGTCTTTGAACTGACGCTGCCTGCGATGGCGCGGGAGGGCTTGGGTGAAGGTGATGCAGGGCGGGTTTCGGCCGACGCACCCGTGCGACCACCAGGGCGACTGCTGGTTGTGGATGACAACGCGGACGCGGCGGAGGTCCTGGCGCTCATGCTGCAGCTTGAGGGGCACGAGGTCAGGACCGCGGGGAACGCCCCAGAGGCGCTGGCGTTGCTGGAGACCTATGAGCCCGAGGCGGCCATTCTCGACATTGGCCTGCCGGGCATGAACGGCTACGAGTTGGCGCAGGCGCTTCGGGCTCGCCCGAAGACGGAAGGGATGCTGCTCATAGCGCTCACAGGCTATGGCCAGGAGTCAGATCGCATCCGGGCGCTGGCCGCCGGCTTTGACCTGCACATGGCAAAGCCTGCACAAATCGAAGCACTGCGTGTTGCACTCAACCACGTTGTGCGCGCTCGGGCGTGACGTGCCGGGGAAGATATCGGACCCGCGGCCGTCATTGGAAAAGGTCTAGATCAAAGCGCAGCTCTCCATTGGGCGCAGCAGATGGCCGTGCGCGAGGGATGAGAGCGTCCGGTGAGCGCACTCCAACTTTCCCGAAACCAACAAGCGCTGACTTCCCGCGCGGCGACAAAGCCTCCTCCGTTGTTCGCCATCTCCAGACGCATGTCGCCGTCATCACCTACTGCGTGAGCGTCCAGCCATCCCATCTTGAGTTTCGGCGAGCCGTATAGGAGTCTCGAATCCACTTAACTTCTTGGTGGATTCGTGAACACTATGCCTGCAGCTTTTGTTGGTGGCCGTCGTCGCCGCCGTCACAGCGACGAGTTCAAGGCCAATGCCGTGGCGGCCTGCCTGCAGCCTGGCATCCCTATGGCAGCCGTGGCGATGGCCCACGGTATCAATGCCAACCTACTGCGACGCTGGGTTCGTGAGGGGGAGACCCTTCCGGCGAACGACAAGCAGAGCGGCGATGGTGCGGTGCGGCCCGGGCCAGCGTTCGTTCCGCTGGCAGTCCCGCCGGCCACTACGACAGCAGACATCCGCATTGAACTGCGCCGAGGTCCGATGTCGATCGTCGTGACGTGGCCGGGGAGCGCCCCGAGCGAGTGCGCCGTCTGGATCCGTGAGTTGCTCCGGTGATCCGCATCGACGCAATGTGGCTGGCCGTGGAGCCCATCGACATGGGCGCCGGCATGGACCGGCTTCTTGCGCGCGTCGTGCAGGTCTTCGGCGCCGCTCAGGCGCATCACGGCTACATGTTCGCCAACGCCCGCGGCACGCGCATCAAGCTGCTCGTGCACGATGGCTTCGGTGTCTGGTGCGCCGCGCGCAGGCTCAACGCCGGACGCTTTGCCTGGCAGCAGGCGAGCTCGACGTCTCCTGCATCACTATCGCTCACGAGCGCTCAATTCGACGCCTTGATCCTGGGCCTGCCTTGGCAGCGCCTGCCGGAGATGAGCCTGATCACGCGCGCCTGAGACACCCGCCGTGATGCGTTGACAGCGCATGTGCTGATGCCGTCCAACGGCAACTTCTGGCACGATGCAACGCATGCTCGGCATGCGCGATCTTCCCCCGCTCAACTTGCAGGGCGTTCCGCCCGAAGCGGCGGCATTGATCGCTCAATTGCAGCAGCGTCTGAGTGTTCAGGATCATCAACTCGCCCAGCGCGACCGTGAGCTTGCCCAGACCCAGGAGCTTCTGCAGCGCAAGGAGCGCGACCTCGCGCTGCGCGAGGCCAAGATCGAGAAGATCACCTTCGAATTGGCGCGCCTGAAGCGCTGGAAGTACGGCGCGAAGTCGGAGGCGATGAGTGCTGACCAGCGTCGCCTCTTCGACGAGACGCTCGCTGAGGACGAAGCGAGCCTGCGCGAGCAACTGGAGCGCTTGCGCCGTGAAGCGGCGGCCACGGATGGTGCGAACATCAAGCCCAAGCCGCCGCCACGTCAGCCGCGGCGCCAGCCGCTGCCGGCGCACCTGCGGCGCGTCGAGCATCGCCACGAACCAGAGAGTACCGACTGCGCAGAACCCGGCTGCGGCCGACCGATGATGCGCATCGGCGAAGACGTCAGCGAACGACTGGACATCGTTCCGGCGGAGTTCTTCGTGCATCGGCACATCTACGGCAAGTGGGTCTGCCGCTGCTGCCAAACGCTCAAGCAAGCGCCGGCTGTGGCGGACGTGATCGATGGCGGCATCGCGGCAAGCGGGCTCGTCGCGCATACTCTGATCAGCAGGTTCGTCGATCACCTGCCGTACTACCGGCAGGAGTCGATCAACGCTCGCAGCGGGGTGCATACGCCGCGCTCGACGCTGGCATCCATCTCTGGCCAGGCGGGTGCGGCGCTGGAGCCGCTGTTCGATGTGCACAAGCGCTTCGTGCTGAGTTGCAGGGTCCTGCACGCCGACGAGACGCCGGTGGCGCTGCTCGACCCCGGCGCCGGCAAGACGCGCCGGGCCTACATGTGGGCTTATGCGAGGAGCTGGCACGATGCCGTGCCTGGTGTGGCCTACGACTTCTGCCTGGGACGCGGCGCGCAGTATCCGGTGGCGTTCCTCGGTGGCGACGAGAAGCGAGGCGAACGCCGATGGTCCGGCACGCTGCTGACCGACCGCTATGGCGCCTATGACACCGTGCTTGATGCGCGCATCTACCCCGACCGCATCGACGCAGCCTGCACAGCGCACGCGAGACGCAAGTACGAGGAGCTAGCGCGCGATGGAACGAGCCCCTTGGCTGAAGAGGCGATCCGGCGCTTCGCGCGAATCTACGAGGTCGAAGGCGAGTTCAAGGGCGTGAGCGACGAGGAGCGACAGACGCTGCGGCAACAGCTTGCCAAACCGCTATGGGACAAGCTGAGGAACTGGCTTGAACTGGAGCGGCGACTCGTCGTCGACGGCGGCGCCGCGGCGGGAGCCATCGACTACACGCTCAACCATTGGGAGGCGCTCACGCGGCCTCTCGATGACGGAGCGGTCGCCATCGATAACAACCATCTCGAGCGCCAGATCAAGCCCTGGGCCATGGGACGCCGCGCCTGGATGTTCGTGGGCAGCGAGCTCGCCGGACGCCGCGCAGCCATCGTGATGAGCCTCGTGCAGTCGGCCCGGCTTAACGGGCACGATCCCTGGGCGTACCTGCGCGACGTCGTTGCGCGACTGCCTTCGCAACTCAACAGCCGGATCGATGACCTGCTGCCACACCGCTGGCAGCCGCCGGCAAGCACATGAAGAACATCGAAACCCTGATCGAAGACGGTGGCGACATCACCGTTGGAAGCATCGGAAACATCGAATGCGCGGCGACTGCAGCTGACAGCCACAACACGCTGGCCATGCTCGTCAGGCGCGAGGGCGAAACGATCAACGCTCTGCTCAAGCGCTTGGACCGGGCGATCGGCAGGTACTACGAGACCGACGAGCCCACCGACGAGATCAATCCGCCCTGAGGACCAACGCTTGGTCGGTCAAGATGGTCGCGCTGGACGCTCACCCTACTGCAACCCCGAGACCGCCATCATCGACACCGGCGAGGCGTCTTGAACGCCTGTCATACGCTCACCTCCGGCGGGTCATCGACATCTGACTGACCCGTCGCTGTGCGTCGTCAAGCGACGGGGAAGACCGGATAGACACGCACGGGCGGCGCGGCAAGCTCTTCCGTAGCCGCATCTCGCAGTACCGCTTGTAGCCGCAACCGGCCGGCAATGCTCAGTCCACCTTGACGTTCGCGCTCTTCACGATCGCACCCCACTTCGGCACTTCCTTCGCCAGGTAGCTGCCAAAGTCCGCGGGCTTCATCCATTCGGCAGTGAAGCCCTGGGCCGCCAGCTTGTCCTTGATCTCGGGCATGGCCAGTATCTTTTGCAGGTCGTTGTTGATCTTGTCGATGATCGGTCCTGGCGTGGCGGCTGGGGCCATCATGCCGATGAATGCGACGGCCTCGAAATCGGGATAGCCCTGTTCGGTCACGGTCGGCACGTTGGGCAAGACCGGCGAGCGCTTCTTGCCGGTGACCGCCAGCGCCTTGAGCTTGCCCGAAGTGACGAACGGCGTGGCCGAGATCATGGTGTCGACCATGTAGGTCGTCTGGCCTCCCATCACGTCGGTCAATCCCGGGCCGCTGCCCTTGTACGGTACATGGATTGTCTTGATACCCGCGGCACTGTTGAGCATCTCTCCGCCCAGGTGCGTCGACGAGCCGTTGCCCGAGGATGCGAACGACAGTTCGCCCGGCTTGGCCTTGGCCGCCGCGACGAGTTCCTTAAGATTGCTCGCGGGAAAGTCGGGTCGTGTCACCAGGACCAGCGGGCCGGTCATGATCATCGACACAGGCGCCAGATCCTTCAACAGGTCGTACTTCAGTTGCTCCTTGGGGAACAGCGTCATGTTGATCGCGTGCGACGTGGCAGCGATCAGGAGCGTGTACCCATCGGCAGGCGCTTTGGCTACGAAGTCGGCGCCGATGTTGGACCCGCCGCCAGGCTTGTTCTCGACAATGAAAGACTGCTTTTCCATCTCGCCGAGTTTCTGAGCCACCAGGCGCGCCACGATGTCGTTCGGCCCACCGGGTGCATACGGGACGATGATCCTGACGGGCTTGGACGGATATTTGTCTTGCGCATAGGTCCACGGGACTGCGAATGCGGCCGAGGCGGCTAGCGCGATGACGAGGGGCTTGAACATGGCTTGTCTCCAGTTGTTGAATGGGATGTCGAGCGGGTGCGCTCAGGTCTTGTAGGAGGGGTCTTCGCGATCGAGTTGGCGCAGCAGGGCAGGCCATTCCATCGGAGCGAAATTGACCTTGCCATCGGGGCCGTAGCGCCTGGCCATCGCGGCGGCGAGTTCGGGGCTGGGCATGCTGATCTCAGCGCCGCTGGCCAGCACGTCGACCTGCACCTTGCAGGCGGTCTCCAGCCAGTACATGAGGTTCCATGTGTCCTGTACCGTCGGCCCACAGGCCACGAGGCCATGGTTACGCAGGATGAGGGTGCTGTGCGGCCCGAGGTCGCGCGCGATCCGGTCGCGCTCGCTCATGTCGACTGTCGGTTGTTCGTAGTCGTGGAAGCCGATCGCGCCATGGAAGCGCATCGCGGTCTGGGTGAGCGGTAGCAGGCCTTGCTTCATCGCCGAGACCGCCATGCCGGCGCGCGTGTGGGTGTGCATCACGCACTTCAGATCGGCGCGGGCGCCGTGCACCGCGCTGTGGATCATGAAGCCCGCGCGGTTCACCGAAAACTCGCCGAACTCGCCCTCGGGCTTGTCGACGATGTTGCCGTCGAGGTCCAGGGTGTAGAAGCATGATGCCGTGATCTCCGTGTACATGAGACCGAACGGGTTGATCAGGAAGTGCTTGGCGTCACCCGGCACCTTGGCCGTGATGTGGTTGTAGATCAGGTCGCTCATGCCGTATTTCGCGACCAGGCGGTAGCAAGCGGCAAGATCGGTGCGGACCTTCCATTCCTCGTCGCTCACGCGATCGCGGACTGAGGCTGGGCGAGATGGGACGACGGCGTTCATGGCATCGGGCCTTTCATTCATCAGGATTGCGGGCGGCCGGCGAGCATGCGGCGTGCCGTGTAGCTCAGGACGGGTTCCCCGCGCTGATTGAAGACTTCGATGCTGGAGTCGACGATCGCGCGGTTGCCCTTCGACGTCGGCTTGACGCCAGCGACCTCGATCACCGCATGGATGGTGTCGTTGACGCGCACCGGCGCGAGGACTTTTTGCGTGCATTCGAGCATCGCCATGCCCGTGCCCTGGATCATGGTCTGCAGGATGAATCCTTCGATCAGCGAGTAGGTCAGCGCGGCTGGCACCGGCCGACCACCGATTGCGCTCGCTGCGCCTTCGGCGTCGATGAAGATGATCTCCAGCATGCCCGTGCAGGAGATGAAGTTGACGAGATCGGTCTCGGTCACAGTGCGGTTGAAGGTCTGGAATTTCTGTCCGACCTTGAGGTCCTGCCAGAAGAAGCCGTGGCCCAGCAGCGGGTACCTGGCGGTGGGTCCTGTCATATCGGTGCTCCTTGCAGCGCGGGTCGTTCAGTCGCGAGCGGCTCGATGCCTGCTTCGCTCAGTACTTGATGGGTGTGCTCGCCCAAGCGTGGCGCCATGCGCACCGGCAATTTCCTGCGGTCGATGCGCACGGGTGCGCCGGGGAAGCGCAGCGTTCCCATCTTCGGGTCGTCGATGGTCTTGAAGAAGTCCGTCGCCTTCAGGTGGTGGTCCTTGGCAAGGTCCTCTAGGCGGTTCATGCGCGAGGCCGGCACTTCCAGGCGTTCGAATACCTCCAGCCATTCATCGGTGCCGCGTGTCTCGATCACCTGCGCGGCCAGCGTGTAGAGCGCGTCAATGTGTTTGGTGCGCTCCGTTATGTTGGCGAACCGCGGATCGGCAGCTGCCTCGGGCATGCCGCCCTCGGTGAAGAAGCGCTTCCAGTGTGTGTCCGTGTAGGGCATCGCGCAGAGATAGCCGTCCGCGGTGCGGTAGGGCCGGCGATGCCTGGCAAACAGGCGCGGATACCCGGTATCGGCCAACGGGGGCGCGAAGTGGTGCCCGTAGAAGTGTTCGACCAGGTTGAACGACACCATCGATTCGAACATGGGAACCTCGACATACCCGCCCTTGCCCGTGCGCTCGCGCCGGAACAGCGCGGCGAGGATGGCGTGGGTGGCGACCAGCCCCGAGGTCTTGTCGGCCGCGATCGTCGGGAAGTACTGCGGTGCGCCGGATTGCCGCTCCATGAGTGCCGCGCAGCCCGACAGTCCCTGGATGATGTCGTCGTATGCCGGCATGCCGCCGTAGGGCCCGTCTTCCGCGAAGCCATGAAGGCCCACGTAGACCAGGCGCGGATTGCGAGCGAGCAACGTGTCGGGGTCGAGACCGATGGCCCCGAGTTTTTGTGGGCGGATGCTGTGCATCAGCACATCGGCGGTGTCGACCAGCTGGAGCAGCGCGGAACGAGCGTCGGCGCGTTTCAGATCCAGCACCACGCTGCGCTTGCCGCGGTTGACACCGAGGAAGATCGCGCCCATGCCGGGCTCTGTGCTGGGGCCGGTCCGGCGCGTGGAGTCACCCTCGGGAGGTTCAATCTTGACGACGTCAGCACCGTACTCCGCCAGGTTCTGGCTGGCGTAAGGGCCGAGCACCACGGCGCTCAGGTCCAGCACGCGCACCCCGGAAAGGGGCAGGTCGTCGTCACGGGGTGCGCTAGTTGTCATGGTGGGGCGGCGGGTCTTGGGCCGCTTGGTTTGTTCGGGAATGCGTGAATGGTAGGAACCGAGGATTGCGGCGTCCAATACCGTTCGAATCACTTTCGATACACCACGAGTATCACCATGGAACTGAGGCAACTCCGACAATTCGCCGCCGTTGCGGAGGCACTTAACTTCCGCCGCGCCGCCGAGCAGCTGCACATGGCACAGCCGCCGCTGTCGGTCGCCATACGCAAGCTCGAGGAGGAAGTGGGTACCGCTTTGTTCGAGCGGCAGCCGCGCGGTGTGACCCTCACCGCCGCCGGCGTCGCCGCACTAAGCATTGCGCAGCAATGCATGGCCAGCGCGGACGAGTTGCGTGACGCAGCCCTCGCAGCGGCCGGCGGCGAAGGTGGTTTGCTGCGCGTGGGCTTCGTGGGATCGGCCACTTATTCCCTGATGCCGAAGTTGCTGCCCGCGTTCCGGTCGCGCTACCCGCAAGTCGAGCTGGTGTTGCGCGAGTCAACGAACCTCGAATTGCTGGCACTGGTCGAAGGGGGGCAACTCGACATCGGACTGGTGCGCTACCCGACGGCCTCGGCCAGTGCCTTGCGGTTCGAGATCGTCGAGCGAGACGTGTTCTGCGCCGTTCTGCCGGTCCGGCACGCGCTCGCGAAGCAGCGGCGCCTCAGCTTGGCGGAACTTGCCCGGTACCCGTTCATCGACTACGCCTCGACTCGAGTGCCCGGTCTTCATGCCATGGTGATGCTGGCGTTCCAGCAGGAGGGACTGACCCCTCGTGTGTCGCAGGAAGCAACGCAGGTGCAGACAGTGATCAGCCTGGTGCAGAGCGGGATGGGCGTGGCACTGGTGCCTTCGGTCAGCGCGCGGCTGGCTGCGCGGGGCGTCGTCTTCCGCCCTGTCAGCGGGTTACCCGCCTCGGCGGCCGTCTCGATCGCGATGGCATCGCGAGCGCGCGGAAATAACGCTGCTGCGGAACGTTTTCGGGAGCTGGCGCTGGAGGGCTCGCAGCCGCTGAAAAGAGCGAGGCGCAGCCCAGCGTTGGGCGCAGCAGATGGCCGTGCGCTGGGTCCAACACAACGTTCTCAACCTGCCGGCGCCGGTCTCCGGTCTGCGCTTCAGCGAAACCTTCGCGATCATGCCAAGTAGAAACCGATCTCAGCGCCAGCGGGTCGAACACCATCATTGATCGAGGCCTGCCAAGGACACTGTGAAGCGGAACGGGCACTGACCCAGGAGCTCGCGGGCGATGCCGGCGGTCGCGCTGCCGGCCACCGTGATCTCGATGTGAATGCCGAAATCCGGATCGTTGAAGACTTCGAGCCGAGAAGTGGGGGCGCCGGCATCCTGCAGCGCCGTACGCAGGGCATCCGCGATCTCGCGCTGCCTGAGCTCGGGCTTGAAGATCTTGCCAACCCCGGTCAGGGGCATGGACGTCACCAACCGGATCGCTTCGGCATCGCTGCGCGCTCGGTGATTTGCTCCCGGGCAAAGGACAGAAGCTCGTCCTCCGTGGCACGAACGCCGGGCCTGAGTTGCACATAGGCGACGGGTAGCTCGCCGGCATTCGCGTCGGGGCGGCCGACCGCGGCTCCTAGTCAAAGGTTGACCATCCGACGTGCGAGTCGTGCAAGCTTGCTGGTCCCAGGGGAGCGCGAGACACGATGTTTCCCCAGACACCCTGGCCTATGTGGGCAACGGTGGATGCGTCGAAGAATGCGCCCGCATCCGACAGAACCGCGGAGAAGGCGCACGCACAATGCGCTCTTGCGTAGACACGGCACTGAACATGAGAAAACTGATTCTTGAACATATCGTCGCTTGCGGCGCGGCGCTTTTGGCTATCGCTGCAGTTGGTGGCTGCGCGAGTGTCGACAACAGCAATACGAACAAGAACTCGAGCGCCGGCGCATCGCTGCCTTCCGTGAATCTGGCGGGCTACATGGGCGAGTGGCAGCAAGTGGCGCACATCCCCAATAGATTTCAGCGCCAATGTGTGTCCGGCGCCAAGGCGAGCTATAGACTGCTGGATACCGGTCAGGTCGAGGTCCGCAATCAGTGCCGGACTGCGTCCGGCCTCGATTCGGTTACGGGGGTGGCGCGCCCGCGCGCGGGCGCGACCATAGAGTCTGGTGAACTGCGACCAGGTTCGCTTGAGGTGGCGTTTGCGCCGAGTTGGCTACGGTGGACACCGTTCGTTTGGGCCGACTACGACATCGTATATCTATCACCCGATCGAAGCTTGGCCGTCGTCACTGAGCCATCCCGCACATACATGTGGGTGCTCTCGCGCACTAGTGAAATTGACGAGATGGGCTGGCGCGGCATCGAACGCCACTTGTTGGACTTGGGCTTCGTGAGAGACCAGTGGGTCAAGGACCGAAGTTGAGCGGCCTCTGAGTCCACATCTTGACGGTGCGTAGAGGCCGCAGCCGCTGGGAGCGCCGGGAACGATGAATTTCCGACACTTCGACGCCAAGGAATTCGGTCGTGCCCTGCGCAAAGCGTGCAGCTCAAACAGGTCGGCCTTCGGCTGACAGGTTCAAGTAGTTCTGAGGCCAGGCGGTCACCGAGGTCGTCAGAGTCCTTGAAGAAAAAAGAAATGCGGCATTTCAACTTTGCTGGCGATGCGACATCTGAACTTGGGTTTGACACTGGAAACTTGACCGGCAGTTGTTCGACGCCATTGAGCCCTCGGCCAAGTAACTGCGGGCGCGCTCACGGAAGCTGGGTAGAGCAGGGCCGGTGTTAATCGAGGTCGTCTTGACGCCATCATCGCTGCTATCGGCAGTTACTCGCACGCGCCCCGGCCGGCCAACGTCGCGACCAGAAAATGTCGGGTGCCGCTCGCCAATTGCCCTGCCTGCGGTCGTTCGCCATCTCGGAGCCGACCGTTGGCGGACCGGCCAACGTCATGGAAGCGGCGGCACCGGATAAATCAATCGCCTTTACGGATTTTGGGGGCTGGATTTAGCCAAAGCAATTGCTAAATGAACGTCGATTAAATCATAAGCTGTTGATTTAATTGAAGAATTTCATTGTCAATTTCGGCGCTAATGATAATTGGATTTATCATCTGAGGTGAGACAAGGGCGCCTCCGGACCCGTCGTTCCCGAGGGGAGGGTGCCGGGGGCAAACACCTCGTCGACCTCTTCACCGCGCTCCAGCTGTCCAGCCTTTGATCGGGTGGATCTCGCCACCCTTTGCGTTCGACCTGTCCATGCCAACCTTGTCCACCCAGCAGCTGGCGCACCTCGAGGATGAGGAGGTGGCGCGCCTGGCCGCGATGTGGCGCGCCCGGGCCCTGCGCGGCGACCGCGGGGCCAATGGCATCGCCCACGCCTTCGAGGTCGAGCAGCGCCGGCGTACCCGAGCCAGTTACCTGGCGCAGCTGCCGCCGGAGCCGGTCCCGCGGCCGCGACCCTGGTGGAAGTTCTGGGGCGCCCCCGACGACAGGAACCGGGACCCGGGGTGGCCTCCGTGAAGCGACCGAAGGCACTACCGCGCAAGCTCCACGGCGGGCATTTCGCCTTCATGCGCGCGCTCGCCCAGGGCCTCGATGAACGCGCGAGCTGGGACCGGTACTTGCGGCTCGAGGGCGAACACGCCGACCTGCGCACCGTGCGCAGGACCATCGCCTGGATCCGCGACGAGTTCGCCGCCGCGGCCCGGCGCGAGAACAAGCCGGGGACGGCGCGCCTGATCCTGCTGGACCCGGACCGGTTTACCGCGGCGCCGAAGCAGCCGACCCTGGCCGAATTCGCCGCCGAGCGGGGCCTGGAGGATTTTTCGGAAGCCGAGCAGCTCGAGGCCTACGAAGAGGCCTTTCCTCCAGGCGGCCGGGGAGGGCGGGGCAAGGCAGCGTTGGGCAGGGCCGCGCTGGGAGGGCAGGGCGGCGCCGTCCCGCCGACGCGCCGCAGCCGCGTGATCGCGCGGCAACTCGAAGCGTTGCGCTGGCTGCAGGACCTCGTGGCGCAGGATCCGCGCCCGGCCGACCGCGTGGGGGCTTGGTTGAATCCCTCACAGGCCGCGCGCCTCGAGCGCGCGGGGGTCTCAACGCTTTGGGATCTGGTGGAGCGCATCAATGGGATCGGTGCCCGCTGGTGGGTGCAGGTGCCGGGTGTGGGAGAACGCAAGGCCTCCCGGATCCAGGAATGGTTGCAGGCGAACGAGGCCGTCCTGGGGCTGCGAGTTGGGCGGCATGTGCTGCAGCCGCGTTCCGAGTTGACGCCGGTCGTCCTGGCCGGGGTCGTGCCGGCGGCCACGGCGCTGCGTCCGTTCGAGAAATTCCTGGTGCCGGCGGCGCTGGACGGCAGGGCGGGGCGGTTCAGGGCGCCGCTCGAGCAGTGCGTTCTGTTGGCGCGCAACGACCACGAGGCGATCGGCGCCTGGCTGGCTTCCAAAAGGGCAGGGCGGGGGAACGAGTTGTCGGCGACGCAGCGGGCCTATCGCAAGGAGGCGGAGCGCCTGCTCTTGTGGGCGGTCCTCGAACGGCAGAAGGCGCTGTCCTCGTTGACGGTGGAGGATGTGAACGAATTTCGGTCTTTCCTCGCGGATCCACCGGCAGCCTGGTGCGGGCCCCGCCATCACCAGCGCTGGTCGCCGCTGTGGCGGCCGCTCGAAGGGCCGCTCTGGGCGGTCGCGCTGCGGCATGCGCTGACCATCCTCAAGGGCTTGTTTGCTTTCCTGATGAGCCAGGGCTATGTGACGGGCAATCCGTTCGCGGCCGTCGCGTTGCCGACGCATCCGCCCCGGCCCTTGGGTTCAAGTCGAACCCTGACCTTCGCCCAGTGGGATCACATCGAGGCGCTGCTGGACCAGCATGTCGAGACGGAAGCCGGACGCCGGCTTCGGCGCGCCATGCACTGGCTCTACGCGACCGGGCTGCGTCTGGCCGAGATCACGAGCGTGAAGTGCGAGGACCTCGAGAAAATCGAGTACCGGGCCACCGATGGGACGATGGCGACCGATTGGACAGGCCAGCCTTTCCCTCGGATGCAACGTCGTCGTTCCGGATCCTGCGTACCTTTCGACGATGGATCTTTTTTCCGAGCGGCCAGTCTCCAAGCCGCTCCAGCCGGTCGATGACCACATCAGCCTGATCCCGGCTGGTGATGAGGCCTTGTACGAGCTGCTGACGGCCAGTACCGATGTTGTCTTGCGCGCTCGTACCGCGCTGCGCGCTCTCGCACCGAAATTCGATCTCTGCATCATCGACACGCCTCCCGAGCGCAATTCATTGCTCGTCGGCGCGCTTGCAGCTGCCGACTTCGTCATTACGCCCATGACTCTCGGCCTGTACGAACAGGGTGGGGTCGCCAAGCTGTTCAACACGATCCAGGGAACGCAGTCGGCGTTGAATCCCGATCTGAGGCATCTGGGCATCCTATTGATGAAGACGAACGGCCGCAGTGCCAAAGAGCGCGCGATGGTTCAGCACATGCGCTCCGAATACGGAGACTATGTGCTCTCCGCTGAGCTGCCCGAGCGTGCCGCTGTGCGGCATGCGGTCAACACCAGATCACCGGTCTGGGAGAGTCCTCGTGGTTCGAGCCACGAGAAAGCCGCGAAAGAATGGCGTGACGCATGCACCATGATCCTCAAGGAAATCTCGAAATGAATGCCGCTGTGAACCCCGCCGCGAACCACCCGCTCGGTCAAAGCATGGCCGATATGTTCAAAAGCGTTCAGAAGGCCGCACCGAATGAGGTGGACATCAGCTTGATCGACATCGCCGACCAGGAACGCAAAGAGTTCGAGGACGAGCACAACAAGCTTTCGGACCTCGCCGAGACCATCAAGATCCATGGCGTAATCCAGCCCGTTTTGCTCCGCGCGCGCCCTGCTGGTCGATACGAGCTGGTCGCCGGCGAGCGCCGCTTGCGCGCCGCGAAGCTCGCCGGCTTGACCAAGATTCCGTGCCTGATTCGATCGCTCACCGATGACCAGGCCGTCGATGCCCAGTTCATCGAGAACATCCACCGCAAGAATCTCACGCAACTCGAAGAAGCCGGCCAGCTGAAGAAGATGCTCGGCGTGCTGAGCGGCGACCGCGCTGCGCTCGCCAAGAAGGTCCAGAAGAGTGAGGCATGGATCACCCAGCGCCTTAACCTGCTTGATCTTCCTCCGCAGGCCCGGCGCCTCATCGACGAGGGAATCAGCTCCGATGTCACGGCGATCAACAACGTGCGTCAAATCGAGAAGGTCAACCCCGGTGCGGCCAAGGCTCTCGTCGACCAGGCCGCTGCCAAGCCCGGCGCTACCGACTTGCGCAAGAAGACCGATGCTGCGAAGAAGGAAACCAAGGTGCACACGCTGCCGGGCAAGAGCCCTGCACCGGGCAAGCCGTCAGGACCAGCACCGACGACCGCCACTCCCCGCGATCGTTCGGTGGAGGAGCCGGGTACGCCTTCGGTGATGGGCGGCGGAAGCATTTTCCCGACCGCACCGATGAAGCCGCATGAGAAGGCGATTACTGCTTTGGTTGACGCTTCGCGTAAGCCGGGCGCAGTTGCGGTTACGATTGTCGCTTCGGTTTCCAGTGCCGACCTCGAATTGGTCGTCAAACACGGTCAGGCCTTTTTTGATCGCGGCCTGGCAACGGAGGATCTCGCACCGGCGCTCATCGCCGGACTCGCACGCAACGAGTTCGGAAAGGGGCCGGTCGAGTTGTTCAATCTCGCCGCGTTCCTGCTTGGGCAGGGCAAGGCGGAAAAATTTGAAGTTGACCAGGCGTTAGCCAAGATCATCACCGCGAAATGACGACCAAACTTTCCGAGACCTTGATGCCCCCCGACGAGTTCGAGGCGACGATGCTTTATTTCGTTGTCCGGCAGGGGAACAGTCGCGACATCGCGCATGCGTATCACGTTCTCGGAATGCCGGCCAGCACGATCGCCTCCCAGTACGGCTGCTCAAAGCAAAACGTCGTGAAGGTCCTTGCGCGCTTTGCTACGGCGTACGAGCGCTACAACCTTGGTAAGCGCAATGCCGCCGCGTCCGCTCAGCGCGCGGCCGTCAAGGTTGCTTCGAATGATGCTTCGCCAAGGTCAGCAACGAAGAAAGTAGGAGCCGCTAAAAAAGCGTCAGCGAAGCCGGCGGCGAAGAAGCCAGCTAGGAAGACCGTGCGATAGGCCGCGATGGCTAGAGCTTTGCTACTGCTTGCGCGTTAGTAGGCGAATTTCCGCTCCACCGCCGCCGCCACCGCCACCGCCACCACCACCGGTGCCACTGCCTCCACCATTGCCATCGGTAACCATCTTGGACAAGATTGGGCTGAATACCAAATCCTTGCCCCCTAGCGGCATCGCCGCGAGTTCCATCAGAGCGGCTTTTTGCAGTGCAGCGTTCAAGCGCTCTGCAGTGTCCGAACTCAGGGAAACGCCCTCAATTGATATCTTGAATTCGTGCTTTGCTTTAGTTGTGGGCATGGGGACTCTCCTGGCCATGGTTGTAGATAGAGGGGCAAACAGCACACGCAGATGGTCCTTCCTGCGCAAACCATCGACAAGATGGGCGAATTGAGCATCGCTCCAGGGTCTGCTTCGCGTGAAGCACGATGGGGAACGACTGATCGGCAACGCGGTTTGCCTGCGAAATCACTGAACACTTTTCGCCCGTCCAGTGCGTGCACTCATGCTCAAGGCAGCGGTCTGCAAACCTGAATCTGTGTTCGGGTACGCCGACTTTAGACGCCAAGGCGGCAAAATTTGTGTCAACGGTCAAGGCTGGTTCAATACGCCCCACCAGTCCGTCCGTTCCGACTATTCCTATCAAAAGGGCGCCCTCGGAACAGAGTGAGCTCGGACACAGCGCGGTCCTGCCACGAGTAGAGGAATTTTCCATAGCTGTGTTTCGGTTGGCCAATCACTTTGGACAAGGCGGGCAGGCCGGCGCTTGACGGCCGCCGGCCTTGCAAATGTCACTTCCTAGCGTGCTCGATACCAAAGACAACAGAGAAGCCGTTGACCGTCGATCTGGCGGTTTGGCTGTTGATCGCGTTTAGGACCGCACGGGTGACAGCTTCGGTCGCATGCTCTAGCACGACGCCGCCACCGCCGCCGCCGCCACCACCACCACCGCCGCCGCCGCCGCCGCCGCCGCCGCCGCCGCCGCCGCCGCCGCCGCCGCCGCCGCCGCCGCCGCCGCCGCCGCCGTCATCGGCCGCGAGGTTTAGCTTGATCCAGAAGCCCGCGGTAATGACGCCGCCACCACCACCGCCGCCACCACCACCGCCACCACCACCGCCACCGCCACCGCCACCGCCGCCACCGCCGCCTTCGTCCAGCGCGTGCATCACGGCGGAGGTCAATGAAAATGCGAAATCAGAAAGAGTGATTGCATGGGTTTCCCCATCGTTTGTCGGGACTTTTTTATCAGGCGCTTCAGTCATGGTACTTCTCCAAAAGGTCTATCGATGTGAACTCAAATAGCAAGAGATAAGGTCGCGCGTTGCTATGGCTTCATACGCTACCCCTCATCGCCGTGCGTCCTGGATTTCAACAATTGGTCGAACAGAAATAGCCTCCGTCGCGAATTCGATCACTACAGCAGCGCGGGCCGCATCCTCGATGGTCTGGGCGATTTCCCGCAGGATGTGACCGCCGCCGCCGCCGCCGCCGCCGCCGCCGCCACCGCCGCCGCCACCGCCGCCGCCGCCACCGCCGCCGCCGCCGCCACCGCCGCCGCCGCCGCCACCGCCGCCGCCGCCACCGCCGCCACCGCGCGCGTTGTAAAAGGTGTCGCGCCGGTCGCCGCCGCCAAGC
>NZ_JBPJZT010000028.1:0-40523 GCF_051216375.1 Variovorax glacialis | reverse complement strand
GTGCCCCACCACGGAAGCAGTTTCTAGCATTCATGCGGCTCGCAGCCCGATGTGCGGGATTCGTGCGAGTTTCGCCGGCTTACGGTGGATGTACGCCCGCACCTCCGCACGCAGCCAAAGCCGGTTCCGCGGGGTGCTGGTGGGGGCTTCCTGCGGGAACCCCGACAGCTTAACCAGAACGTCGCGCGCGTGGCGCATCGAGCAGTGGTGCATCTGGGCAATCTCGTCTAGGGTCATCAGGTCGTTCATGCTTCGGCCCTCATATGTTCCAAGCCTCTTACGTTGTCTCTCGGAGCGAACGCCTGAATCCAACGGTCTTCCAGCGGCGAAAGCGCGTTCATATCGGGTTCGTGGATCATCTTCACGGCGTCGAACCTTTTCCCGCGGTGTCCGGACATGCGAGCCAGCACGTTTTGCGACTGGCCTACATAGGTGACGACGCCCTCGGAAATCAGGAAGTAGACGCCCGGGAGCGGCTTCGCCTCTGTCGTTGTCAGCATGGACGTCAGCATGGGGATCGCGTTCGGGTTGCGAACCAAGCGCACTTCGGGCGGCCGGCTTTCCGCGGCGATCAACCGGCGCTGCAAGTCTGCGACTCGATTTTCAAGCTCAAGAATCCGCTCTCGATCCTCGCGAAATGGCGCTGCCGGCTTGATGGTGAGTCCGTGCGCCCTTGCGAACGCCCAAACCTGCTTTACCAGGTAGTACCGAGCCATGCTCTTCCCGTTCGTGGATTCCTTGCTCACGCAGCGAAGGCGAGGCTGGATCTCGTTCATCCAAGCTGAGAACGGTCGCCCTTCGACGATGAAGAGCGCGCCCAGCCCGATCCGGCTGCGCCACTCGTTCTTGTGGGGCGCAAGCCAGTCAGGGATTCGTCGTTCAAGAATTGCTGTGTCGCTCATCTCATACTCCGTAGTGCGATGGGGGTGGTCATGCGGCCTCCAGTTCTTTTGGTGCCGTGATCTGCTCCACGGCATTGATGCGCTCGCCGATCCACTTGGCGCACGGAACCGCCCACGAATTGCCAAGAGCCTTGTAGCGCGGGCCATCGGCTGCCATGCGGCGAATCTCGTCGTCCGTCACCGCTTGGCCGGTGCGCAGGTAGTAAGCGCGCATTTCTTCATGCTCTGCCGCGGCGTTTCTTTTGCTGGTAGGGATCGCTGTGTATCCGTCAGGAAATCCTTGAAGGCGCTCGCACTCCATGGGCGTGAGGCGTCGGACTTGCGAGCCTGCGATTGCCTGCGTCTGGTCCTTGACCAGCGTTCCCGCAACTCGAGAATCCGGGTCGTAGCCGAGCGTGGTCTGTGTCCCGCCGCCTTGCCAACTAAAGGCGATGGCCGGCGCATGAGCTCCAGCGGCCAGCGGATGGCACGGATCGCCGGCTTTGGGCTGGCTCCGATTCGCCGCGCTAGTCATCTGCGTAGTATCGAATGGCAGGACTGGCACCAGCGGCGTACCGCGCCCCGTGCCGTCCTCGCTGGCGTCGAAGCCCTCGCCGGTCAGTGCGTGAGCGACGCCAAAGTGACCCCCGTTGATAGGAATCAGCGTCTCCGATTCCGCATCCAGGCGTCCTGCCCCCCCCTTGGCGTTCAGGCACATGCTGACCAGGTTCACGTCATCTTCGCGGCGTCTGCCGGCGTAGCCTCCTTTGCCACTGCTTTCAGCGCCTCGCGTAAGGGTGGCGGCAATTCTTTGCCCCGCTTCGCGGCTCGGCGCAGGATGTCCCGACAGGCTGTGGCGCTCAAGAAGTACCGCTGCGGCAGCTCGCCAGTCTCCAAGACATCCGACAACGAACACGCGGCGGCGTCGCTGTGGAACTCCGAAGTGCTGAGCGTCAAGAACCCGGTAAGCGAACCCATACCCGAGTTGCCCCAGGAGCCCGAGGAAGGAGCCAAAATCCCGTCCTCCGTTTGATGACAGAACTCCGGGGACGTTCTCCCAAACCAGCCACCTGGGCCGATGCTTTGCAGCAATGGCACCGTAGGTAAGCATGAGGTTGCCACGAGGGTCATCCAATCCCTTTCGGAGTCCGGCGACGCTGAAAGATTGGCAGGGGGTTCCTCCGCAAAGAAGGTCAACTGAGTCATCGGGCCAGTCCTCGAACTTGGTCATGTCGCCCCGGTTCGGGACGGTGGGATAGTGGTGGGCGAGCACGGAGCAGGGGAAAGGCTCGATCTCGCTGAACATGGCTGCTTTCCAGCCGAGCGGGTTCCAGGCGACGGATGCGGCCTCAATGCCCGAGCAAACGGAGATGAACCTCACTTCGTCTCCCCCCTGCTACCAGCGTCCCCTGCGGGAGGCTTGGGGAGCGGTCGCCAGTGGGTGATTTCGTAGTCGTCGTCCCATTCAAGGCCGTCAGGATCGGCAAGGTTCCAGCACCATTTCTGCTGCGCCCATGCCCATCCGTCGCCGTCGTTTTGGAAGGCATAGACGCCGATGGTTCGCCCGTTCGTGGCGAGCACTGGAACATCTGGCTCTGGGAAGCGATCACCGCCAACCGTGATCCACGCATCCTCTGCCTCGCTGGCTCGCGCCTGGGCGGAGAGAGCAGCACCGGCTTCCAACTTGCGAACGTACTCAAACAAGCGACGGCGATGACCGCCATAGTCGGCACGCGCGGGCTCTTCCGCGTGGGCGGCAAACTCCATGCTGTTAAGCAGGTAGTCAAACTCTGTTGGTTGGTTCACGCTGCCCCCGATGCTGGAGACTGAGCCTCGACGTTTGGCTCGTCGGTTGGCACCTTGTCAATGAAGTACTGGCGCAGGCCGTCCTGTGCGTTCAGTATGTCCAGCATCTTCTTTGCGCCTTCCTCACTGTAGTGGACGCTCACGGCTCCGCCTCCGCTGCCGTCGCCATAGCGCCAGCAAACTACGTGTGCAACTCTCACGATGCATCCTCCTGCCCTGCTGCCGGGGACTGAGCGGCAAAAGCGACGATGGTCCTGATTCGCGAGAGAGGCGAGCCCGGCATTTCAACCTCGGGCCACTCGTCCACGATGGCGCGAACGTTGCGGATGATGCGCAGGTACTTCGCGGCTCGGCTATCAGGGGCGGCCATGACAGTTCCCGTCGCAACCCCGGTTCCGTTCGGCCCAATCAGAACAGCGGCTTGGCTATCAGGGGCAGCGGCGAGGGCTGCTTCCACCGCTTCGGCGAACTTCAGAATGTCTGAAGGGAGCACGACTTTCCCCACGCCGAACTCGCCTACAGCCTCAAACCAAAGCTTTCCGATTTGTGCTGGAGTAAGTTTTCCCGCGCCATCGGTGCTCGGCGGAGGGGATGAAAGGGCGCGTAGGCGAGCACCCATGGCACGAATGGCCTTTGGCGCGGATTCGATTGCAGCAACGTCTTTCTCCATCCAATCCGGGCACGCCTGATTGAGAGCTCCAACGACTGCAAACCATGCGTCCGACCGAGAGTGAAGCGCCGATTCATCATCGAACGGATCACGCTCGCTCACTGCTGCCGGTGCTGCCTTGGGGGTGGCGTCCTTGATTTCGACTTCAACGCCGAGCGCGTCGGCAAGCAGTTCGACGGCCTGTTGCTTGGTCAACTCGACGCCATGCGCGTCTGGTGCGCGCCAGTACGTTCCCCAGTCGGAGCATTTCTGCTGCAAGCGATCCCTCAGCGGCTCCCCCGTGCCGGCCTGCTGGGCGGAGAGGGCATGCCATGCGGCTTTTACCTTGTCCATGGCCGCAGTGTTGATGCAATGCTCGCCGCGCAGATCGGGATGCGTTACGGAATTGATGTAGACGGTCTTTACCGCATCCGTCAGCAATGCCGTCAGCGCCTCCCCCTGCTGGGTCTGCTCGGAAAGGGCGGCGCAATGGTCTTCGTAGCGGACATACAACCCGTTTGCCTCGGGGTTCATCAGGCCGGTCCGATTGTTGAATCGCTGAATGTTCATGTCTGCTTTCCTATTCCTGATGGGTGGCGACAGGCTCGGTTTCCTCGAATTGCGGCAGGTCGCTGTCGAGGACTTCGCTCCAGACGATTCCAGGGGCGTCCACCTTCTCGAACTGATGCCATGTGCGGCGGTCGCCCGGGTATCGCCGGACGCCCATGTACGCCAGTCGCTCAGGTTGGTCGCGCCAGTTGTATTTGCCGCCGATGCGCAAAACGACCGACCTATCGTGTTCGTTCATCACAAATTTCCTTTACTTCTGTTCTCCACCCATTTGGTGGGGGTCAAGAGATGGCGAGGCGTTGGCCCTGAGTCAGCTTTGCACCAGGCACGTCCTTGCCAGCCTTGAGCGCGGCGCCGATGGCCTTGCGGTCCGGCGCGGGCGGCGGCGTCTCGGGCTGAGTCATGTACTCAAGCGGCAAGAGGTCGGGCTCGTACAGATCGACGCTCGGCGGGTTGTTTTGGATCGCGAGCCGGAAGTACGGGCATTCGATCTTGGTGACGCCCGCAAGCTGCATCGCGGAGAACACGTAGCGGCGCAGGCCGTCAGCGCGGGTTTCCAGTGCCTTCCGGCGCGCAGCCATCTTGGCTTCCGCTTCTTTGATCGCGGCGGCTGTGGCCTCGAGATTGCGAGCGAAGAAGATGACGTTCTGCGCCTTTTCCTCCAGCTCGCCGCTCATGCCTTCCAGGGTGTCGGCCAGCGTCTCTTCGTCGAGATCGAGGTTTGCCAGCTTCTCGACATCGGCGCGATAGGCCGCGGAGATTTCGTAGAGGGTGGGGGTGTTCATGCTGGCTCCGATTCGGTCTTGGGGGTTTCGGGTTGCTTCTTCGCGGCGGCAACCTTCTCGTTGGCATGCTTCTTCACGAGTTCGATCGCCTCGAGGTCGTTCTCGCGAGTGGCGACGGCGGTCGCGGCGGCGATGACCTGGCGCAGCGCGCCGGAGTTGGTCGCGCCGTCGATGTTGGCGAACACGCCCTTGAGCCAGTCTTCGCGCGCTTCCTTGCGGGCCGCTGCGAGTTCCTCCTCGGTCGGTGCATGGAGGTCGCCCTTGTGCCAAAGCTCCAGCGCTACGCCGAAGCGCATGGCGGCATTGCGGAGGGCGTCGCCGATGCGCTCTTTCATGGCGTCGCCGCCAGTCTTGCCCTGTGCGTCGCCGTAGCCGAGGCGGGTGATGCCGCCGACGGTCAGCTTGATCCACAAGCCGCCATTGCTGTCGACCGTGGGCAGGCCCTGCTCGTTGAGCGACAGCGGCTCCCACGACCAAGCGGGGTCGGCGTCAAGCAGGCGGTGGGTGATCGCCGCGTGACCGACATAGTCCAAGTGCGCGGCGGGCAGCCCGTGCCAGCCGCCGCACTCGTCGCACTGGCCTTTCGCGGAATCCTTCTTGAACGGCTTCGGCAGCTTCCCGATCTGGTTGGCCGGGAACGGGGAGCGTAGGAGCTTCGATACTTCTTCAGTCATGCGGTCTCCGGCGCTTCCTCGATTGCACTGGCCGGCTCTTGGACGTCGACCGACAGAAGCTCGGGCGCGAAACCGCTGACGGTGACTTCGCCGCCGCCAATCAGTTCAAAAACAACGAGGTGAGAAACGAAGTCTCTGAAGACGGTCGGGACAACCCGGATCGACTTGACGCCGTGGATGTTGGTGGTGGTGTGTGCCATGTCGGCCTTTCAGGGGTGGATGAAGTAGCGGACCAGCGAGACGACGCTGATCAGCGCAAGGGGAAGCAGGACGACGCAGGTGGCGACGAACCCGGCAGCGGGTTGGCGCGGTGGCGCGGGCTTGCGCAGCTCGCGCAGTTCGGCGCGCAGCCTTTCGAGGTCGTGCTGCTGATAGGCGGCGGTCCTCGGGTTGGCTCGGCACAACTCCTCGATCTCGTGGAGTTGCGAGGAGACAATGCCGATGCGCTGGGCGCGGCTGTTGTTCTCCAGGCAGAGGAAGCGGCTGTCCGCGAAGTCGGCGACGTTCATAGCCAGTCCCCAACGAGAGCGGCAAACGCAGCGATTCCGAACACGCAGGACAGCGCCACCCAGACCAGTGCGCTCGCAATGTCTTGAAGAAGGAGGATCAGTTCGTCGGGCATCACTTGCCTTTCGGTTGCGGAAGTTGCTGTTCGGCCCTGACCCTTGCGAAAGTCGCCCTGATGTCGGTCTTGACGGCCGGCACGTACTGGGAGCGGCTGTCCAGAAGACCGCCGATTGGCTTTGGCGCCGGCACTGCCAGGCGAAATGTGAGTTGTTGCTTGTTCATGTGGTCACCAGATGGCAGGGATGCCGTCGAAGAAAAACCAGCGGTCGAGACACCAAACCAAGCCGGCAGAGATGGCGATGGCGAGGAGGCCCGCCTGAATCGCTTCGAAGGCGGCTTTCATCGCGCACCCCCGTTCAGTTCCTGCCGCAGAGCGCGGGCCGATGCTTGCGCGTCGTAGGCCGGCGAGTTCTTCGCTGCGTTGTGGGCGCGGTCGTAGGCCAGCAGTTGCGCTTCGGTGAGCGGATACAACTCGCGGGCCGCCTTGAAGTCGGCAAGCTCGTTGCCTTGCGCGAGGATGAGGATGTCCAGCGTGTTCATCAAAGGATCTCCCACTCAGCCGGGGGAAGGCCGGTCGGCTTGATGACCAGCTCGCCGCGAACGTTGATGCGGGCAGCGGGGAACGTCGGGACGGGCGCATCGAGTTCAGTGACTTCGACGCCTGCGAGGAACTCTTCGCGCATCTCCGCTTCTTCGTGCGGGAGGAACGCCGGGGTGCGGCGAATGCTGCTGACCTTGTTCACTTCCATCTCCTGCGCCGAACCACTCAGCGCTTGGACGAAGTATAGAATTTCTAGAATGGCAATGTCAAGATATTCGGGACTAATATTTTTGGAGGCGAAAAAAAGCCCGCGCGCGGCGGGCTGCTCCTACTCTTATGGAAAGGTCCGTTACTTTTTGGCTACAAAGTAGGCAGACATCAGCATGTCGTCGCACTTTTCGCGCCTCAGATCGGCGGCGCATAGCCTGGTGTACGTGGCTTCCATCTCCATGGCGGTCTTGGCGGCGCGCCTGACGTCCTGGGCTGGCGACTCTGCGCAGGAGGGTAGATCCTCGAAGCCCGCCGCAGCGCAGGCCCGCTCAGCCGCGACAGCGGCGCGCGCAAGCTGGGCCGCGCCGAAGTCGGCAACGGCCTTTGGCTTGTCGCCACACCCCACAAGCGCGAGGGCGGCAATGATGAGCAGGGTTCGCATGGGCGTGATCCTAAAACGAAAAAGCCGCCCGAAGGCGGCCTGTGTGGGACAGCGTGAAGATTAGCGGCAGTTCGACGGGGCGAACTTGGCTTCCAGCGAACCGGCGACTGCGGGGGCGGCTGCACCGAGCGCGCCGCAAGCCCACGAGATCGAACCATCCGGGGGAGCGTAGCCGGCCGTAACCGAGGTCGGCAAAGCAACGGGGGTGCTGACCGGTCCGGTGTACGGGCGCAGGATCAGGGTGCCGCCAGCTTGGACAGGGGCTGCATAAGTGATCGTGATCTGGCCGTTCGCATCGTCAATCGCAACCGAGGTCACGTTCGCGGTTGCGGTGGGGGCGGTCCAGCCAGCGCTGTACAGCTTGCCGTTGGCGGCGTTCTCGGCGATCGTCGTCTTGGCGGCCGATGCCAGAGCCAGACCTTCAGTGACCTTGGCGCGCTTCACGTAGTCTTGGTAGGCCGGCAGGGCGACGGCAGCCAGGATGCCGATGATCGCCACGACGATCATCAACTCGATCAGGGTGAAGCCCTTCTGGGCGGAGCGGATTGCACGGTTCATAGAAACTCCAGTTTGGTGAAGCCGGGAAAGCCCCGGACGGGTGATGTAACGCAGCCAGCGTGCCAGCCGCGCGAGCGGAACTAAAGTGCGCAATGTTTCACGGACGCCACACAATCTGTGACAAACCGTGTTGCCCGGGTGACGTGAATGGACGGGGGTGACAGGAATTGTCACTTCGACGCCTCTCCGACCAGGTACGCCACGGTCACGCCGTAGTGCGCGGCCAGCTTGCGCAGGTCGGACAGGTTAGGGTCTTGGTCGCCAGCCTCCCAGCGCAAGATAGTGCGGGAGGCGACATCGAGCACCGCAGCGAGTTGCTTCTGGCTCTCGCCATGAAACTCGCGCAGTTCCCGAAGCCTGGGAATGTTGGTCACATCGGCTGCCATTGGCTTGGAGGGATGACCGCCGCAATCGCGTGGATGCTCTCCACCTCTTCGGTCGGGATCGTCTGTCGAACCTGGCCGTTCACTTCCATGACAGCGATCGAGTCCGCGCGCTGAAACAGCAGCTCTCGGACCATCTTCTGCCCATCGCGTAGCGTCACCGCCACATACTCACCCACAGCCGGCGTCGAGTTTGGCGACACAACAACATACCAGCCGTCACGAATTGCGGGGGCCATCTGGTCACCGCGGACACGGAGCGCATGCGCCGTGCGATCAGGGGTTTGCAAGACGACAAACCCATCCATTCCACCCATTGCCTCTATCTCCTCGTATGTGCCGTCGGCCCGCAAGCGCGCGGTTCCAGTCACAGGCACCCGACGAATGTAGGACAACGCCCCACCGGGCTCCACCTGAGCTACGACTGACTGAGTCAAGCTTCCGATCTGTGTGCCCTTTGTCACGGAATGCTCAGGCACGTGAGTAAACACTAAGTTCGCGTCGTTGCTTTTAAGGCCATCAGGGAGCGGCGCGTGCAGAGCATCGGCAATCCGTGCTAGTTGCTTGATGCTCGGACTGTGCCGGCCATGCTCCCACGCTGACCAATTCCCCTTGGTCACATCCACCAGGGCGCCCGCGTTTTCTTGCGTGAGGCCCGCGCGCTGCCTCGATTCCTTGAGCCACTTTGGTATGTCCATGGCTAGATTATCTAAACATAGGCTCAGTTGGTCGTGTTGAATTTGTTGACTCCGAAGTGCAGAAGTTATAGACTTGCGCAAACCCTGAGGACCGCAAGTCATGAACACACCGGAAAAGCACCCACTTTCCCTAGCCGCAGACATCGTCGGCACCCAGCAACGACTGTGCGACCTGATCGGCGTCAAGAAGGGCGCCCTCAGTCAATGGAAGCTGCCAGGACGCAACGTCCCGGCTGACAAGTGTGGGCCCATCGAGCGCGCTACGGGCGGCCGAGTGGACTGCGAAACCCTCCGCCCCGACATCGACTGGGGCATCTACCGCACCCCAAAGTCCGCGCGCCGCATCCGCAGGGCCGCCTGACGCCTTACCGCCTGCCCATCCAACAGAGGAAACCGAGAGACACATGACGACCGCACGCAACATGCCGCAGGGCAAGAAGACCGAGGCCATCACCCTTCGCCTCTCCGAGCGCGACGAGCAGCGCCTGAAGCTCATCGCCAGCTCGGCGGGCATTCCTACTGCGATCTGGGTCCGGGTTGCTGTGTTGAAGGCCATTGCTGAATCTTCGCTTGACGAGGCCTCCTTTGACAACCTTAGTTCTAGCGACTTTGCGGCGCTTTGAGCATCTCAAAGAAACGCTCAGGCACATTGATGACATCGCCCTTCAACTGGCGCTCGCTGCCCAGCCAAACAGTCAAGGCCCTGCAGCCCCACAAGGGCAACAAGAAGCCTGGCGCACCCATCACCCTCAACGGCTCGAATCCGCACGGTGGCGCGTACTCAAAGGCCATCCCGAGCGATGAGCAGGTCCGCGGTATGGACTCAACCTTCGGAGGTCTGTGATGGAACTCGCAATCGAGATGTACGACCTGCCGCGCGCACGTCGCACCGACCCCGATACATCGCACCAGGCCGCAGCACGCGCCGAGAAATTCGCCAAGTCGCATGCCGGCCGCATCCTCGGCGACCTCAAGCGCGTCGGCACCGGCACCGCTGCGTCCATCTCCGCAAACACCGGCTTGACCGTCGTTCAGATCGATCGCCGGCTGCACGAGATGGAGAAGGAAGGTTTGATCCGCCTTGTGATGGTATGTGGCGTCGTGCTTGAGATCGGCGGCTACCGCTGCTGGGAGCCTGTGTGAGCCGCTATCGCAAGATCGAAGTGCGCACATGGTCGGACGAGAAGTTCCGCAACCTGTCGCCCCTCCCGGCCTCTGGACAAGGGCTTTGGTTCTTCCTGCTGACCGGGCCTCACACCGGGCCGATCCCAGGCTTGTTCCGCGCTGGCCGGGCAGCCATGGCCGAGGAGCTCGGATGGGAAATGGAAGCCTTCGATGAAGCCTTCGTCGAAGTCTCTACGCAAGGCATGGCAAAAGCCGACTTCAAAGCCAAGCTCGTATGGCTCCCCAATGCCCTCCGTCACAACAAGCCGGAGTCGCCGAACGTGGTCCGTTCATGGCGCGTTGAGCTCGATCTTCTGCCCGAATGTGCACTCAAGCGCGAGGCCATCTCATCGATGCGTGAGTGCCTGGAAGAGGCTGGAGAGTCCTATGTAGCAGCGTTCGACGAGCTCTTCGTTTCGAAGGACTCCGCAGGTTCTGCGAAGGCTTCCGCAAAGCCTTCCGCGAAGGCTATGCCTAATCAGGAACAGGAACAGGAACAGGATAAGAACTCTGTCGCCAAGGGCGACCTGCCGACATGCAAGGCACAGGCAATGGTCGACCTGTACCACGAGGTTCTTCCTGAACTGCCGGCTGTTCGGTTGATGAGCGAGGCCCGCAAGAAGGCGCTGTCCAAGTTCTGGCGTTGGGTGCTGACCTCTGCCAAGTCTGACGGCGCCCGCCGCGCCACGACCGCCGACGAGGCGCTTGTCTGGCTGCGCGAGTACTTCGACCGTGCCCGCGACAACGACTTCCTGATGGGCCGCACCGGCCGCGTCGGCGAGCACGCCAACTGGCAATGCGACCTGGACTTCCTGCTGACCGAAAAGGGCATGAAGCACGTCATCGAGAAAACAAGGGAAACCGCGTGAACCACGACCTGAACGCCATCGACGCCATTGCTGCGGTCGATGCCGAGAACAGCCTGATCGGCGCTCTGCTGCTGGACAACGGCGCATGGGATCGCATCGGCGCGCTCATGAAGGCCGAGTACTTCTACGGCGATCAGAACCGGATGATCTTTGCGGAGCTCTCCGCGCAACTGAACGCCGGCAAGCGTGCCGACGTGGTGACCGTGTCGATTGCGCTGGGCGACCGTTGCACCATGGCTGAGGTTCACGCGCTGGCGCAATATGTGCCGAGCTCGGCGAACATCCGCCGCTATGCCGATCTGGTAATTGAGCGGTTCAAGAGTCGGCAACTGCTGGCGGTGAGCTCCGAGATTTCCGAGCTCGCCACCGCGCATACCGTCAGCATCTCCGATCGCGTCGATCGCGCCCAAAGCCAACTTGCAAAGCTGATCGAGGATGCGCCTCGGGACGAGTGGCTTGGCGCGCATGAGGCGATGGTCCTTCACACGCAGGTACTCGAGGACCGCGCCGCAGGGAACCTCCGCGTGATGGGGACCGGCCTATCGGATCTGGACGAATACCTTGAAGGCGGCCTGCGTCCCGGTGAGCTCGTCATCGTCGGCGCCCGGCCAAGCATGGGCAAGACGGCCCTCGGCCTGTCCATCGGCGTCCACATGGCCGCGAAGTACGGAATTGGCTTGCTGTCGATGGAGATGTCGCACAGTGAGGTGAACGACCGCCTGACGGCCATGCTCGGCTCGGTCAGCCTGTCGTCTGTGAAGCGCCCAAGCAAGGGAGGCGGTCTGCAGTGGGATCGTGTCATTGAGGGCGTCGACCGCGCCAAGACCCTGAACCTGCATACCAGCGACCAAGGCGGCTTGAACATCAACCAGGTCCGCTCCAAGGCGCGCAACCTAAAGCGCCTCCACGGGCTTGACGTGCTGATCGTGGACTACATCGGCCTGATGAGCGGGCTTGATTCGAAGGCGAACCGCAATACGCAGCTCGAGGAGATCAGCCGCGGCCTGAAGGGGTTGGCGAAAGAGCTCGGGATCTGCGTGCTGTGTCTGGCGCAGTTGAACCGCAAGAGCGAAGAGCGCCCCGACCAGATGCCCATGATGAGCGATCTCCGTGATTCCGGGGCGATCGAGCAAGACGCCGACTTGATCATCTTCATCAAGCGCCCGATCATGGCGAACCCCGAACTCGGCGACGAGTGGAAGCACTACGCCAAGTTGAGCGTCGCCAAGAACCGCCAAGGCCGCTGCGGCTACCTCAACCTGAGCTACATCGGAGATCAGACCAAGTTCAGTGGTTGGGCCGGCGAGCCTCCGCGCAAGCAGGCGACGGCGCACCGCGGGGGTGGACTGTGAGCCTCGACTTCTGGCCCGGCACCAACATTCGCCGCTCGACGCACAACGGTTTCACGATGGGCCTGTCTGCCGATCGCTCGGACATCGCCGACCTGCTGAGGAGCCGTCCGGAGGATGCGCGGGAATACCCCGGGCGCCCCGGCGTGCCAATGCCCGTCGATCAACTGACCAAGGACGGCGAGTTCGTCCACCACTTCTCGTCGATCACTGCAGGCGCCATGGCGACAGGCGCGACCGACGCAAACATCGCCCGCGTAGCGCGCGGCATCCGTAAGACCGCTGGCGGCTTCCGCTGGCGCTATGCAACCCCGTCGAACTGAACCATGTCATCTCTGAACCAAGTCACCATCATCGGCAACCTCGGCCGAGATCCTGAGAGCCGCACCTTCCCAAGCGGCGACCAGATTTGCAACGTCACGATTGCCACCACCGACAAGTGGAAGGACAAGCAGTCCGGCGAACTGCGCGAGGCGACGGAATGGCACCGCGTCGTCTTCAATGGCCGCACGGCAGAAGTCGCCGCGAAGTACCTGTGCAAGGGCGCTCAGGTCTGCGTGCAGGGCTCCATCCGCACCCGCAAGTACACCGACAAGGATGGGGTCGAGAAGTACGCGACCGAGATTCGGGCCGACAACCTGGTGATGCTGGGCGCCGGTGAGCGCACCCAGGCGCCGGCCGCGGCCCCGCGCGCGCCCGCAGCGGCGCCCAAGCCGTCGTCGGGCTTCGATGACATGTCGGACGACATTCCTTTCTAGGCCATGGGTCGGCGCATCTCCCCCGTTCAAAAGATGATCTTCGGCTACATGCAGGAGTTCTTCGCCGAGAACGACCAACTGCCGCCACTGAAGGCCATCGCGAGCAACTTCCGCTACGCCGGGCCGCAGTGTGTCACCGGCCCATTGAAGGCCTTGGAGCGTCTGGGCTACATCGAGCGCAACGCCGTCGGCAAGTACCGATTCAAGCGTGAGGCCGCGAATGCATGACGCTGGAGCCCAACCAGAAGGCGGAGCTGGATCATCTCGTCCGGATCTGCTCGACACATCCGAATTGGGCGGAGTACGCCAGGTGGAAGGCCAAGTATCGAGCGGCCAAGGAGCCGCAGTACTGGGGCTGGCTACCGGAAGCGCTCGCCAAGGCCACCGCTACCTCTGGCGCGGAAACGACGTGATCGCCCTGGAGTCCGGGGAGTTCGTTCGCGCCATGTACATCGACCCGCAGATGATGTTCTACGCCCCGCCGTTCTTCGTGAAGGCTGAAGACCTGGTGCCGCAGGCGATGGCGTACTACCACGGCGAGGTGCCGCTATGAGCGCCGTCACCGTCTACAACCCGGTGCAGGCCGCGACCGCCTGGAACGCGATCTACGAGCGCGAGGTCAAGCCTCTCCTGATGGCTGGGCATCGTGGCGTCCTGTCGTTCAAGCGCGAGACCCGCAGCACGCAGCAGAACGCGCGCATGTGGGCGATGCTGCAGGACGTGGCCGACCAGGTCGAATGGCACGGCCGCAAGCTGTCGAAGGAAGATTGGAAGCACATCTTCTCGGCCAGCCTGAAGAAGCAGGACGCCGTACCCGGCATCGACGGCGGTTTCGTGGTGTTGGGCCAGTCCACATCCAAGATGACCGTTGGCGAGATGGCCGACCTGATGACGCTGATGGAAGCCTTCGGCGCTGAGCGGGATGTGCGCTTCACGGCGCCGAAGTCGTGGGGTGACGGCCGATGAAGCCCAGATTGGTCAAGGTCCACGGCATCTGGCACTGTGGATTCGCCAACGCTCTCAACGTCAGGATTGGCCTGGGCTATACGCCTTCGGACGCCTATGCCGATTGGACGTATTGGAGGGATGGCCCTTGATCCAAGCCACCCTCAAGCCCAAGACCTGCGCGCACTGCGAAGCGTCCTTCATGCCGGCTCGCCTGATGCAGAAGGTGTGCTCGCCAATCTGCGCGCGCCGTAAGGTCGAAGCGGACAAGAAGGCGGAGAAGGCGCAGTTCAAGGCCCGCAAGGAGGCGATCAAGCCGATTCGCGAGCTCGTGGCCGCCGCGCAGGACGCCTTCAACGACTACATCCGCGCCCGCGATGCCGCGCTGCCGTGCATCTCCTGCGACGAGACGAACCCACCCATGACATCGGGCGGCCAGTGGGATGCCGGCCACTACAAGGGCCGCGGCGCGTTCCCTGAACTGCGCTTCGACGAGGACAACTGCCACAAGCAGTGCAAGGGCTGCAACGGCGGCAGCAAGCACCCGGGCAAAGCCCGCACCGTCGCGGCGAACTACGAAGAGCGGCTGATCAAGCGCATCGGCGCCGAGCGCGTTGCGCGCCTCAATGGCCCGCACGAACTGCTCAAGCTGGACCGCGACACCCTGCGGCAAATCAAGGTCATCTATCGGGCGAAGGCTCGGGAACTCAAGAAAGGGCAAGCATGAACTGCAAACCGGGTGATCTGGCGATCATGACGGTGAGTGTCGGCGGCAACGAGGGGAAGATCGTCCGCTGCCTTCACCTGAGGGCGCCTGCCCAGGTCATGGTGCCTGGCGGGGAAATCAAGGACTTCGGCCCTTTGTGGGTCATCGACCGGGAACTCACTACATGGCAGGGCGGCAAGTCACGCTGCGTCGCTGATCAGTTCCTCCGCCCCATCCGCGACCCCGGCGACGACGCCCGCGACGAAACCCTCGCATGGAAGCCCGTGCCGCTTCCCGAAATCCTCCCGTCCCTACTGCCTATCAAGGAAGAAGCATGACCCTCGAAGTCCTTTGCCAACGGTCGGCGTGGTCCGATTCCATCGAAATTCTGTTTTGCGACAAGAGCGGCCGCAAGCCAGCGCTAGCGCGGCCGCTGGTGTTCGAGGTTCCTGAGGATCTGGGGCTGATCACGGAGCCCACCGTGAGGCTGGAGAACCAGTCGGCTCAAAGGCTCATAGATGAACTGTGGCGCGCCGGCCTGCGTCCGACGGAAGGCTCGGGGAGCGCCGGCTCACTGCGCGCCACGGAGCGACACCTTGAGGACATGCGCAAGCTGGCGCTGGATTTGGTCGCGCACAAGCTCGGGAGCGCCGCATGAAAGGCATCACCACCATAGCCGCGATGCCCTCCGGCGCAGGTTGCGCTGCTGCTCTGCCGGCTGAAGTGGGGGAGGCGAAGGCGCGGCAACCCCGAGGGCTGATGACCATCACGCTCGCCGGAATCTTTGACATCCGCCCTGGGGAGCGATTCTCGGTGAACGGAAGCGTCTACGTCGCCCTGCGGGGTGAGGAGGCTGGAGAGTTCGCAACGGAGATCACCTGCTATCGCGACGATCGCTTCAAGGGGAATTGATGTACCGGGTGCCAAACGCCATGCATGAGGAGATGCTGAATTGGGCGCGCTGGGCGAACCAAGGCGCTTGGCCGCACCCGTTGCCGCGGACGCAATGCGGCTCCGCAGAGGGCGACTACCGCGCGCCTCCTGAGTGGGATTTGGATCTGGACGAGCTCAACCGCACATCCAAGATCCGGCCGAACGAGCGCAACGCGCGCAAGGTGCAAGCGGCATGGGAGTCGCTGTCCGAAGGCAGCATCCCACGCCTCGCACTGCAGGCCGAATACCCGGGCAACGATCACCAGGGATTCAGGTCCGACCGCGCCAAGGCGCTCAACATCACCGTGTCGCAGTACGAAGACGGCCTCCGGGACGCAGTAAACCGAGTGGAGCAAGCCTTTGAAGTTCGCAAGTGACGTGATCGACCTGATGGCCGCCTTTCCGGGCCGAGACTTCCGCATCGGGGATGTGATCTCCTACGTGCGGAATGGCCGCGAACTCACCGACAAGCAAGAGCGCGCCATGCGTGAGGCTGTGGTGCGTGTGCTCAAGGCGCTGGAGGAATCGGGTAGCGTCATCGTGGTCCGCCCTTTCACCAATCAGCGAGGCTGGGCCTACTACCGCTGGCAAATGACACATGCACAAGCGGCGCAGGCATTGCCAGATGCAACGAAATCGAACACATTAACGCCCGGGACATTGCCTCTGCAGTGTGCCCACTGAACACAAGCCGCCCTGACGCAAGTCTCGGCGGCTTTCCTTTTGCTCCGGCCGGGCTCGCGTGGTTTCCTACTCGGAGCTAAACAGTCACGGTTCGTCCCGCGCCGGGCAATTCATCGCACCCCGAGCACATCGCCCAACTTGAGGGCGAGCCACCCGGGCAAAGGTGGCGGTTTCTCCGCGTCCAGCTCCGGGCGTGATCAAGCAAGGAAGAACGGCAGGCAGCCACCCACAAGGGAAGTCCGATGGCGAATGCGCAATCCTTCATCGCAGACATGAACGCCCTGCAGCGTGAGTTGGCAGTCATGCCACCACAGGCAGCGGATGCCATATGCAGGCTGATGCAACTGGTTGACCTGCAGAACGAGAACATCGCCACGCTGCTTTCCGTGAATCGGAAGCTGCTGGATGAGATCGACAGGCTCAAGGGATGAGCCCCAGGCTCCCAAGCTGGCGCACAGACAAGCGCAAGACAGCAGAGCGCGGATATGGGGCAGCGTGGCAGAGAGCCAGGCTCCTATACCTGCAGGCGCACCCACTGTGTGTGATGTGCACTGAGCAGGGCAGGGTCACGGCGGCCAAGGTGGTCGACCACATCACCAAGCACGAGGGCAACCAGGTGTTGTTCTGGGATGAGGCCAATTGGCAATCCCTGTGCAAGCCGCATCACGACAGCGACAAGCAGATGGCCGAGAAGTCAGGGCATGAGCGAACGAGGTTCGATGCCGAGGGCCGAGTGGTCTGGTGACGCTGGCCACCCCGGGGGGTGGTCCATTGGATTCGAAAAACCAGCCCTGACCCGCCGGTTCCGTTTGATTTAACGCTATCACACAACTCGCCATGAAACGAACCAGGGCCGACTCCGCTGCCAGCGCCGTCAAGGCTATGGTGGATGCGGCAAAAGGCGACCTCCAGCCTCCCGCACATGTTCGTTTGAGGGATGGCGACGGCCCATTTTGGGCAGGCGTTGTGCGCGCGCGCGCGAGGGACGAGTGGACGGAGGCCGATTTGGTCGTCGCCGCCCAACTCGCCCGGTGCCTGCATGACATCGAGAAAGAACAGATCGCCTTGGACGTTGAGGGCACCGTGATCGAGAACGACCGGAAGACGATGGTCGTGAACCCTCGCGTCTCGGTGCTCGAGCAGTTCGCCCGCCGCGAGATGGCCCTGATGCGGACCCTTCGGATGGGCGGCCGTGTTGCTGGCGACACCCGCAACGAGGCCGGGCGCCGGAAGGTCGAGCAGCAGTCCCGCAAGCTCCGTGAGGAACTAGAGGACGACGAGCTACTGGCGTGAAGAAGCGGAAGTTGACGCGCGGCCAGAAGGTCGTGGCGTTCATCGAGAAGTACTGCCTGGCGCCTGAGGGCAAGAACATCGGGCAGCCGATGAAGCTGGAGCCCTTCCAGCGCAAGTTCGTGCTGGAGATTTACGACAACCCGTATGGGACGCATAGCGCGTACCTGTCGATTGCTCGGAAGAACGGTAAGACGGCGCTGATCGCGGCGATCCTGCTGGCCCACCTGGTCGGGCCGGAGGCTGTGCAGAACTCGCAGATTGTGAGCGGCGCGCAGTCGAAGGAGCAGGCCGCGGTCATCTTCGAACTCGCCCGCAAGATGGTCGAGTTGAGCGAAGTCTTGACGCCGCTGGTTCGGATCCAGCCGAGCGGCAAGCGACTGGTCGGCCTGCGCAAGAACGTTCTGTTCCGCGCCCTGGCCGCAGAGGGTAAGACGGCACACGGCCTCTCGCCCATTCTGGCGATCTTGGATGAGGTGGGGCAGGTCGTCGGGCCAACCGATAAATTTGTGACGGCGGTGACGTCTGCGCAGGGCGCCTACGACAACCCGCTGCTGATTGCGATCAGCACCCAGGCGCCGACGGACGCCGACCTGTTCTCGACATGGATCGATGGGCAGAAGGCGGCGAATGACCCGCGCGTCGTGTGCCACGTGTACGCGGCGCCGGAAGACTGCAGGCTTGACGACAAGAAGGCGTGGGCCGCGGCAAACCCGGCGCTCGGCAAGTTCCGATCGCTTGCCGACGTCGAGAAGCAGTGCAAGAAGGCGATGCTGATGCCGGCCGAGGAGCCGGAGTTTCGAAACCTGATCCTGAATCAGCGTGTAGAGGCGGTTTCTCCGTTCGTCGCGGCCTCGGTGTGGAAGGACAACGGCGCGCAGTGTGGGCCGATCGAGGGCAAGAAGGTTTGGGCGGGTCTGGATCTGTCCAGCGTCCACGACTTGACCAGCCTGGAGGCGGTCACGGAAGACGGCGGAGTTCACTCGGAATTCTGGCTTCCGGCCGAAGGTTTGGCCGAGAAGTCGCGAAAAGACAAGGTGCCATACGACCTTTGGGCGAAGCAGGGGCACCTGAACACCACGCCGGGCCGGGCCATCGAATATGAGTTCGTAGCCGAGTTCCTGAGGGGCTTCTTCGATCGGTGCAACGTTCAGAAGGTCGCGTTTGACCGCGCGCTGTTCGTGCACCTGAAGCCGTGGCTGGTGAAGGCGAACTTCTCGGAAGAGGAGTTGGAGAAATTCGAGCCATACGGGCAGGGAACGCTGTCGATGACGCCAGCGCTGCGCGAACTCGAAGTGAAGTTGCTGGGGAAGCAGTTGCGCCACGGCAATCACCCAATTTTGGAGATGTGCGCGAAGAACGCCAAGGTCGTTGGCGACTCTGGCGCGCGCAAGTTTGACAAGAAAAAGGCGCGGGGCCGCATCGACGGGATGGTGGCGCTCGCAATGGCAGTCGGCGTGATGCCGATCGCATCTGAAGACACCTCACAGACATTCGTGGACCTGAACAAGCTATGACGCAAACACTCAACCTCTCGGAGAAGGCGCACACCTCGCGCGTCTTGACCGAGTGGGCCGCGTCGCGTCCGGGCGCTGCGAAGCGGATGGGCGTGCAAAACGCGACCGTTGTCAGTTCGAATCTCGACGGCATGCGCGACCTTTTCCAATACTCGCCGCCGGCCTCGGGCTTCGCGGTGACGGACAAGACGGCGATGCAGGTCAGCACGGTCTTTGCGTGCCTGTCGAAGCTCTCCGGCGCAATCCTTCAGTTGCCCCTGAACAAGTACCGCTTCGACAAGGATGACAACCGCTCGAAGGCAGAGCGCGATGATCTCTGGTGGAAGTTGAACGAATCGCCGGCTCCGGCCTGGACCGCGGCGAGCTGGAAGGAATGGATCGTCCGTTGCGTTGCGCTGCGCGGCGACCAGCACACCGAGATCCTGCGCAGCCGCAAGGGCGCCACGTTTGGTGAGGTGTCGGGCTTCAAGGTGCATCACCCCGACTATGTGGTCCCGCGCCGCGTCGGCGACCGCTTGGTCTACGACGTGCAGGACATCAACACGAGCAAGGCATACACCGTCGATCAGGACGACATGCTGCATTTCTCGGGCTTCGGATTCGATGGCCTGCGGGCGTTGAGCATGATCCAGACCGCGGCGAAGTCCGGTGTCGGGAACGCGCTTGCGGCGGCCGACTACACCGGCCGATCGATCGGCGAGGGCGCCATGCCTCAGATTGCGCTGTCGTGGCCGAACGCCGTTGGCCCGGAGCAAGCCAAGCAGACGCGTGACAGCTTCGTCGACATCTACGGCGGGACCGGAGCGCGGAAGATGCCGCTGGTCCTCGCGAACGGCGGCACCGTGCACGAACTCAGCATGAGCCCGGTCGATATGGATCTGCTGTCGTCCCGCCGCTTCGAGCGCGAGGACATCTGCCAGGCGCTCGGCGTCCCTCCGATCCTGATCGGCGACAACGACAAGTCCTCGAATTCCTACACGGGCATCGAGCAAATCACGCTCGGTTTCGTCAAGTACACGGTCAAACCGCACCTGACGCGCTGGGAAGAGGAGATGAATCGGAAGTTGTTCCGGAATGCCGGCCCCTTCCTTGAATTCGACCTCGACGAGTTGCTGCGCGGCGATTCCAAGGCCCAGGCCGAAGCCGATCGCGCGGCGCTGGGCGGCGCGCAGGGCCCTGGCACCAAGAGCGTCAACGAAGTTCGCCGGTCGCACAACCTGCCGCCGCTGAAGGGCGACGAGTACGAAAAGCCGTTCGTCGTCGCAAAACCCGCCGCAGCGCCGGCCTCCGAACCCGCACCCAAAGAGGGCACCCAATGAAAATCAACAAGCTGATGCAGCTTCTGAAGGACAACGCCCGCGCGGATGCCGCGCCGGCCGCGCTCCGTTGCGAGGCTGCCGACGACGGCGCCCACGTGTACGTCTACGACGTCATCGACAGCTACTGGGGCGCCTCTGCGGCTGCTCTGGTGTCTGCGCTGGCCTCTGCCGACGGCAAGGACGTGCATATGCACATCAACAGCCCGGGCGGCGACGTCTTCGAGGCTCGCGCCATGGCCGCGGCGATCGTCGGCTATTCCGGCAAGGTCGTCGCACACATCGACGGCGTGGCCGCATCGGCTGCGACCTACCTCGCGCTCGCCGCGTCCGAAGTCCGCATGACGGACGGCGGCCTGTTCATGATCCACAACTCGTGGACCATGGCGATGGGCGACCGCACCGAACTGCGCTCCACCGCCGACCTGCTCGAGAAGATCGACGGCACGATCGCCGCCGACTACATGCGCAAGACCGGCAAGTCTGCCGAAGACATCGGCGCGCTGATGGACGCCGAAACGTGGATGAACGCTCAGGAAGCGCTCGACGCCGGTTTCATCGATGCCATCGACGCCAACACCAAGGGCGAGAAGAAGGCGCAGTGGAACCTGTCGGCCTACGCCAACGCGCCGAAGGTCGAAGAGCCTGCGCCGGAACCCGAGCCCGACCTGGCCGAGAAGGTCGCCGCAAAGCTCGCCCACAACCGCAACCGCATGCGCCTCCTGGCGCAGTCCCAGATCTAGCGCGACTCCCGCGTCAGAGCAGAGCCCCTTTCGAGGGGCTTTTTTTATGTCCGTCTCATTCCTATTGAAAGGCCAAAAATGAGCATTCAAGCCCTCCGGGAGCGCCTCCAAGCCTCCAGCAAAGCCGCCAACCACATCCTCGCCGAAATGGGCGACAAGACGTGGACCAAGGAAAAGCAAGCCGAATTCGACGCCCACGGCGACGACATCGAGCGCACCCGTGCCCAGATCGCCGCGCACGAGAAGATGATCTCCGAGGACCGCGAAGCGAACTTCAAGGATCTCGACAAGAAGGAAAAGCCGGGCAAGTTCAAGAGCGAGCAGCACGAAGGCTTCGACCTGTTCCTGCGCAAGAAGCAGACCGACATGTCGGCCGAGGAAATCGCGAAGTTCCGCAACACGATGTCGACCACGACCGGCTCGCAAGGCGGTTTCACGGTCCAAACGCTGGTCGCGACCGAACTCGTCGACATCCTGAAGAGCTACGGCTACATGCGCAAGGTCGCGGGCAACATCACGACCGCCAACGGCGCCGACCTGAGCTACCCGACGTCGGACGGCACTTCGGAAATCGGTGAAATCGTGGCGCAAAACGCCGCAGCGGCTTCGGCCGACCCGGTGTTCGCGAGCCGTTCGCTCAACACGGTCAAGTTCGGCTCCAAGGTGGTCGCGGTGCCGATCGAACTCGTGCAGGATGCCCAGTTCGACATCCAAGCCATGGTGGTCAAGCGCCTCCGTGATCGCATCGGCCGCATCCAGAACCAAAAGTTCACGATCGGCACCGGCACCGCCGAGCCCTTCGGCTTGACCGTGGCGGCCAGCATCGGCAAGACCGGCCAGACCGGCCAGACCCTGACGATCATCTATGACGACTTGGTCGACATGATCGACTCGCTGGACGCGGCCTACCTGGACCAGCCGACGACCGATCCGCAACTGGCTGGCGCCGAGCCGGGCTGGATGTTCTCGCAGACCCTGCGCCGCGTGATCCGCAAGATCAAGGACACCGCGGGCCGTCCGATCTGGACGCCGAGCTATGACGAAGGTCTGACCTCCTCGACGCCGGACCGCCTGTTGGGCTACCCGGTGTACCTGAACAACGACATGCCGGTCCCGGCCGCCAATGCGATCTCCCTCGCCTTCGGCAACCTGGCTCGCTACATGATCCGCGACGCCATGGAAGTGACCATGTTCCGCTTCGACGACAGCGCGTACATGAAGAACGGCCAAGTCGGCTATCTGGCCTGGGCTCGCGCTGGCGGCAACCTGCTGGACGTGAACTCGGTCAAGACCTACGCCCACTCGGCGACCTGATCGCGGGGCCCGGCTTCGGCCGGGCCTTGCGTTCCACCAAGGAACCACCATGGCAAAACCCAAAGCGGCCGACGAAGGCCAAGTCAAGGCGCGCGTGCTGTGCGCCGGCCAGTTCGGCGCCGTCAATGACGTCGTGGTCGTCGACAAGGCTGTTGCCGAAGCCAATGGCGACCTCGACCCGCATCCCGATGCCGTCGCCTACGCCGAGTCGATCGCGGCACCTGCGGCCGACGACAAGGTCATCGAGTAAAGCATGACGCTCCGCCTCCAAACCGCAGCCACGTTGCTGCCGGTCACCGTCCCAGAAGCGAAGCTGCACTGCCGGACGATCTCCGACATTGCGGACGTGAGCAACACGTCGGAAGACGCGCTGTTCACTTCGCTGATCGGTGCGGCGACTCTGGAGGCCGAGCATCTGATGGGTCGCGCTGTCATGCCGCAGAAGTGGCAGGTCATGCTCGACGCATTCTGCAATTCCATCGCACTGCAGCGCCCCACGGTGTCTGCGGTCGATTCCGTCAAGTACGTGGACGCCACGACTGGCACGCTGACGACCGTCAACCCGACCGTCTATCAGTTCGTCGCCGGCAGCGACTACACGGCGCGCGTTGTGCCAGCCTACGGTCAAGTGTGGCCGAGCGCCCGCTCGCAGCCCGAGGCGGTGCAGGTGATTTTCTCGACCGGCTACGCCGACGCTGCGAGCGTCCCGGAGCCGATCAAGTCGTGGATCAAGCTGCGCGTCGGTGCGCTGTACGAAAACCGCGAGGCTTGGACTGTTGGCCAGGCCATCGAGCGCAACGAGCATGTTGACTTCCTGCTCGACCGTTACCGGACGTGGCTGCTATGAGGGCTGGACAGCTTCGGCACAAGGTCAAGCTGCAGGCGCTGGCCGTCGGCCAGGATGCGATCGGCCAGCCGGTGCAGACGTGGACCGATGTCGCAACGGTTTGGGCTGACGTGCGTTTCATCAATGGCCTTGAAGCCGTGAAAGCTGACGCCCCGGTGTCGATCGCCAAGGGCAGTATCCGCATCCGCTACCGGGTCGGCGTGACAGCCGGGATGCGCGTCTTGGAAGGCTCAATCGTCTACAGCATTCAGGCGATCCTGCCCGACACGACCGGCAAGCGCTTCCTCGACCTCGCCTTCGAGCAGGGGGCCAACAATGGCTAGCGCGTTCGCAATGAACCTCGACTTGGCTGCCATGACCGGCCAAGTGGATGCGATGGGCGATGCCGCGTTGCTTCAGGTGCGCCCGGCCGCTCAAGCCGCGGCGCAGATCCTGTACGACGAGGTGCTGCTGCGCGTGCCGTCTTCCTTGAAGGGCCACTGGTTTCACGGATCCTCGTTCAAGAAGACGGGCCAGAAGTACTACTTCGATGCCGGCTCTCTGCGCGCCGCGATCTACCAGGCGTTCAGCGCAAACAACAGCGGCGCCGACAAGGCGACCTATCACGTCTCGTGGAACGCCAAGAAGGCGCCATACGGCCACATGGTGAACAACGGAACGAGCCGCGCGGCGGCCAATCCGTTCCTGAGCAACGCATGGGATGCGCGCATCGCCGACGCCACCAAGGCCGCCGAAGCGCGATTCGCGCAAGGGCTGCAGGAATCGATCGGAGCGAAGGCATGACCGTCGAAGCCGACCTGTTCAACACGCTCAAGGGCTTGGTGCCGACGAACACAGATGGAACGCGCCGCGTCTATGCCGACGTGGCTCCTGACGGCGTCGTGGCTCCGTACATCGTCTATCAGCAGATCGGCGGCCGGGCTGTGGCGTTCATCGAGCGCTCCATGACGTCAAAGAAAAACGGCCGATTCCAGATTGCAGTGTGGTCGACGACCCGCGCGGAAGCGGCGGCGATCGGCCTGCAGATTGAAAGCGCGATGTTGACGTCGGCCTTGTTCCAAACCGAGGCGATCGGCGCGCAAGAGGCTGACTACGACGCAGAGACGAAGCTGCGCGGCTCGCGCCAGCACTTCGGAATCTGGTCCGACCGATAGACCGAAGAGTTTCAACCCCGGCCCGCCTCGAGCGGGCTTTTTTCTGCCCGCTCCGGGCTTGCAACCAACCCGCTTCGGCGGGTTTTTTCATTTCTGAAAGGCCATCATCATGTCTGTCCGCCTCGCAAACGGCGCAACCATCGCCATCGAAAACGGCACTGGCGCCAACATCGCCGTCACCGCCATCACCAATGCCTTGCCGGCTGCGGTCACCAGTGCGACTCACGGCCTCGCAACAGGCGACTTCGTCGAGATCGTCTCGGGCTGGTCCAAGTTGAACAACAAGATCGTTCGCGTGACTGTGACCGACACGACGCACTTCACGCTGGACGGCATCGACACCACGCTGACCAGCCTGTATCCCGCAGGCTCCGGCACCGGCACGGTCGCCAAGGTCTCGGGCTTCACGCAGTTGTCGCAGATCCTCTCGATCGCGACCAGCGGCGGCGAACAGCAGTTCCTGACTTACCAGTTGCTCGAGGGCGATGCCCAAAAGCAGATCCCGACCTTCAAGACGCCGTTCCAGGTGACCATGTCGGTTGCCGATGACCCGTCGCTCGCCGGCTTCATCTTGGCCGGCGTCGCCAATGACGACCGCCTGCCGCGCGCGATCAAGGTCACGCTGGCCGATGGCTCGCTGATCATGTACAACGGCTTCCTGTCGATCAACCGTACCCCGTCTCTGACGGTGAACGAGTTGATGGCCTGCCAAGCGACCATCGCGCTGCTCAACGAGCCGGTTCGCTACTGAGATGGCGATCAAGCTGCAGCCGAACCCCACCTTCAAAGCGAAGGTGATGGTGCACATCCCTGGCAACGAGCCCGAGCCTGTCGAGTTCACGTTCAAGCACCGCAGTCGCAAGGCGCTGAAAGACTACGCCGAGTCGATGGAAGGCAAGAGCGATGCCGAACTGATCATGGATCTGGCTTCGGGCTGGGACCTGGCGGACGCATTCAATGCGGAGAACGTCGGCATCCTCGCCGACAACTACTTCGCAGCGCCCGGCGCGGTCTGGAACACCTACCTCGCTGAGTTGACGAAGGCCAAAGAAAAAAACTGAAGGAGGTGGTGATCGACCTGCTCGATCCGCCAACGCCGCCGACTGAGCAAGAGGCTCGGTTCTACGGCTTGACGATTGAGCAGGCGACGCCACCGCCTCAGGAACTCTGGCCCGACAACGAGGACGCCTTGAAGGTGTTCTCGTCGATGAATACCCAGTGGCACATCGGCATGGCCGGCGCCACCGGGCTCATGTATGGCGCGATGTCCTTCCTCTTCGACATCCACGGCTTAGACCGCAAGGACTGGCCGGAGGTGTTCGACGACGTACAGGTCATGGAGCGCACGGCGCTCGCCTTCTGGCGACAGAAAGCCGAAGAGGCCGAGCAGGCCGCAAAAACCACATAGCCGCCTCCGGGCGGCTTCTCTATTTCTGAGGCACGAATGGCCGGCACAAAAGCACAGTTGGAGTTCACCGCCGACGCATCCGGGGTAAAGGCCGGCGTCGATCAGGCGAAGCGCTCCCTGGCTGACCTCGGGGCGGCTGCCGTCTCTGAGGGCAAGAAGGCGGCCGACGGGCTCGCCGGCATCGGTAAGGGTGGGGAGGTCGCGGCGTCCAAGGTGGAGGCCACCACCAAGAATCTGCAGGCTTCGCTGCAGCGCTACATCGCATCCTTGGAGACGGGGAAAAAGACGGGCGCTGACTTCATTGAAAGCGTTGCCCGCCAGCGCGGGGCCAACGTCGACGCGCTGAAGCCGCTGATCGACCAAGCCCGTCAACTTGAAGCGCAGATCAAGAAGACCACTGCGGCGACGATCGATTTCTCCAAGGTCACGACTTCGCTCGGCGCAAGCAACACGCTTGCTGGCGCGACCACGTCGCTGGGCGCGACCAATTTTGAGAAGCCGTCCGCCAGCGTTCCGATTCCCGCCATCCCTGTGCCGGTGATTCCGCCTGCGGCAATCGCTGGCGTTGAAACCTACACAAAGAGCGTCAAGCAATTGGCGATGCAGCACCAGATCGCCGCGGTGCAGGTCAAGGACTTCTTCGAGCAGGTCGTTTCGGGCGGCTCGCCGCTGCGCGCGTTCGCCCTGCAGGGCGCCGCGGTCGTTTCGAACTACGGCGGTGTCGGCAACACATTCCGCGCGCTCACCAGCCTGATCACGCCCATGCGTGTTGCGATTGGTGGCGCTGTGGCCGTCGTCAGCGCTCTCGCGGTGGCGATGCATGAAGGGGCGCAAGAGTCGACCGCCTACGCCAAGGCTCTGATCCTGACCGGCAACAGCATCGGCAAGACGACCGACCAGTTGCGCGAGCAGGCGGCCATCATTGCGAAGACCACCGGCACCCAGGGCGACGCAGCCGAAGCGCTCGCGGCGCTGGCTCAGAGCGGGAAGATTGCAGCCGGCTCCATGGGTGATGTCGGCGCCGCCGTCGTCTCCATGAATCGCGTGCTCGGAACGTCGGTGGACAAGGCCGTCGACGTCTTCGAGAAGTTGGCCGATGAGCCAGCGAAGGCGTCTGCAAAGCTCAACGAGCAGATGCACTACCTGAACCTGACGACCTACGAGCGCATCCGCGCGCTCGAGGAGCAGGGAGATAAGGAGGCCGCTGCGGCTCTGGCGCAAACCACCTACGCCAACGCAACCACGACCCGGCTTGGCCAGGTCGAACAGCAGGCCGGTGTTCTCGTCAAGGCCTGGCGCGCGCTCGCCCACGACGCCAAGGATGCGTGGGACATGATGATGGGCCTCGGCCGGCCCCAGACGCCGGGCGAAGCGCTCGCGGCTGCACAAAAGTCGCTCGACGAGAAGCGCTCGCGCGGCCCGCTCAACAGCCTCACCTCCGACTCCTACGAAAAGGGACTCGCCGCTGCACAGCAGAAGGTCACGGACCTGTCGCGCAAGGCCCTCCGGGAACAGGAAAACGCCGACGCCGAAGGCCAGCGCGCGCGGGATCAGTCCGCCAAGATCTCCGCCTCCGACCGGATCAAGACCCTGTCCGACGAGGTGCGCACGAATGCCGACAAGCGCAAGAAGGCGCTCGCCGATCTCGACCGTGACTTCAAGACGCTCGGCAAGTCCACGAGCGGCCCGGAATACGACAAGCTCGTTGCCAACATCAACGACAAGTTCAAGGACCCGAAGGGGGCTCAGGGTAAGGCGTTCACCGACGACGCCGGCACGAAGATGCTCGAGAACCTGCGTCAGCAGCAGGCGTCGCTCAAGGAGCAACTAGAGACCGACGACAAGCTCACCGACTCCGAAAAGGAGCGCGCGAAGTTCGCCCAGTTGATCGCGGACCTCAAGACCAAGGGCACGCTGACGGCGGATCAGAAGAGCCTGCTTGCCTCTCAGGCGTCGATCAAGGCGCAACTTGACATCAACGTCGAGATTGCCAAACAGGTCGAATTGAAGAAGGCTGCGGCCAAGCTCGACGAGAAGGCCAAGAGGGATGCCGAGGAGTTCGCTCGCCAGGTCGAAGGCATCAACATTTCGATTGCGTCGTCCAACGACAGCCGCAAGGATCAGCAGGACCGCGCACTCGGAGCCTTCGGCCTCGGGGACCGCGCGCGCCAGGAAGTCGAAGCGCAGCGCTCGATCCGCAAGGAATACGAGAACTACAAAAAGCAACTCACCAAGGATGCGGCCGAGAAGAACCAACTCGGTTCCGACGCCTACAAGGATGAGGTCGCAAAGATTCAGGCCGCGCTCGACGATGCGCTCAAGAGCCAGCAGGAATACTTCGATGCCCTGAAGCAGAAGCGCGAGGACTGGACGAACGGTGCGACCACCGCGCTCGCGAACTACATCGACTACGTCAACGACGCGGCGAATCGCGCCCAGCAACTCACCGGCAGCTTGCTCAGCGGCGTGACGGATGGCGTCACCGGCCTTCTGATGGGCGACAAGGGGTCGTCGTGGAAGGACATGGGCAAGAAGATCTATGAACAGATCGCCCGCGGCATCGTTGAGCAGCAGATCACCAAGCCGTTCGCTCAACTTCTGCAAGGCCAACTCGGGGACAAGGATTCCATTCTTTCCAAGGTGTTCGGCGGTCTGACGAGCAACAAGGAAACCGGCGAAAGCTGGCTCGGCGCCCTCGGCCTCGGTGGTAAGAGTGGCGGCGATGGTGCTGCTGCTGCATCCACCGCCTCACTGGCTACCAGCGCCGCAGGGGCCACGGCTTCCATCTCCGCTCTCGCTGCTGCGGCGGCTGCTGCTGCGGCGGCCATGGGTGGCGCGTCCATCAGTAGCGCCCTGACCGTCGCCAACGGCGTCGGCGCATCTGGCGGCGACGCCCTCGGCTCGCTGATCAAGGGGATGGGCTGGTCTGAAGGCGGCTACACGGGCGAAGGCTCAAAGATGCAGCCGGCCGGCATCGTCCACGCTGGCGAGTACGTCATCAATGCCGAGAACACAAAGAAGCTCGGGACCGGCTTCCTTGATCGCTTGAACCGGCGCGGCTACGCGAATGGCGGCTATGTCGGCGCCATCGCTGGCGGCAACCTTCAAGCGACGAACGCCCCGGCGCAGGGCGGAGGGAACACCTACATCACCGTTCCGGTGACTGGGCAAGTAGACCGCCGCACTCGCGAACAGATCGCCTCTGACATCTCCATTCAACAGCGCAACGCGAGGCGGTTCGCATGACGTTCATCAATCAGCGTCTCACCTCTCAAGTGGAGCGGGGGTTTAAGGGCGGCCCTCAGTGGAACACCCTCATCACACCGATGGCTGGCGATACCGAGGCCCGGAACGCCGAATGGTCGATGCCGCACATGAAGTTTGAGGCCGACTACACCGTCATGAATCCGACGCAGCAGAACGAGGTTCGAACTGCGTTCATGAGTCTGCGCGGGCGCCGGGACTCCATGCGCTTCAAGGACTGGTCGGACTACCTCTGCGCCGATGAGGCGCTCGGCACGGGGGATGGCACGACCACGCCGCGCCAACTTCGAAAGTACTACACGTTCGGCTCGGCCACGCTCGCGCGCGACATCCTGCTTCCGATCGCTGCGACCGTGGTCGTCAAAGCCAACGGAGTGCCAATCACGGTCACCGCCAACGACCAGACCGGCATGCTGACGCCTTCGTCTGCGTGGCCGTCTGGTCAGGCCCTGACCGTCTCTTGTCAATTTGACGTGCGGGTGCGGTTCGGCCAGGACTACTACCCATTCACGCTGCCTGATCAGCGCATCGCAACCGTCTCCATTGACCTGGTGGAGGCCATCACGCCATGAGCGGCAGTCGCACCATTCCCTCTGCTCTGCTGACGCACCTGCAGAGCAATACCACGTCCCTGACGGTCCTGATCAAGATCCAGCCGCGCTCGCCCCAGTACGCCGCCTTCGGCATCACGAAGCTCGACCGCGACGTGACCTACAACGACGGCACGGGCTCGCTGACCTACTCGGCGGCCATCGGCATGGTGCCGGCCGAGTTGCGCTCTCAGTCGTCCATGGAGGTCGGAAACAGCGAGTTCAAGCACCTGCTTCCGCAGTTCTCGGTGCTCGTGAATGAAGACCTGATCCGCGCGGGCGTCTATGACTATGCCTGGTACACGGTCTACGTCGTCAATTACGAAGACCTGACGTCCGGCCGCCATTGGATTCCACCGGCCGGCTTCGGCCAGGTCGGGCGCCTGAGCGTCGATGACCGCGGCCTGTCGTTCATGATGGAACTGACCGACCTCGCGAAGCTGCTGAAGCAATCGGTCGTCGAGAACTACAGCCTGACCTGCCGCGCCATCTTCGGCAGCCAGCCGATCGGCACGGGCGGCGGGGTTGTCGAGCAGAAGTATTCCTGCGGGTTCGACGCCTCGACGCTGTGGACGGCCACGAAGACCGTCACGGGCGTGGGCGCCGAGTCGAATCGCACGTTCACCGCGTCCGCTCTCGGGCTCGCGGCAAACATCTGCGTGCCCGGCATGGTCAAGTGGCTGACCGGCAACAACGCCGGCCGGCAGGAGATGGTCGAGTCGCAGGACGCGAGCGGCAACATCTCGACGAAGTTCGAACTGCCTTTCCCGGTGCAGGTCGGCGACACGTTCACCATCCGCTCGGACTGCACGAAGTGGAAGGACGGCGCCAACGGGTGCAAGGCGCATTTCGGCGGCACCGAGTGGAAGCGCCATTACCGCGGCGAGCCACTGATCAAGATTGGCGACGCCGACTCCAACGCCACGCCAGGCGCAACCATCGGGACGGGCTCGGCGTGAGCGCGCTCGTTCAAGCAGCGCGCCGATACAAGGGCGTGCCGTGGCGCCACTGTGGGCGCTCGGTCACTGGCATGGACTGCGCGGGCCTTCCGTGGCTTGCCTATGCCGACTGCGGCGTCTCGCTCCCTGATCGCCGCCGCTACGGGCGCGACCCCTTCAATAACGGCCTCATGGATGCGGTCGTCGAAGCGCTCGGCGATCCGGTCTGGTCGGGCGAGAAGGGCGCTTGCGTGCGCTCGATGCTCCAGCCGGGCGACGTCCTCGTCATGTCGCCGGCCAGCCGCCCCCGTCACCTGGGCATCGTCGGCGACGACGAGATGCACGGGCTCTCTCTGATCCACGCCGACAGCACCCCGGGCGTGATGTGTGTTGCGGAAATCGGCATGGATGACTTCTTCGTGCGCCAGATCGTTTGCGTCTTCCGGAGGCCCGTATGAGCACGAGGTCACTGGTTACCGTCGCTGGCGGCCTGATCGGCGCGTATTTCGGCTATCCGCAGCTCGGTCTTGTGCTGGGTGGGCTGATCGGCAGCGCCGTCGACCCGGCAACGGTGCAGGGCCCGGCCATCAACGAAGTGGCCGTCCAGACGCAGGCCGAGGGCGTGCCGCGGATCATCCCCTACGGCACGGTCATGTGCATCGGGAACGTGATCCAGAACGGCCCGCTGATCAAGACCACGGAATCGAGCACGCAGGGCAAGGGCGGCACGTCGGTTGAGACGCCTACCGCTTACCGCACCTTCGCCATCGGCATCTGTGAGGGTCCGATCGCCGGCATGCTGCGCGTGTGGGAGGACAACAAGCTCGTCTACGACATGCGGCCGGGCTCCCTCATGGTGGCCGAGTCCACCAAGTGGATGTCGAACAAGTTCTTGCGCACGGGTGGCGAGGATCAGGAGCCCGATCCCTTCCTCGCATTCATCGACCCCGAGACGCCGGCCTACCGCGGTACGGCCTTGCTCACGTTCGTGCTGGAGGATCAGACCGACCGCGGCGGCAGCTTCAAGCAGTACCGATTCGAGGTCGCCAAGGCGCTGAGTTCCCTTCCGCTGACGGTTGTTCCGGCTTCCGGCTCCGGCCGTCTCGGCACCGGCAATGGAGCCATCAACGGCCCGACCACGCCAGGCCAAGGCGGCGGCGCGACACTCGCCACTGGCGTTTCTCAGAGCGTTTCGTGTGCGCTTGGCAGCCCGACGCAACTCCAAAACGGCGCTGCGTATCTGGCGCAGTGGCGCTTTCAGGCACGCGGCGTTGGCATGAATTTGACGGCTTGGCTGAAGATCGGAGGCGTCCAAGTGTGGAGCACCCCGGTTCTGCTGACCGATGGGCAGTTTGTTCTGCATCGCGTACAGATCAACCATGCAGCCGACGGCGTGACAATGGTCGAGATCGGATTCACGGCCAACGGGGCCTCGAACAGTCAGGGCTATTTCAGCTTCGGCGTCGATCAACTGAGCGTCAGCGGCTACGCCGCCTATGCCGTGTCGGGAACGCCCCCGCTTTACTACGAGTCGGCCAACGTACTGTTCGGCGTTCTCACGGATGGCAGCACGCTCTATTCGGCGGGCGCGGTGCCGAGCGGATTGGGCTATACCACCGACTGGGGGCCAGCCACCTTCGCGCAGAACGTAGGCGCGCCGACCACGCTTGGCGCCATCGTGGGCGACATCCACCAGCGCTGCGGGGTCGCCGCTTCGCTCTACGACGTCCTCGAACTGACGGACCAGGTTGCCGGCTTCAGCATCGCGGGCGCGTACACCGGGGCCGATGCGATCAATGCCCTGCGCGCCATCTACATGTTCGACAAGTCGGACCATGACGGCAAGCTCTGGTATCCGAAGCGGGGCAAGGCTGTCGCCAAGACGCTGACTATCGCCGACCTGACCGAAGTCCCGGACACGACGCAGCGCGAGCAGGCGGGCGAGATCCCGTACAAGATCAACCTCAAGTACCAGCACGCAGCCAGCGGCTACGCGCAACCGAAGGCCACGGCGCCGAACACGCCAAGCCCGGACCGCCGCACCACGGGCGAGGTCACCATGGCGACTGCCGTCGTTCTCGACGAGAACCAGGCGGCGCAGGCTGTGGACAAGATCTACAAGATCACGCTGGCCGAAGCGAACGGGACGACGGAGTTGTCCGTGCCGATCGCGGTCGCTGCGGACCTGGCGGACGCGGATTGCGTCGGGCTCTACCTGCGTGGCCGGACTTCCCGCCTGCGCATCGAGCAGAGCGCTTTCAGCGACTGGACGGTCAAGTTCACGCTGAGGGCTGACCGGCAGAGCGCCTACACGTCCGCCGTCACCGGCATCCCGATTCCGCTGCCAACGCTGCCGCCTTCCACCATCGTGGGCGCTACGCAACTGGCCGTCATGGACATCCCGGCGCGCACCGACAGCGAGGACGACTTGAGTGTCATGGTGGGCGTGTCGAGCGCCAATGCCGCATGGTATGGCGCGCAGCTTCAGCGCAGCACCGATGGCGGCGCTTCGTACTCCAACCTGCTGCAGATCGACTCCGCTACGGTCATGGGCACGTTGCTTGCCGATGTGCCGGCCGCTTCGACCCACTACACCGACCGCACGAATTCGGTGAAGGTGAAGCTGACGCGCGCCGGGCAGACGCTGGACACCCTCACGGACGCGCAGTTCCTGTCGGGGCAGGGCGGCTTCGCGTTGCAAAAGGCTGACGGCACCTGGGAGGTGATGCAGTACCGCGACGCGCACCTTGAGCTGGATGGCTCGTTCACGCTCACCATGCTGCACCGAGGCCGTCTGCATTCGGTCGGCGCCGCGCACACGACCGGCGCGACGTTCGTGCTGCTGGCAACGGCGACGCATACGACCGTTCCGGCGTCCGCGCTGGGCATCGGGCTGACGCACCAGGCCGTGAGCCTCGGGGATTCGGCCGACAACACCACCAACGACACCACGATCACGTATGCCGGCAAGTCGCAGACCGAGTGGCCCGTTGCGTCCTTCGTGCTCTCGCGCAGCGGCAACATCGTCACGGCATCGTGGGCGCCGCGTCACCGCTTTGGCTCGGATGACTGGCCTGTGGCCTCTGTCAACTTCCAGGGCTTCCGCGTGACGATCGTTGGCACCTCGACAGTGACCTTCGACCAGGCCGCAAGCACCTTCACCTACGACGTTTCTGCCATCGGCGGAAGCGTGACCGTCTCCGTCAGCGCCATCAACCGCATCACGGGCGCCGGCCCGTCCACGTCCGGGACCATCTAATGAGCACTCCAATCCTTCCCTTTGCCGTGTGGCTCTCTGGAACGAACCAGAACAGCATTCCGGCCAACGACAACAGCCTGCGCAATCAGATCCTGAACGGCAACGTCATCAGCCAGGCCGTCACTGCGCAGCCTGCGAGTCCGACCGACGGCGACATCTACATCATCGCCGCGACGCATACCGGCGCGCAGTGGGCCGGCTTCACGCCGAAAGACCTCGCCATCTACAGCGGCGGCACCTGGTACGCCTTCGCGCCAGTGGCCGGCGTGACGGTCAACGTCGCCGGGTCGCTCTACTCCTACCAGTCGGGAGCATGGACTGCGGCAGGCGGAACGTTCACGGGCGGCACGCTGAGCAGCGCATTGAACGAGGCGCCGACCGTCACCATTGCATCGTCGGCCACGCCGGCCATCGGCGCGGCAGCGGGCAACAGCATCTCGCTTACCGGCACAACCACGGTGACAGGCTTTGACACGATCGCCGCGGGGGCGTTCCGGCGCGTGATCTTCGCGGGCGTGCTCACCCTCACGCACAACGCAACGAGCCTGATCCTGCCGACCGGCGCGAACATCACCACCGCAGCCGGCGACGTGGCCGAATTCCTGTCGCTCGGCTCGGGAAACTGGCGTTGTGTTGCCTACACGCGGGCCGATGGCTCGTCGCTGTCGGGCCTCTCGCGCTCGCCAAACGTCCAGGCTGTCACGTCCTCGGCGACGGTCACGCCGACGTTCTCCAATGACGCCGTGAAGATCACCGCGCAGGCGGCCGGCCTGACCTTGGCGAACCCCACCGGCACGGCCATCGACATGCTCGGCATGGTGATCCGCATCAAGGACAACGGCACGGCGCGCGCCATCAGCTACGGCACGCAGTACCGCGCGCTTGGCATCACGTTGCCGACGACCACGGTCATCAGCAAGACCACCTACATCGCCATGGTCTACAACAGCGACGACACGAAATGGGACTGCGTGGCGACGGGGACTGAGCCATGATGCCGTTCGCCGTGATGCGCCTGAAGGCGTCCGGGGGTGGCGGCGGCGGGACGCTCGGGATCGACTCTTATGCGACCGGCGTCACCGGCCTGCATGCGCTCAAGCGGAAGTGGACGGGCTACGCTGGCTCGTGCATCCGCATCCGCCGATCCTCCGACAACACCGAGCAAGACATCGGTTTCGTTTCCGGAGCGATCGATGCGGCGGTTGATTCGTCGGCCGCCCAAACCTTCTGCGGAGCCGGCGACGGCTTCGTCACGAAGATCTACGACCAGAGCGGAAACGGCAACAACTGGGCTCAAGCGACGAACGCCAAGCAGGCGCGATGCGTCGCCTCGGGCGTCTGGGATGGGTTCGTGCGCTTCGACGGAAGCGACGACACGATGCAATCGGTCAACAACAGCGGCACGGTTGCTGTCTACAACCTTTGTCTGATGGCAGTACCGCGCAATGTTGCAAGCGGTTCCGCGAAGGTGATGGTTGCGCGCGGCACCATCGGTGCTTCTGGACAGAATGCGTGCGCATGGGCGTTTGACACCGCTGCCGGCTTTGGCTGGAACTTGCAGAACTATTTGAGCCAAGGCACGAACTACTTCCGCAACGGCTACAGCACGACCAAGGGACCAACTGTCAGCAGTTCTCGCTGGATGGCTTGGGACTACACGCAAACGACGGTAGCCAATCAGGCCAAGCTGTATCAGGGCTCCACCGTCCAAACGATCGATACCAATTTTACTAGCGGGACGATCTCGACCTCCACCATCGGCACGGTCCAAAAATGGGATCTGGCGTCCGGTGCGGGCACCTCCGGTTGGTGTGACCTCAATTGGTTTGCCGACATCCTCATCGAAGGCTCTGTCTCGGACGCAAACAAGGCGGCCATGCAGACGATTCTCGAACGCTGACCCCCCATGACATCCACCACAAAGGCCCGCCCATGAAGCCCTACCTCTGGAACGTGCTCGTCGCGTTCGATCAACTCTTTAACGCGCTGCTCGCGGGCGACCCCGACATGACGATCTCGGGGCGCATGGGTCGCGCCGTCGCCGAGGGCCGCTGCATGGCGTGCCGCGCCGTGTGCTGGCTGCTCGATCGGGTCGACGCCGGGCACTGTGCCAGGGCGAACGCCAATGAGGCGGACGAGGGGCGCGCATGAGCGAGGACGTCAACATGCCGGCCGCCAAGGTAATCAGCCTGTGGGCGGTGATCGGCATCACCTCTTGGACCGAGGCCGCGGCCTTCGCCGGCTTCCTGTACTCCATGTTGCTGATCGGCGAGTGGCTGTGGAAAAAGATCGGCCGGCCCTTCGCCGAGCGGCGCGGGTGGGTAAAGCCACGCAACCGGCCAGATACCGACTTCGGGAGCCTGCGATGAACTTCGATCAAGCCTTTGACCGCCTACTCGGACACGAGGGCGGATATTCGTTCAGCCCGTCCGACCCGGGCGGGGAGACGATGTGGGGCGTGACTGCGGTTGTCGCGCGCGCCAACGGCTACGCGGGCGCGATGAAGCAACTGCCGCGCGACACCGCGAAGGCGATCTACCAGCGCAAGTATTGGGACGCCATCCAGGCCGACAAACTGCCCGAGGCGCTGCGCTTCGACGTCTTCGATGCCGCGGTGAACTCCGGTGTGTCGCAGGCCGTGAAGTGGCTGCAGCGCATCGCGGGCGTCGGCGACGACGGGGTGATCGGCCCGATGACCCTGAATGCAGCCTCGAAGCTCGACGGCAACGCAGCGGCAGCGGCCTACAGCGGCGTCCGGCTCGACTTCATGACCAGCCTGCCGACCTGGGGCGCCTACGGGCGCGGCTGGGCCCGGCGCATCGCCTCCAATCTACAAGCGAAGGTGTGACCATGGCACTCGACGTAACGGGAATCGGCGCGGTCGCAGACCTCGCCACCACGGTCGTCAACAAGATTTGGCCCGACAAGTCCGAGGAGGAGCGCGCGCAACTCGCGGCGGCCGTCCAACTCGTTCAGGGCCAACTCGAAATCAACAAGGTGGAGGCGGCGAGCGCCAGCACCTTCGTGGCTGGCTGGCGCCCGTTCATTGGCTGGACGTGCGGCGTCGCCTTTGCGTACAAGTTCGTGCTGGCGCCGGTTGCCGCGCTGGCGCTGACCGTTGCCGGCCACCCGATCACGCTGCCGGCGCTGGACTTCGGCGAGATGATGCCGATCCTGTTCGGCATGCTCGGCTTGGGTGCCATGCGCTCATTCGAGAAGGTCAAGGGCGTAGCCAAATGATCTCCGTCCAGGCCGTCAACGCCACAGACCCCAAGGTCGCGGCGCTGCTGACGTTCCTGCAACTGTCCACGCTCACGGGCGACGAGCCCTACGACGTCGCCGACGGCCATTGGTGGATCGCCTACGAGGGCGAGTTGCCGATCGGGTTCGCCGGCCTCGTCCAGTCCTCGCGCTGGTGCGACGCGGGCTACCTGTGCCGTTCCGGCGTCCTTCGATCCCACCGCGGCAAGGGCTTGCAGAAGCGGCTCCTCCGCGTCCGTGAAGCCAAGGCCAAGCGCCTCGGCTGGAACTGGCTCATCTCCGACACCTACAAGAACCCGCCGAGCGCGAACAGCCTCATCGCATGCGGGTTCAAGACCTTCACCCCGTCCCGTCCTTGGGGCTTCGATGGCGCCATTTACTGGCGAAAGAAACTCTCATGACCGACCCCAATCTCCGCAGCTACGCGACCGTCCGGCAACTTGAGGTGCTGGATGCCGTCGATGCATACGGCAGCCATCGCAAGGCGGCGGAGGCGCTGGGCATCTCGCGCGGGACGGTCGCCAACACCTTCGAGAACCTGAAGAAGCGGGCGGCGCGGCAAGGGTACGCGCCCGCCAACGACATGACCCGCACCGTGCCTGATGGGTTCATGGTCAAGGGCGTGTCCACCTACTACGACAAGGAGGGCAAGCCATCGGCGCAGTGGGTGAAGTCAGCCGTTGACGCCGACCGGCAGCGCGCCATCTTCCAGGCCGCGGCTGATGCCATGGCCGAAGAACTGCCGCGCGTCGCTCCAGTGAAGGCGCCGAAGCAGGCCCGGGCGGATCTCGCCACGGTCTACACCCTGACCGATAGCCACGTAGGGGCCTTGGCGTGGCGCGACGAGGGAGGCCATGACTGGGACTTGAAGATCGCCGAGGCAACGCTTGTCGGTTGTTTCGAGCGCATGGTGATGGCCTCGCCGGACTCGCGCGTCGGCGTGGTGGCGCAACTGGGCGACTTCCTCCACCAAGACGGCGTGATGCCGGTGACGCCTACCAGCGGGCACATCCTCGATGCCGACGGCCGGTTTACAAAGGTGGTGCAGGTCGCCATCCGAGTGCTGCGTAAGGTTGTTGATCTGGCCCTCGCGAAGCACGATAAGGTTGTCGTTTTGATGGCCGAGGGAAATCACGACATCAGCTCGTCGATCTGGCTGCGGACCATGTTCGCCGCGCTCTACGAGAACGAGCCGCGCATCGAGGTCATTGACTCGCCGCTGCCGTACTACGCGATCCAGCACGGCGAAACGATGCTCTGCTGGCACCACGGCCACTTGAAGAAGAACGACCAGTTGCCGCTGCTGTTCGCCTCGCAGTTCCCGCAGATGTGGGGGCAGACGACCAAGCGGTACGCCCAGTGCGGCCACCGGCACCACGCCGAAGAGAAGGAGCATTCCGGCATGCTGGTCATCCAGCACCCCACGCTCGCGGCCCGTGACGCCTACGCGGCTCGCGGCGGCTGGATCGCGGAGCGCCAGGCGCAGGCCATCACGTTCCATACGAAGCACGGGCTGATTGAGCGCAACATCGTCACGCCTGAGATGGTGGAGTGAGCCGCAATTCAAGCAAATCGGCTCACGGAATGCAGCCTGACCCGGCTATCTTGCACTTCCCCGGGACCTGGGGCAGAGGGCTCCATTCAAGGAGATGCAGGCATGCATGCGTGAAGGGTTGATGGTGGCCGCGGAATCGAACCGCGTCAGGAATATTCGTGCACGTCACCAGTCCCGGCACCAGCGCGGACCGCCATCAAGGCTGCAACCTGAGTCGGCTCACGTCCCTTTCGAGACCCCTTGACCGCTTGGGTGGCACGAGTTGCAGCCTTGATAGCCCCCTCTCGGGGAGCCCTCATTTTCTCACGTCTCCTCAGATAGCGCCAGAGCGGCGGACAGCTTCGGAAACTGCCTTTGCGGCGTTCTCCAGATTGAAGGTCGGGTTGCCGTGGATGAACTTGACGATGGCGTCCATCTCAGGCGTGCGAGGCCGCAGCCTGCTTGTGTGTTGAGCGCAAACCATCTGCGGCTCCGTCCTGAACATGTAGCAGTGGCCGCCGTCCGGGTGCTTCTTGTGGTCGCATGTTGCGCAGTTGTTCGGGCTCATCCCTTCTCCCCCGTGGCGGAAGACCGAGAGCGAATGGCTGCGGCAGCATCGCAAAGCGCGTTCCTGCTGATGGTGGAGATGCCTCGCCAAGAATCCTCGCACACCTTCGCACAAGCAGCGCGCTCCTGCCGTGCTGCCTCTTGCCACGCATGGCGCGCAGCCTTTTCCACTGCCTCGGGGTCGTAGCTGCCGTTGAACGCATTGGCTCCAAGGCCGCGCTCCTCATCATCGTTCCACCATTCATCGAAGGTCATCGGTCATCCTTTGCTTGTCAGATACGGTCGGCGATGGATTCCGCCGACTCCCGGTAGTACGTGTCCATGAGGATCTTCATGTTCTTGTGGCGGCTGATCCGGGCCAGCGTCATCACGTCCTCGCGCCGTGACAGCCAGGTCAGAGCGCTCGCCCGGGCATCGTGGAACGTCAGGCCGTCGATCAGAAGCTCGTCCGTCATGTCCGAAAAGGTCGCGCTCGCGATGTCGGCTCGGATCGTGAATGGCCCGTACTTGGCGAACAGCGCAGCACCCTTGCGGGCAAGTGGCACCTTCACCGGTGGCGATGCCTTGCCGCTGTTCTTGTCGCGCTCCAGCACGGCCACCTTGCCAACGACCGTCGCCCCGACAATCTCACTCATGCGCATGGCTGTGTGCAGGGCGATGTGGAAAGCCCGGATGCACTGAACCTCCCGCTCGTTCCTGTTCTCCGCGCGCAAGACCCGCTTGATCAGCTGCCAAGTCCATAGCTGGTGCCTGGGCGGGTTGTGCTTGGGCATCTCCACACCCTTGTACGGGTTCACATCGATCACTTTCCAGCCGTCCACGGCCACCTGAAAGAGGTTGCGGAAGAGGTTGGATTCGCGGATGACGGTAGAGCCTGAAACCGTCTTGAGCCGGTTTTCGCAGAGGTCCGAGATCCGGTCAGAGCCGATGTCGGCAAGTTTGGTGTTCTCGCCCATGAAGGCCATGAGCTCCCCAAAGCGTCGTTCCTCCCAAGCGGCAGCGGTAGGGGCCTTCTGCTTGCTGATGGTCGTCACGTACTTGGCGGTCGCCTGCTCCAGCGTCAGCCCCTTGGACTTCTTCATGCCGTCCAACTTGGCTTCTTCCTTCAAAGCCCATTGCTGGACCTCGCGCTTGGTCGGGGCCACGAAGGATGAGCGGATGCCGTGCTTTTGGACCTCGGCTCTCCATGAGTCGCGGTACTTGCGGATGTAGGCCATTGTGCGGGATTCCTGTGCGAACGTTGTGCGGGGAACTATGTTATCCCGCACACGGTTCAACAGGGATCTACAGAGTGGACGCCGACACTGTTTCCTCGGGTTTCCCTGCATAGGTGCCCCACCACGGAAGCA
>NZ_JBPJZT010000027.1:0-42278 GCF_051216375.1 Variovorax glacialis | reverse complement strand
GAGGTACTTCAGCCCTTCAAATCAACCTCATCCCTACAATCTCTTCCGCGCAACCCAGCATCCGACCGACATCGGTCACGTTCCCGAAATCATCGGTCACGTTCGCCGAAATACGCACAGAAGAATGCTCAGAGCGTCCGAACTCACTATTCCGCCGGTCGTGCTGAACGCATTTCGCATTCGTTCGGAAGAGCTTTCCGGCGCTTCGCGGAACCTAGCCATTGCGCGCGTTGCGGACCGCAAGACGCCAACCGCTCGCCCGTGCGCGCCTCTCGCTTCATACGCCGCGGATATCCCTGATGCAATGTCATTCATCGTGATTCCTTCCCCGTGACGATCGGCCGAACGCCGCTGAAGAGCCATTGAAGTCGGCCAATGTATGACGACGAAATTCGATGACGGTGAGCTGCTGCGGCGGACGATCGACGGCGAAAGCGCGCCACAGCCGCCATGGGCGCATGGAAGCTTGAGGATGAGGTCATGGTCTTCTTCATGTTCGAAAAGGATGCCGCACCAAAGAGTGCCGCGCATCCGTCAAAAAGGCGGTGCGGCCGTATTCCCATGAGCGTGGTGTCAGGCCCTCTTAAGGGCCAAAGCGCCAGTTCGCCGATCATCGAGGAGTTCCGATCGGCCACAGGGGTCAGCTCGAGATCGAGCTTCAGGCTCTGCACATCTCGCGAGACGCGGACTATTGTTAGCTCAGCGGAATGCCTTGCCCTACCCCTGGAGGTACGAATGGACGATTCATCCCATCCATGCGCGTGCGGTTCCTGCTACGAACTGCGCTTCGTCAATCTCTTCAATGCCGGCCGCGGCTATGTCTTTCCCTGCGATGCCCGAGGACATGTGAATCTGGACGCGCTCAGCGAGCGCGCAAGACTGAACTACTTCTATGCGCGGGTCATGGTTGGCCACGAACTCTCGGAACCGGTCGCGATCGCAGTCTCGTGACTGCTTTTACGCGTGCCTCCTACCAGAGGAGGCACGCCATGGCCGGCCGCAAGCGCGATGTCGGTCGAAAGACGCGTCATCACAATTGGCACGCCCCCCAAATAGGCCTGTCACACCATCCCACAGCACCCATTCCAAGGAGTAGCAACATGAGCCGTCTTCACACGATGAACGTCAACGATGCAACCGGAGAACTAGCCGAGATGTTTGCAGCCATCAAGAAAGCCATCGGCAAGGTACCGAACGCCTTTGCGACGCTCGGGAGCAATTCACCCGCCCTTCTGGCCCAAGCTCTGAAGACCAACGAACTGCTGCAATCGAAGACAGCCCTCAGCAAGCAGGAGTTGGAGGCGATCAATCTGGCCATCAGCGAGGACTCCGGCTGCGACTATTGCGTGGCCGCCCACACGCTCACCGGTAAGGCGGCTGGATTCACCGGCGCGCAGATGAAGGCGCTGCGTTCGGGTAGCTACGCCGAGGACCCGAAGATCGACGCTCTGGTCCGATTCTCTCTGCGCATGGCGAAGACCAGCGGCACACTGCCTGCCGACGCGGTCGATGCTGTTCGCAGTGCAGGCTACAGCGATCGCCAGATTGTGGAAACGATCGCAGCGGTCAGCGCGATCCTGTTCACCAACATGCTGAACCGGGCAAACGATACGACCTTGGACTTCCCACGGGCGGATTGAAAACGCGTCCCCGGCGAGCACAGAAGCGCCAATTACCCCACCGTTTCGGTGACTTGCCACTTTGCGGCGAGCCGGTTGGCAAGAAGGTGCAAAAATGGTCAGGCCAGAGCTCGCCCGATGACTTCCGCCCCCTCTTCTACCCCCGCTCGCAACAGCGATCAAGCAGCGTTCGCCGAACTGGGGCTCATTCCTGGGGTCGAAGTCCTGAGCGCGCGCTTCAGGAGGCACCGCTTTGGCTCGCACACGCACGACACCTGGGGTTTTGGTGCCGTCAGGGGCGGCGTGCAGGATCTGTCCGCCCATGTTGGCACGCAACATCTGGTGCGCGCTGGAGAGATTTCGGTCATCCCTCCGGGAGAGGTACATGCAGGTCGCGTCGTGGGAGCTGACGATTGCGAGTATGTGATGTTCTATGTACCCGACGCTCTGGTTCAGGACTGTGCGCAGGACTTTGGCCTAGGTCGTTTCGATGTCGGAATAAAGGCGGTTGCGGCTCCTCGCCTGTCAGCGCTGATGAGGACGTTCGTCCAAACCTCGATCGACGGGAAGCCGGAGGACCTGCAGATCGAATCCGATTGGCACGCATTGGTCGCGGGCATCCTCCCACAGTTTGCGTCCCAACATCCCCGCCCGATCGCGCGTGCCTCAGGAAGCCCGGCGATGAACCGGGCATTCTCACTGCTGATCGAGCATTGGGCAGAGTCTGTGAGCGTCAGCCGCTTGGCCAAGGAAGCGGATATGTCGCCCGCTTACTTCTGTCGCCAGTTCTCCAGCACGTACGGTTTGTCGCCGCATCGATATCAACTGGTTCTCCGCATCAAGCATGCGAAGGCCATGATTGCTCGTGGAGTTTCAATCGCCGAGGCGGCAGATGCTACCGGATTCTCCGATCAGAGCCACTTGGGGCGGCACTTGAAGCATTGCCTCGGGATCACGCCGGGCGAGCTAAGGAAACGTTCGCTAGAACAAAAACGTTCTATCCGCGTTTCCAAAAGGTCGCGAGACTGACGAGGCGACCGTTTTTCGGTCGTGCCGCACCAAGGCCGGCGGCATCTGCCGGCAATCTCGTCCCTTTCGACCATGAGCGACCTTTTCATTCCCACAGACCACGAACATTTCCAGATCCAGGCCGGGCGACGCTCAGGCCTTCCCGTCATGATCGCCGTCCATTCCACCCGGCTGGGCCCAGCGATTGGTGGCTTGCGGATCAAGCCATACGACCAGGCCAGTGATGGCATTGCGGACTGTCTTCGGCTGTCGCATGCGATGACCATGAAGGCCGCCGCCGTAAACAACGGCAGCGGGGGCGGAAAGGCTGTCGTACCGCTGCCCATGGACCTGACCATGACCGACGACTTCAGGGAAGCGGTGCTCCTTGACGTTGCCGACCAGGTGCACCAGCTCGACGGCGCCTACGTTGTAGCGCCCGATGTCGGCACCGGTCCCAACGACATCGACGTCATTTATCGGAGAACGCCATTCGTCGGCGGCCGGTCCAAAGCAGCCGGCGGCGCAGGTGGAACCACCTTCGGCACCTTTATCGGAGTCGAGAGCGCCATTCGCGCGGCCATAAAGCACAGCTTACGCATGGACTCCGTCGCAGGACTGACTTTCTGCATCATCGGCCTGGGCGGTATCGGCACTCTCCTGGCCGAAACTCTGGCGCGGGAAGGTGCTCATCTCATCCTCTCCGATATCGACGAGTCCAAGAGAACCATCGCGGCGACGCTGAAGGCTGAATGGCTCGGTCCGGACCAGGCCCTTCACGCAAGGTGTGATGTGCTCGTGCCCTGCGCGCTCGGTGGGCTGCTGACCCTGGACAACATCGGTTCGCTTTCTTGCAGGATCATCTGCGGCGCAGCCAACAACTTGTTGGCTACCGACACCGTGGCGTACGGATTGACCGAGCGAGGCATCGTGTTCGTGCCGGACTTCATCGCGAATGCAGGGGGATTGATGTACGCGTCGGGCATCGAGTTCCATCATCGCCCGGAAGAGATGGCTGGGGAGCACGTGCGTGACAGCATCTCGAAGAACGTTCAGTTCGTCCTCGATCTGGCGGCCCTGTCGAAGATGACGACGCAGGAAGCTGCGTTGCAGATCGCTAAGGACAGGTTGGCGAATCAAGCCATCTCTGCAACTGGCTCGCGCTAGAGGCGTGTTGGAAGGGTCTCTCCGCGTGCAGGACACAACCGCAGACGGACAACTTGTCATGTTCACGGGGCGTTGCTACGGGCGGGTGGATCGGCGAATGGCCTCTGTTAAAGCGAGAGCATCGGAAGTACGAGATCATGGCGGCACGGCCGACGGTGACCGTGCACTTGCCACGGAGCACATTCTCTTGGTTGTTGGAATGCAGCATTCCATTCAATCACTTCATGTTCTCGCACTTGAACGATAGGCTTGGCCCAGTTCATCGCGATGATGAAATACGAGCTTTTGCTCGAACCAACCTCCCGAGTGGCTAGAGGAATAGCCAGTCTCTTTCATCCAGTGCTTTACTCGAACACCGATTCAACTCTACGGGTCAATCAGGAGGAGCGTGGCTTGCTGGTCGGGGTTTCGAGACAACGCGTGAACGTGGCCTTGACCGAGTTGGAGGCTGCAGGCCTTGTACAACGAGGGTGCATCACGGTCCATGACCGCCACGCACTCGCGAAGTATCCCTGAACGGAGACGAACGGAGAAGAACGGAGACAAACGGAGACTGCGTTGCATCTTCTCTAAAGACGGCGCCGATCCGACCGCTTGTTCCCTCCTCGTGATCTGGACTGTTTAGAAGTGGCCGTTGGAGCAGTGTTGTGCGGCTCTGCCGTGCCGGCTTCGGCCGGTCGAGAAAAGACACGCATAGCGAGAAGTTGATAAATCGATGATGCCAATCATGTCTGGCGAGGGCGCACGGGAGGCCGCGATCATGTGGGCAGTCTTTCGCCCGTGCCCCTAGAGAGGGACGTGTCGGCCGGCCCAGAGGGGTTTGGAGGACGGCGCCGACAAGCGGAAAGTAAAGGCCGAGAACAACTGGAGTCACACTTGACAACGAAGCTTGAATGCAAGATTGAATTGACTAAGCGCACAACCGGCATTGGTCTCGCATTCGCGCAGGCATTGGCCGCGGAAGTGGCCAAGACGCGATCTAGTGCTTTTCAGGACGTGACATGCATATAGGTCTTATCGGTGCCGGCCAGGTGGCACAGTCATTTGCCCGCAAAGCTGTAGATGCCGGGCACAACGTGCTCTTCAGCAATAGTCAGGGGCCGGACAGCCTCGCATCCCTTACGAGAGAGTTTGGACCATTGGCAAGCGCGGGGACGCTTCAAGATGCCGTGAATCATCCGGTTGTTCTGCTTGCTCTTCCCTGGCTTCGGGTTGAAACGGTCCTGCGCGAACTGCCGCCGTGGCGGGGGCAGATTCTGATCGATCCAACCAATGGCTTCCGCACTGGTAACCCGGCGGACGGGCTCGCCGATTTTCAGGGCGGCAGCTCCAGTGAATTGGTTGCCACACTCGCGCCTGGAGCGCGGGTAGTCAAAGCGCTCAACACGATGTTGATCGCCGGCCACGACTTCTTTCTGCCGTGGCCGGCGCCGCGCTCCTTTCCGGCGTTCAACGGCGAACGGGAGGGAACGCATGATGGCTAGTTCAACGAATCTTTCGCGACGTATCGTTCAGTACGGCTTCGGTGATCCGCACGCGGTGCTTCAGGTCGAGGATGATGTTGCCGTTCCTTCGCTCTCCGCAGGTGAGGTGCGCGTCCGCGTATCTCGCAGCATCATTCACCCTGGTGATCTGCAAATCATCGAAGGGAGATATTCGCGGAACGCTCCCGCGATTCCGGCTGGTCGCGTACCGGGACTTGAAGCCGTTGGGGTGATCGAGGACGCTGCGCCGCATGCACTCGATGGCACCGGAATGGCTTTTGGCACGCGCGTCGCCTTCTTCGCCCCGGGAGCATGGCAAAGCCGTGCGACGGTGCCAGCCGGGAGTCTTCTCGCCGTACCCGATGATCTGTCAGACAGCGTGGCCACGCAGATACTGATCAATACGATCGCGGCGCGGCACGTCCTCCGGGCTGGTCTGCGGGCACTTCCGGCAGCGTCGAACCACATCCTGCTTACCGGTGCGGCGTCGGCGGTCGCAAAACTCATCGCCGCATTCGCAGTAGCCGATGGCCAAACGCCGATCCGTCTGGTCCGCTCACGACAAAGCGCCGAGCGACTGGTTGCGACGTCGCCGGGCGGACACATCATCGACACGTCTTCGCGCGACTGGCAGCACGCCGTCCGCAGCGTTTCGGACGGTGATCTTCAGATTGCATTCGATGGCGTTGGGGGCGCGCTGCTCGGCGAAGTGGCTGAACTGCTGGGTATTGGCGGAACAGTCATCTTCTATGGCGCGTTAGCAGGCGCAATGGCAAGTCTGCCTTTATTCGTGTCGAAGTCGTTAAAACTCGTGGGCGTCACGATCGGTACCTGGTACGGAGACACGACGCCGCAAGTGAGAAGCGAAGACATGGCGGCGGCAATCCAAATCGCCCGGACTAATCCGCAACTTTTTGACGGCTACCAAGAGTTCGATCTGGGCGATCTCGATGCTGCAATCGACGCAGTATCAGTGCCTGGAAAGACTGGCAACGTCCTTCTCAATTTCTAATTTGGAGTAGCAAATGAATTCATCCCAGGATATTCTTTTTCAGCCGATCAAGCTTGGCGAGATCGATTTGCCGAACCGCATTGTCATGGCGTCGATGTCGCGAGCCCGGACGGAAAATCCGGAACTGGTTCCGATTCCTCTGCAGGCTGATTACTACCGCCAACGGGCGTCGGCGGGACTGATCATGACCGAAGGCACCTGGCCGAGTGCTGAGGCAATCGGTGCGATACACGTACCTGGCTTATTCAACGAAAGGCAGGCCGAAGGTTGGAAGCGCGTGACAGATGCCGTCCATGACGCTGGCGGCCGGATCTTCGTGCAGCTCGGCCACCTTGGCGCGGCCTCGCATCCGGATCTTCTCGGTGGCCAGTTGCCTCTTGCCCCGTCGGCAGTCGGCCTCGAACAGGAGGTGTACACGCCCACTGGTTTCAAGACATCGCCAACGCCGAAGGCGATGACTCTCGGCGACATCGCACGCACGATCAGCGATTACGCGCGTGGTACACGGCTCGCGCGGGAAGCAGGCTTCGACGGAGTCGAGTTGCACGGAATCGCCACCTATCTGCTTCCGGAGTTTCTGCATAACGGCTTCAACTTGCGTGAAGATCGCTACGGCGGCAGTAACGAAAATCGGGCTCGGTTTGCGCTCGATGTTCTCGAAGCAATGATCTCCGAATGGCGACCCGGTCGGATCGGCATCAAGCTCAGCCCCGCGTTTCGCGTCGGCAAGTTTCAGCCGACAGAGCAGACACTGCCGACATACGAATACCTGGTTTCACAGGTCTCGAAGCTGAAGATCGCATACCTGCAGTTCTACCATCCCCCTGGTGACTTGACCGGCACACCAATTGAAGCGCTCGAAGGTGGAACCGTTCAGTACTTCCGAAAGTTCTACGATGGCCTGATCATCGCTAACGGTGGTTTGACGGAGGAATCTGCGCAGGCTGTTCTCAGTTCTGGCGCTGCCGATCTTGTTTCATTTGGTGCTCCTTACATCGCGAACCCCGACCTTGTGGAACGCTTCCAGCGAGGCATCGAGCTGTCGTCGGGCGACCCGGATACGTACTATCAGGGTGGCCCTCGTGGATATGCGGATTATCCGAGTGCAATTTGATGAGAAGCTGAGTCGATGAGCCTTGGCAACAACCGGCGGAAATTACAAAGTGAATCGCCTTAGGCGTTCACGGCAGCACAGCAATCGCGTCTTCGCGCTGTATTCACGGACGGTGTGTGTGACAGGAGCAAACCCGGGCGTGGGGCAAACCGCTTGGGCTCCGACCACAGTTGGGTCCGGCCCTGGCGGGGCGCCCCTCCCGCCCGCGCCGCAGTCCACAGACTTCTGAAGTCGACCGGGCCAATCGGCCCCGGCAATACCCAAGGGGAGATCGGGTTGCTTGCCACCGCCCTCCTTCACGCCCGCCGCTTTCACGCCTTCTGAAGCCGAATCCGATCTCGCTTCCTTGCATGCAACTCTGCCCGATCCAGTTCTTCCTCCAGGCAGTGGAACGCATCATCATCGATACATTCAGAGCGACGCCACCTATCGAGCACCTGTCGTTGACATGCAACCGCCTCCAGGTGAAGTTCGTCGTAGATTGTTGGCGATAGCGGCCGCAGCGGGTCCGCCGCGGCGACCCGCGCGGCCATGTACTCGGCGCGCACCGCTTCAGGCGCATCTCCGCGGGCCTCGGTCAACGCTTGCAACGCGGCGTCCAGCATAGCAGTGCGCACCCTGGACATTTCCGCATACAGCGAGCAATCAGGCTCGATGCCTAGCACTGCGATCAACGGACGGATCGTGAACCCCTGCAGCACCAGGGTGCCGAAGACCACAACAAACGCAGTGAGGACGATCAAGTCACGACCAGGAAAGCGGGGCGGCAGCGCCAGCGCCGTGGCAAGCGTCACAAGCCCGCGCATGCCGCACCAGGAGACCAACACGCCGAGCTTGATGCTCGGTACGCCCGTACCCAACGTCTTGGACCCGACTGGACGACCCAATCGTTGAACAACAGCCACGTAGCCCAGGACCCACGCGATTCGAACAACGACCACGACAGCCAGAATGCTCAATGCAAACCGAACCGCGTACCAGAGGTCACCTTCCTCGAGACCGGCGACGATGACCCGTGCCTGCAAGCCTACAAGGAGGAACGCCAGCACGTTCAGCACGAACACAAGCGTCGCCCATACCGCGTTAGCACTGACGCGATCCTTGGCGCTGGTGCGCGAAGGCGAAAAGTGCGCGACGACCATTGCCAGGGTCGCCACCGCGATGATGGACGATAGGTGGAACTGTTCTGCGATGACCCATGTGCCATAGGTTGCGACCACTTGAACGACGATGGACGACAGGGTGCCGGCGAACCTTTCTACCAGAAAGACGTACAAGGCCCCGACCATGAGTCCCAACAGGCCGCCGCCCGGCACGGCGACAAGGAGCGGAGGCAAAGCCACGAACCAACTTCCCGCCGTTTCGGATGCGGCGCGGATCGCCGCGCCGAAGATCAGTAGCACGACGGCATCGTTGAGCAAACTTTCCCCTTGGAGAACTGCCACTGTTCTCCGAGGCAGTTTAAATTGGTCCAGCACCGCCGCCGCCGCCGCGGTGTCGGGCGGCGCCACGATCGCACCAAGCGCGACCGCGGCTGCGACGGGTAGTCCAGCTTGTGCCCATGCGACCCACGCCACTGATGCTGTAGTTGCCAGCACGAGCAGCACAGCAAGGGATACCAGCGGCAGCCAATGGCGCAACAGTACCCGGGGGGGCATGTCGAACGCCGAGTCCATCACGGCGGGCGCAACGAACAACGCAAGCGCGAGACGCGGCTCGATGCCGACCGGCCGCGCCCACGGCAACGCAGCCGCGCAGGCGCCCGCCAGCGCGAGCACAGCGGGATAGGGAACGCCCAATCTCCTCGCGGCGAAGAGCAGCAGAATCGAGATTGCCAGCAGCGTCAGTGCGCTTTCGAAAAGAGGCATACAGGGGTTAGGGCTTCATCGACCGCGGTCAATCTCCCCTGACAGAGCCATCAGGACCGCCGCAATTGCCTCGCTGTCGAGCCGGATCCCGGCATAGCCACCGATCACAGCCCGCGTAACCCAGGGTCATCGCCACCACCAGGAGTGCCCCGGTCATCACTGATGGGGCGGGCGAAGGGATGTTGGCGACTCGGCAGATCGCTCCGATCGCCAATCCCAAGATCAGGCCCAGTACGATCTTGAAGCGCTGTGCAGAGGGCACTGTCATGTCAAGTGCCCCATCACATGGCCGGCCAGTATGAATCCGAGCGTCATCGCAACCACGAGCAGCGCGCCGACGATCTTGGGAGGTGCCGGCAATGGAAGATCAAGCCAACGGCATCCGGCGCCAATACCGAGCCCCAGCGCCAAGGCGATCAAAAGGTTCGACATGTCTGCCATTCGTCTATTGCTCGAAAGACGGTCCACTAACCTTTTAGCCTGGACGCGATCTGCGCGACGTGCTTGCCCTGAAAGCGCGCCATGCCAAGTTCCTGCTCGCTCGGATTGCGCTCACCCTGTGCACCTGCGATCGTGGAAGCCCCGTAGGGGCTGCCCCCTTTGATCTCATCGAGGCCCATCTGCCTCTGCTCGGCGTAGGGCAGCCCCACCACCACCATTCCAAGGTGCAGGAGCGTGGGATGGAATGTGAGGATCGTGCTCTCCTGGCCCCCATGCTGCGTCGCACTGGAAGTGAACACGCTGCCCACCTTTCCAACGAGTGCTCCGCTCATCCACAGGCTCCCCGTCTGATCGAGGAAGTTACGCATCTGCCCGCTCATGTTGCCGTACCGCGTCGGTGTTCCGAAAATGATGGCGTCATAGGTGCCAAGTTCTTCAGGCGATGCAATTGGGGCCTGCTGGCCGGTTTTGCCACCGGCCGCCCGCACCGCCTCATCGGACATCAACTCCGGTACGGGCTTGACCATCACTTCACTACCTGCCACGTCACCCGCGCCTTCCGCTTCAGCGAGCGCCATGCGTTCGACATGACCATAGAGGCTGTGATAGAGAACGAGTATTTTTGTCATAGGGCGCCTTCAGAAGGTTGATTGACCGAGCGCCAAGGGTGCGCCAGGACTCGCGCTTGCGCACCTCCTGCTGGAGGGACTACGACTAGCCGCAAAGGCAATACCCTCTACCTGCCCCTTCGAGGCACGGCGGCCGTTCCTACTGAGAAGAAGGACTAGGTTCGGATCGCGTCGATCAGCAAACGCTGGGCGGGCGCCAACCGCGCCGCAAGGACTTCAGGCACGCCGACCTGACGCAGGACGGGGCCGATGTTGCGAAAGGCGACGACTGCGGTTCCTTCGCTCCCTTCGCGAATCAGCACCCGAAGCGGAAGATCCAGGGCCGCAACAGGCGTCGTCAGCATGATTGGCGTGCCGCCTTTTGCGTTGCCGTAGATCAGCAGAACGGCAGGAGGCATGGAGAGCCCGGCCTCATGGGCGTTGCGGCCATGATCGATCGTCGCGAAAACCTGCAAGCCTGCGGCGACGATCGCTTCCGTCAATCGCGCAACCGCCTGATCGACGCTTAACTCGCACACCTGTTCGATCAAGTCCGGATCGCGTCCATCGAGTGTCATGGCATTGGGCTCCTTGCAGCAGGAAATCAGCAATGCAAGGCATCGCCTTCGACTTACACCTGTGCGAATTCTCATTCCATTGAGTTCCTGCTTTATCGTGAACTCGCTCCGCCGCGGTCATTATGGGGCATCCTTCGATGATGGTGCTACCCGCCGAGGGACCACCCGCGCATCACCCAGAGGTCCGATGCCCTCCCGGTCGATCGGCTTCGCGACGGCACATATGACCGATGTCGGCATGCAAAGAAGTCACGCCGCCACCCGACCTTAGAGAGATGTGCCGGACCTGCACGGCACGAATACTCGATGCGTGCAGCAAGAGGCCCTGTCCTGGCGATCACTTCGAGCGGAATCGGCCGCAGGTGAAGGGACGGTAGTCAACGGCGAGCACCGCGACGACGAATCGAAGGGTTCAGCCGCGCGCAATCCCCATCCAGCAAAGAGGACCGTCATGATTTTCAATTGCACCGTACCGGCACTTCGGAGTGCCCTCGCCTCCGCAACGATTGTCATCGCATCAGCAACGCCATTCCTCGCGGCCGCAGAGGTCGTCTCCCCCGTGCTCCTCATCAACGAGGGCGCTGCCTCAGCGGACATCTCCGTGCAAAAGCTGCGCGGAAACGTGAGCGTTCTGACTGGGTCCGGCGGCAACATCGCTGTCTACACGGGCCCCTCCGGGAAACTGATGGTGGACGGAGGCATTGCCGTTTCGAGAAAGAAGCTCGAGGCGGCCATTGACAGTACAGGCACCGTGCCGCTCAAGTACCTTATCAATACCCACTACCACTGGGATCACACCGACAGCAACGCGTGGTTGCACGAGAAGGGTGCCACTATCGTAGCGCATGAGAACACGTTGAAGCGGCTGACTTCAGGCACGCGCGTGATCGAATGGGGTTTCTTTTTTCCACCGAGTCCGGCTGGAGCGCTTCCAACGGTGTTGGTCCAGAAAGACAAGACTCTGGACTTCGACGGTGAAACCATCGTCATGAAGAATTATGGCAACGGGCACACGGATACAGACATCTCGGTCTACTTCAAGAATGCGGACATCCTGCACGTCGGGGACATCTGGTGGAACGGCCATTATCCATTTCTCGACAACGGTGCGGGCGGCAGTATCGACGGGCTCATCCGCTGGGCCGACGCGATCATCAAGGCGACCACGCCTCGGACGATCATCATTCCCGGGCACGGCGACGTGAGTGATCAGGCGGGCTTCATAGAGTTTCGCAACATGTTGGTTGCCATCCGAGGTAATGTCGCAAAGCTGAAGAAGCAGGGAAAGACGCTCGCCCAAACGGTCGCTGCGAAGCCCACTGCACCCTTCGACGCGAAATACGGCGATTTCCTGATCAGCCCTGCCTTCTTCATCCAGCTTGTGTACATGGACGTCTGACCCGTTCTTGCTGCCCGGTAAAGAGTACGGACATCGGGTGCGGTATGTCGCCATGAGAACCAAGCCCTTGGAAGAACTTCCGCTGACTCGCAATGGAGAACCGCGCGCGCAGGCAGCATCACCCTGGCCTACTTTCTGGATCGCCAGTGTCGCCGTCTTCCTGGTCGGGATAGACACAACGATGCTGTTCGCGGCGTTCCAAGCCATGCGGGGAACTTTTCCCGAGACCTCGCCAGCGGACCTTTCATGGGTTCTCAATGCGTACACCGTGGTCTATGCCGGCATGCTGATTCCCGCAGGAGGTTTGGCCGACGCACACGGGAGCAAGCGAATGTTCCTGATTGGCGTTGCCGTCTTTCTCGCAGCGTCAGGCGCCTGCGGTCTGGCGCCTGCGTCGGGTTGGCTGATCGCCGCGCGTGTCATGCAGGCGATCGGCGCAGCTATGCTCACGCCCGCCTCGCTTTCACTCATTCTCGGGGCATTTCCACAGGACAAGCGATCGGTTGCGGTGAGCCTGTGGGGTGCGGTGGGAGGCCTTGCCGCGGCGGTCGGCCCCAGTCTCGGATCGTTCGTCGTCGATACCGTCGGATGGCCATGGGCCTTCTACCTGAACCTGCCGCTTGGCGCACTGTCGCTTTGGTGGGGCGTCATGCTTCTCGACAAGGACGCGGAAAATCCAGGTGTCCATGGCATCGACGTGCCCGGCATGCTGCTTCTGGTTGTGGCCGTCAGCGCGATGGCGCTGGGAATCGTTCAATCGGACGCACCCCATTGGAGCAGATTCGAAATTGGGCTTGTCATGGCGATCAGCTTCACTTCGCTGATCGCCTTCATCGTTCGTGCTCGCACCACGAACGCGCCCCTTGTGGACTTGGGACTCTTCAACAATCGAACTTATTCCTTCGTGAACCTCGCTTCGCTCACCTTCGGCGCGGCATTCTCGATGATGTTCTTCGGATACTTTCTCTTCCTGACAGGGGTCTGGCACTACAGCCTGACGCTGGCGGGCCTGGCTGTCACGCCGGGTCCCATGCTCGTGATTCCGGTCGCGATCGTGACAGGAAGGATCGCGGCACGAATTGGGCATCGGCCGTTCCTGGTGGGTGGCGCACTGACCCACGCGACAGGCAGCCTGTGGTTCCTGTTGGTTCCTGGAAACGACCCTGCGTACCTGACCCAATGGCTTCCGGGTGTCGTCTTGAACGGAATCGGCGTTGGCATGGTCCTGCCATCCCTCTCGGCTGCAGCGGTGAACCGACTTCCGACAAAACAGTATGCCGTGGGTAGCGCCGTCAATCAGGCGATCCGACAGATTGGTTCCGTACTTGGAGTCGCCATCATCGTCCTGATGGCAGGAGGAACCGACGCGACTCGAGGTGATTTCAGCCGCTCGTATGCGTGCCAGATCGCCCTGTCTCTTGTCACTGCATTGCTGTGCCTCGCAGTCAAGACGCGCCCTCAGACCGCAGCGCACGACCCAACGACGCTAGGCGAGCCCTCTCGCCATGCCGAGCGACATTGACAGAGCGAATACGCAATACCTTGCACATCGAACATTCTCCGCTCCACGTTGTGGGATCGACCTTCATGCCTCGGCCATTCCCGCCGGCATATATCTCACAGGGACGAGACGCCGGACAACTGCCGAACTTCGTCAGGACTCCGCGGGAAGGCTAAACTGAAAAGTCGCGCCTGGACCGTCATTGGCCGTAGCCCAAAGACGACCGCTATGGTCTTCCACGATGGAACGACTGATGGAAAGCCCCATCCCGAGCCCGCCGGGTTTGGTCGTAAAGAAGGCAGAAAACAGCTGTTCGACATTCCCGGATTCAAGTCCTGTGCCCGAGTCTCGAACGGTCACCAACACCTGCCCCGCACTCAGATTGCGCGTCCCGATCACCAACTCGCGCGGCCAATCGTCGATCCCGCTCATTGCCTCTACCCCGTTGAGCATAAGATTGAGCATCACTTGCTGAAGTTGTACCCGGTCTCCCAAGGCGCGCGGCAGATCGGACGTCAGTTCGAGCCGGAGGACGGCCCGCCGCTTGTCCATCTCGCTCCGCGCAAGGGCAATGACTTCACGGATGACCTCATTGAGATCCAGAGGTGCCTTCGAGCCTTCCGATTTCTTGAACAGCGCACGAATCCGGGCAATCACGTCGCCCGCATGCGTGCCATCACGAATGATGCGTTGAATCGTTTCACGGGCTTCAGCAATGTTGTTTGAATCCGTTGTCTCACGGGCCAACCAGCGCAGGCATGCATTGCCGTTGATCACCACGGCCGCAATAGGTTGGTTGACTTCATGGGCGATTGACGCAGCCAATTCCCCCATCGTGGTCACCCGCGTGATGTGGGCGAGTTCGGACTGGACTTTCCGCAGATCCGCCTCGCTCCTTCGCAACTCCTGCTCGGAGCGCTTGCGTTCGGTGATGTCCCGACAGATGGTCGCGATGCCGATCCGGCGATCCGGGCCGGACTCTGAAATGAAGAAGATGGTCTGATGTACCGGCGTCGCGATCTTCGTCTTGATGTTGTGCAGCGTCTGCTCACCTTCCCAATGTCCATCTCGCGTGAGGATCGGCATGATCTCGTCCAGAAACCGACGGTAGTCTGAAGCCGGGAGAAGGTCTGCCATCTGATATTGGGCCAGATCCGCATCGACATCCAATCCAGCCAGCGTGCGCCAGGCTGCGTTCATATAGGCGATTTCCTGTGGCGACCAAGCGTAGCCGATGCAGTCAGTGCTGTTCTCGATAAGAGAAACCAGCCTGCGCATCTCTTCGTCGGAACGCTTCTGGTCCTCGACATCGATGTTGACCCCATACCACTTGACGATATGGCCCCACTGGTCAAGAAGCGGCGCCCCACGGAACGAAAACCAGCGATAGGTGCCGTCGAAGCGCCGGAGACGGGCTTCCTGCTCGCCCGCCTTTTTGGTCGCGATGATTCTCTGCCACCTCTCCACCATCAGGCCGACATCGTCGGGATGAATGACGTTGGCCCAACCAGGTCCTCGCGCTTCTTCCAATGTCATGCCCGTGTAATTGAGCCAGCCCTGGCTCAGGAACTCAGCCTCCCCGTTGGGACCAGCGGTCCATGCGAGCCCCGGCAGATTGTCGATGAGCGTCCGCAGTTGATCCTCGGAGGCCACGGCTTGCGCCAGCGCGTTCTCCAAAGCAATCTTGGCCTCGTATCGGTAGCTGATATCCATGGCCGTCCCGATGAACTGCTCAACTTGCCCACGCTCTCCGATAACGGGTCGCGCCCTGCTGTGGATGTGCTTCATCGATCCATCGGACAAATTGATCCGATACTCGATGCTGAACTCGCACGCGCGGCGCACCGCGTCATCGAGCACCGCCTGAACCCTTGCGACATCGGTCGGATGCACGGTCTCCAAGAACAGTGCCAATGTGACATTCAACAGATCGCCACTGAAACCAAAGATGCGGCAGTGCTCCTCCGACCAGACGATCCTGCCGGTCGAAACTTGCCACACCCAGGTCCCGGTCTGGCTTATTCGCTGTCCTTCTGCAAGAAGGGCCTCGCTCGCCCGCAATTCATCGTCCGCACGCTTCCGCCCGATCAGGATGGCGGCCAGATGGGTGAACTGGTCCGCAATTCGAATCTCCCGTGAAGTAATTTCGCGTGCCTGTCGAGAGTAGATAGCAAACGTTCCAATCACCGAACCGTCGGGGGACATCATTGGAGTCGAGAAGCAGGCACGCAAGCCATGCTCTAACGCCAAATCTTTCAAATCTGTCCAGAGCGGATCGGTTGCAATATCCGAGACAAGAACTCTTTCTGCCCGGAACGCGGCGGTGCCGGAAGACCCGGAGCAGGGTCCGATCAATTCGCTGTCAATCGTTCTCCTATAGAAGTCGGGAAGGCTGCGGGCCGCACCCAGTCGTAAGCACTTCCCCTCGTCATCCAGCAATTGAATCACCGCCAGCGAATCCTCCGCCAGCTCTTCTGCAGTTTCGCAAACAGCCTCCAGGATCGCCTGAAGCGAGTGACCCGTGGCACTCATCTCGAATAGCTTCTTCTCTCCGGCGAGGAAGGATTCAGCGCGCTTGAAGTCATCGATGTCGGTATTCGTTCCGCACCAGTTCACGAGCCTTCCGTGCTCATCGAAGAGAGGAACGGACCGCATGAGGTGCCAGTGATACTCGCCATCGTGACGCCGGAACCGAGCCTCGACTTCACCCGGTTTCTGCGAGGCCACAATTTCCATCCATCGGGCGGAAAGCGTCTCGAGATCGTCCGGATGAAAGGCGGCGGTCCAGCCGCTGCCTTGGGCTTCCTCGAACGACATCCCGGTGTATTCAAGCCAACGCTGACTAAAGAATTCGGCGGCACCTTCCGCAGTCGTACGCCACACGAGGGTGGGAATCGCGGAAAGCATGGTGCGATACTGTTCCTCCGAATTCCGAGTTGCTGCGAGCGCCTCCTGCAGTTCCGCCTTGGCCCGACGCAGTTCGGCGATTTCACTCGCACTATTCAGGAGACCGCTCATGGCGTTGCCCAATCAGCAGAATGATGAGCGGCTTGAACCATTTTGCCGATCAGGTCGAGCGCGGCTGGGTGACCATCTAGCGCTGAAGGGCTTCACTGATGGCATTCATCAGGGAATCTTCGCTGAAGGGCTTGAGCAGGCAGTCGATGGCGCCATTGGCCATCACCCGCGACACCACGTCGTCGTCCCCGTGAGCGGTGATGAAAATAATCGGCGGAGTCTGGCCCTGTGCGATCAACTCACGCTGTAGTTCGGTTCCGCTCATTCCCGGCATGCGCACGTCGAGAATCAAGCACTCGGTTTTCGCTCGGGCAGGGGAACTGAGGAAATCCTCCGCCGAAGAAAAGACTGCGACCGTGTGACCCAGCGATTTGAGCAGGCCTTCGAGGGATTGCCTAAGGGCCTCCTCGTCATCGACCACAGAAATCAACGAATCATCCGTCATTGGAGCTTTGAAATCAGAAGTTTGCCGCCGATCACCTGCCACCGCATCGCATTGTACCCACCGCCTGTTCTTCAGACCATCCCTAAGGGGACGGAGGCCCAGGCACTTATGAGGCATGCGCCAAGATGCCTCGAAGCCAACAATTCGAGGGCAAGACAACGGAGATCAGTATGTTCCTCCCCACTCAAAGGCGGTCCGGCGGTCGGTCCCTTCAATCCGCGTTTCAAGCGTGGGTCACCCTCGTCGCGATGTGTCTGGTCTGGGCAGCCTCGCAGGCGGCGGCGCCTCTAGCCAAATCGCAGGCGCCCGGCTTCTACAGGATGATGCTCGGCGACATCGAGATCACGGCGCTCAACGACGGCGTCTTCGATCTGCAGACGAACGAGTTGCTCACCAACGCCACCCCGACGACCGCCCGCCTCCTTGCAGACTCGTTTCATGCGCAGGCAGTACCAACCTCCGTGAACGCCTACCTCGTCAATACCGGATCGCGTCTGATCCTGGTCGACACCGGAGCGGCCAAGCGGTTCGGACCGACGCTTGGCAATCTGATCGCGAATCTGGTGGCGTCTGGCTATCGGCCAGAACAGATCGATACGATCTTGATCACCCACATGCATCCCGACCATATCGGTGGACTGGTGGTCGATGGACGGATGGCATTCCCTAACGCGACTCTTCTGGTCGAGCAAAAAGAGGCCAACTACTGGCTGAGCGCGACCGCACTCGATGCGGCACCGGCGAAAAGGAAAGCCTTTTTCGATGGAGCTTCAGCGTGTATCGGTCCCTACGCCAGTGCAGGGAGGTTCAAGACGTTTGTCGGCCCGGCCGAGCTGTCGCCCGGGATTCGGGCGATGCCGGCGCCGGGGCACACTCCCGGTCACACACTGTATGTGATCGAGTCGAAGGGACAGAAGCTCGTTTTCTGGGGTGACCTGATGGAAGTGGCCTCGGTACAGTTCGTCGAGCCGACGGTGACCATCGATTTCGACTCGGATGTCCGCGAAGTGGTCCGACAACGGATTCCCGCCTACGAGGAAGCGGTCAGAGGCCGATATCTCGTCGCAGGCGCGCATCTGCCCTTTCCAGGCATCGGACACGTGCGCGCGGAGGGCGGCGCCTATTCATGGGTTCCCATTGACTACGACACGATGCGCTGAACGCTGTGGCTTGGGGGTCTGGCCAGCCCATTGCGGGTCCTGACGCCCTGATACGTTGCACATTCTCCTAGACCTGCGCCATGCCGCCGTCGACAAACAACTCAGCCGCGTTGACGAAGCTGCTGTCGTCCGAGGCGAGAAACACGACGGCCTTCGCGACCTCTTCAGGCGTTCCCACGCGACCCAACGGAGTGGTCTGCACCTGCACATCGATGAAACCCTGGACTTGTTCGTTCGTAAGGCCAAGGGTGTAGTAGGCTGGCGTTGGCACCACGCCGGGACTCATGGCATTGACGCGAATGCCTTTCTCCTTTAGGTCGAGGGCCCAGCAGCGTGCGAAGCTGCGGACTGCGGCCTTCGTAGCACTGTAAACGCTGAAGGCCGGAGTTCCCTGGCTTGCAGCCGTCGACGCGTTGAGGATGATCGACGAACCCGACGGCATCAACGGGAGCGCCTTCTGTACGGTGAAAAGGAGGCCACGCACATTGATGTCGAAGGTTTCGTCGAAATGTTCCTCCGTTATCTGTCCCAGGGGCATCAATCCGCCCCCTCCGGCATTGGCAAACAGAACGTCGAGACGTCCTTGCCGCTTTTGAACGGTCGCGTAGATTCGGTCCAGATCGGCCAGGTCCGAAACGTCACCTCGGATGCCCATCACATTCGAGCCGATGCCCTCAACGGCCGCGTCCAACTCTGGTTGGCGGCGTCCGGTAACGAAGACAAACGCCCCTTCTTCGACGAAGCGCCTGGCCGTCGCCAAGCCGATTCCACTGCTACCCCCGGTGACCAGGGCGATCTTGCCGACAAGCTTGCTCATCATGCTCTCCAATTGGTAGACTTCAGAGGGAGGAGGCGGCCGACTTCTGAAGTCCTCTTCGACGAAGTCGGCCTTGGTGATCAACTCTTGATAAACGCGAGCAGTTCCTCATTCACGCGATCCTTCAGGGTCGTGCACATGCCGTGAGGGGCGCCTTCGTAGACTTTGAGCGTCGCGTTCTTGATGATCTTGGATGAGATCAGCGCCGAGTCTGCGATCGGAACAATCTGATCATCGTCGCCATGGAGCACCAAGGTCGGTACATCGATTTTCTTCAGATCTTCGGTGAGATCCGTCTCGGAGAACGCCTTGATGCAGAAGTACGAAGCAGGGAATCCCGCCATCATCCCTTGCATCCAGAACGAATCCCGCACGCCTTGGGAAACCTTTGCGCCCGGCCTGTTGTAGCTGTAGAACGGCAGGCTGAGATCCTTCCAGAACTGCGACCTGTCGACCACGACGCCAGTGCGAATCTGGTCGAAGACCTCGATCGGCAAGCCGCCCGGGTTCGCCGGCGTCTTCAGCATCAACGGCGGGATGGCGCCGATCAGCACCGCCTTCGAGACGCGGCCCGTCCCGTGGCGGCCGATGTAGCGCGCTACTTCGCCGCCGCCCGTCGAGTGACCGACATGGATCGCCTTCTTGAGATCCAGCTTTTTGACGACCTCCGCCAAGTCGTCGGCATAGGTATCCAGGTCGTTTCCGCCCCAAGGTTGGCTCGAGCGGCCATGGCCTCTGCGGTCGGCGGCAATGCATCTGTATCCGCGAGAAGCCAGAAAGAACATCTGGTCTTCGAATGCGTCTGCGCTTAGAGGCCATCCGTGACTGAATACGATTGGCTGGCCGGTACCCCAATCCTTGTAGTAAATCTCGGTACCGTCCTTGGTTGTGACTGTGCCCATGGTGTTCGCTCCTTCGCGATGGTTGATGGAATGGTTTGGAGGAGATGACCTGGTCGATTTCGCCGCCGAAGCGACAGACGGAATCGACGCTGCGGCCAGCATGAATGACCCAGTCGCAAGAACGTCTCTCCTTGACAAGGCGCCACTTGTGACTTGGCTTGATACGAACATTTATATTTCCTCGTGATAAATTGATTCGGGCGTCCTCATCTTGTCAACACGACGCTTTTACTAAGCGCCATACCCGCCTTCTACGTCCAAGACTGAGCCGGTCACATACGACGCCAGTGGGCTCGCAAGGAACACTACCCCTGCCGCCACTTCTTGCAGAAGTGCAAGTCGAGGGATGGCATGGGATTGCAACAGCGTAGGAAGGAAGTCTCCAATCCCGCTGGCCATGTCCGTCTCCATGATCCCGGCTTGAACCACATTCACCGTGATTCCACGGGGTCCGAGATCGCGTGCTGCTCCCTTGGAATAGCCAACTATGGCGGCTTTCGTGCCGGCGTAGTCGGCGGTCCCTGGAAAGCCGACACGCCGACCTACGCCTGAACCGATGGTGATGATTCGTCCACCTTCACTCATAAGTTTCGCGGCCACCCGAATTCCGGCAATCACGCCGCCCACGTTGACGACCCACTGCCTGTCGAGGGCCTCAGTATCGACCGTAGGGTCGTCGATGGTTTTTCCCTGTACGGCGACCGCGGCGTTGTTGACCAAGATGTCGAGCCGCCCAAAACGTTCGTAGACCTGATAGATAAGGCGCGCCGCTTGCTTTGCGTCGCCCTGGTCGGCTTGAAAGGCAGCGACCTTCACGCCGAGCTCTTTCAGCGACTCCACCACGGCCGAGGCTTTCTCGGCTGAGGCGTTGTAGCTGATTGCGACATCTGCGCCCTCGCTCGCGAGGGCGTGGGCGATTGCCACTCCCAAGCCCCGAGAAGCTCCCGTTACAAGCGCTACCTTGCCGGCAAGCATCTTGTTGGCCATGCTTGTTCTCCTGAGACAAGAACGGTACTTCGCCTAGTACGGCTCGACCTTCTTCGAGCGTGGCACGACCCGGCCCAGGAACTCGCGCATCAACGCCCCAATATGCGCTCCGTGATCTTCCAGCGCGAAGTGGCCCGTATCGAGCATGTGAATCTCAGCGTCCGGCAGATGGCGTTTGTAGGGCGCTGCTCCCGCAGCTGGAAATATCTCGTCCTTCGCCCCCCAGGTGATCAGCATTGGCGGCTTGTGCGCAGCGAAGTACTCGTGCCATGACGGGTACAAGGGCACGTTGGTGCGGTAGTCGTAGAAGACGTCGAGTTGAATGTCGGCATTGCCGGGCCGATCCAGCAAGGCTTGGTCGAGGGTCCACGCGTCAGGACTGATCAACGACAGGTCCTTGTAGCCGTTGGTGTACTGCCAATAGGTCGCCTTGAGCGTGGTCAACCAGCGGATGGCCTCCCTCTCTTTCGCATCCCCCGTCTTCCAGTACGCCATGATGCCGTCCCAGAACGGATGTCCGAAGCCCTCTTCATAGGCGTTTCCGTTTTGCACCACGAAGGCGGTGACGCGGTCCGGGTTCATGACGGCCAGGCGGAAGCCCACTGGCGCGCCGTAGTCCATGACATAGATCGCGTAACGATCAGCGCCGATCTGTCGTGTCAACTTGTCGACGATGTTCGCGTAGTTCTCAAAGGTGTAGGAGAACTCGTTCCGGTCTGGCATGTCGCTCTGTCCGTAACCCGGGTAGTCGGGTGCAATCACCCGGTACTCTTCCGACATCAGGGGAATGAGATTGCGAAACATCTGCGAGGAAGTCGGAAACCCGTGCAAAAGCAGGAGGACAGGCGCGTCCCGCGGGCCGGCCTCTCGATAGAAGATATCTACGCCATCAATCTTGGCCTTGAGGTAGCGGATCTGGGAAGCCGAAGTCTCGGAGGGTGATGGTGCAGTCATGTGAATCCTTGAGATGAATGAAATGAATCAGCGCTTGCACCGGCCGTCGCCGCCGGGTCACCAGTTTCAACACTGCACCCGAGACTCACGACCAGCTGGCATTTAGCGTATCGATCCGCACGCGCTCCAACATGCCGCATGAGGGCGTGCACCGCTTCATACCGAAGGGGCATACCTTGCTGCGCAAGGAATGTCACAAGGGCTTGTGGCAGAGCTACCGCTGCGACCTATTGGCGTGTCGCTGCAAGTTTCGAAAAATCAGACTCGGCAGAATCAAGACGCACAGCCAAGGAGTCTCTCGTCATGCCAGGAAGCTTCACTTCATCGGCGGTCAGCCCGCGACAGTTCCAGGTATTTCCGATCCTGTCGCGCGACGAATCAAGCCGCCTCATTCGATTCGGCAGAGCCAGGGCATTTCAGAGTGGTGAGGCACTGTTCGTCGCAGGCATGGTGGGCCCGGGCCTGGTCGTCATCACGAGCGGCATCGTGTCCGTGTGGCAGCGAGACAGTTTGCGCCGCTCCCACCTGATGGCCTGCCAGGGCGTCGGCGAGTTCGTCGCGGAAGTAAGCGAACTCTCGGGCAAGCCGGCGCTGATCGATGCGATAGCCAACACGGCGGTGGAAACCTTCGTCATCGAACCTCACTCACTTCGAGCGCTTGTCATCGAGGAAGCGGATCTGGGCGAGAGAATCATGCGAGCACTTATCCTGCGGCGTGTTGCGCTGCTCGACGCGGGCATGGGCGGTGTTGTCATTGCCGGTCGTGCGACTTCGCCCTCCGTTGTTCGGCTTCAGACGTTCCTGGCCCGTAACGGCCAGCCGCACTATCAGTTCGATCCTGCGATCGAGCAGCGACCCTGTCCCTTCCTCGCGCAGTACGAGATCGGGCCTCAAGAAGCTCTGGTGGTGTGCATGGACGGCGCGGTGCTTCGCAGCCCTTCGGAAGCGGAGTTGGCGCGTCACTTGGGCATGATCGATACGTTGGAGCGTCAGGAAATCTACGACTGTGCGATCGTGGGCGCCGGTCCGGCGGGATTGGCGACCGCGGTGTACGCCGCATCCGAAGGCCTCAGGGTCATCGTCGTCGATTCCCGCTCCTATGGCGGCCAGGCTGGCGCGAGTGCGCGAATCGAAAACTACCTTGGATTTCCAACTGGCGTATCGGGCGCGGCGCTCGCCTCACGTGCATTCGTGCAGGCGCAGAAATTCGGCGCCGAAATAGTGATTCCAGCGCGGGTGGCAAGCCTTCATGAATCCAACTCAGGCGAGGGGCACCTTCTGTCCCTGACGCTCGCAGATGGCCGCCTCATCCGTTCCCGCACGGCTGTCCTCGCGACTGGCGCTCGCTATCGTCGCCCGATGGTGCCGCACCTCTGCGACTTCGAAGGCCGGGGTGTGTGGTATTGGGCGTCCCCTATCGAAGCACGAATCTGCGGCCAACAACATGTGGCGCTCGCGGGCGCGGGAAACTCTGCAGGCCAAGCCGCCGTTTACCTCAGCGCCCATGTCAAGCACATCGCGATGCTGGTACGGGCCAGGAGTCTGGAAGGGTCCATGTCGAAGTACCTGATTGATCGCATCGCCGCCTGCTCCAACATCGAGCTCCTGACCTCGTGCGAAATCCTGTCGCTCGACGGCCAACCCGACACGGGCCTGGAATCCGTCACCTGGGTCCATTCAAGAACGAATCTGAACGAGACAAGGGCCTTGCGGAACCTTTTCCTGTTCATCGGCGCCGATCCTGAGGTTGACTGCATCGGCGATTGTCCGGTCGCAAAGGACAATTCCGGCTTCATCCTTACCGGCGAACAAACGGCACCGTGGCAGACAGCAGGTAGAGGCCGCGCGCCGCATGCACTCGAGACCAGCGTGCCTGGATTGTTTGCGATTGGCGACGTGCGCTCTGGCTCCGTCAAGCGGGTCGGCGCAGCGATCGGGGACGGCGCGTCCGTGGTGGCGCAGATCCACGCGCTCCTTGCAACGTGTTGAGCTGAGGCTCGCGCGAGCCGTATCGCCCGGCGGCGCTGCTGGCACGGGTTTCACGGAGGGAGCGGCCCAGCCGTTCCATCTATCGAGTGAATGCGTCTGAACCAATCCGGTGTTTCGCCGCCGGAGACAAGAGCCTAACGTAGAGGCACAGTCTTCGCTCCCCAGGCGATTTCAAGAGCAAGCTGCAGCAAATCCAACCTCTATCCTGGAGTTCCATCATGTCGTTCGCTGACCCCATCCGAATCCTAGTGCTGCATGACGACCCCTTCACGCGAGCAGGCCTTGCTGCGACCTTCTCGAAGTACCGAGACCTTGAGGTTGTCAACATCGACGAGGATCCTTTCGCAGACGACAAATTGCCTCCGGCTCGGCTGTACAGAGCCGCCGATGTCGTTGTCGCCGACTACGAGAACGGTATCCGATTGGCCGAGCGGGGATCGCGTCGATCCATCGGTAGCCAATGCCTGAAAATCATGATCATCGCCTCCTCGGACCGCGAATGGGAGATCCGTCATGCCACGGAGTGCGGCATTCGTGGGTACATCCTGTTCGGGTGTGCACTCGATGAGTTGGCTTCCGGCGTCCGGGCAGTCCATGGCGGTGTCCGCCATCTCAGTGCCCAAGTAGCGCAACGACTGGCCGAGAGCCTGTCGGCGGATCCTTTGACCAGCCGCGAGGAGGAAGTGCTCCGCCTGGTGGTCGACGGACTGGGAAACAAGAGCATCGCCAAGCGCCTCGATATCGCGGTCGGCACCGTGAAATCCCATCTGAAGGGGATCTTCGACAAGTTGAACGTCGACAGCAGAACACAGGCAATCTGCGCCACCGAAAGACGAGGATTGCTGAGCCCGACACCGCACACAAGAGACCTCGCGCAAGTCCACAAAGACGACAATGGGTCTTCCCCGACAGTGCATTCCTTGCGACTCGAGACCGTTCGGGGGCAAATTGAGCAGGTCGACGCCTGACACCCGCAGATCGGAGCTCCGACGGGGACCTCCGATCCCTTACAAGTCAAGCAGCAATCGATCGCTCTTGCTTCGTGACACACAGGTACACATAAGGTGATCGCGATCGTGTTCGGCCTTGGAAAGAACCAGGTCGCGATGATCGGGCTCGCCACTCAATACTCTGGTAGCACATGTGCCGCAGGTCCCCGTCCTGCAGTCGAAGTTTGGACGCTCGCCGGCTGCGAGCAGAACCTCCAGGATGGTCCTACCGACAGGCACCTGCAGAACGGTGCCGCTGCGGTGGAGTTCAACATCGAAGGCTTTGTCGCCCATGACTTCCGCCGGCGCGGTGAAGCGTTCGAAGTGCACCCTTTCATGGTCGATGGCCTTGCTCTCTGCGAGTAGTTGAAACTCCGCAAGCATCTGGGTGGGTCCACAGACATAAAACATCGCGTCGCGCGTCGACTGCCGCAGCACGGACTCGAGATCCAGTCGGGCCGACGCCCCAAGCGACGACCAATAGGTACGAACCCGGTCAGGAAACTCTCGAAGCAGTTCCGCAAGATAGGGTGCCTCTTCCGGAGATCGGGCCGCGAAATGGATACTGAATTCGCGACCTTCGCGCTGGAGAGTGAACGCCATGGCCCTGAGTGGCGTGATGCCGATGCCACCTCCTATGAGCACTGACGGCAGACGATCGTCATGCAGGGCAAATCCGTTCCTCGGTTGTCCACATCCCAACAATGTTCCAACCGCGTAGTGGGCATGGATGAATTGGGATCCCCCTGAACCATCGTCATCACGCCGAACAGCTACCTCCCAGCGTGTCGGATCACCCGTGTCGGACGCGATCGAATAGTGATGGGAGATCTCGACGCCATCGCGGCCGACAACTGGCAGCGGCAGATGCGTCCCTGCCTGGATCGAAGGAAGCGCATCGCCCGGCCTCGCCCGCAGCTCGTAGGCTCGCACTCGGTCGGTCAGGATGCGCACACCAGTCACAAGAAGGGGCACAGGTCCGCTGCCGATCGTTCCTTTGCTCGATAACGTCGTGGTCGAAGTGCGGCCTCTCATCGTCCCCAGTTCTGCAAGCAATGGCGCAACCTGCTTTCGGATCTCGGTTTCCGTGAATCTGCGCGTGATGTGCTGCGGACAGTTCCAATCGAGGGCCTCGATCTTGATGACGATCGCTCGTTCAACGATCGCTCTGTAGTTCGGCATGACCAGGTTTGCAAGCAGCTCCGGCGCTTCCGCCTTGTGTACGACCCTTGCCCGCCCCCACAGCTTGAGCCGCTGCCCGCTTCCATAATCGATCATGATGAGCGCCACACGATCGTCGGCGGCAATGTTGCCCACGCTCAGGTATTGCACATTGCCGCGAAAATCGGCATAGCCTACGGTCTTCGAATCAATGACCTTGAGGAAGCCCGGAGGGCCGCCCCGAAATTGTACGTAGGGCCATCCGGATTCTGTGACCGATGCTTGATAGAAGCCATCGATCCGCTCGATCAATTCCCGCTCGGCAACGGTGATCTCGTCCAGTGCGTCGCGTGCTTCTTCATATGCGCGGTTGGATCCGCGGCTCCCATATCGTCGCTGCGCCGCCTTGACGGACGGCGTGAAGGCAATCTCGGCGAAGGCCCTGCCCATGGCGTTTCGTCCGCGCGTGCCTCAATCGCTGGCGAGAGCGGCAGCTTCTTCGATCAGCTTCACCACAGCATCGGGGTGCGATGTCATCACGACGTGCGAGGCGCCGGGCACCTCCACGATTCTCTTGGCGCCGGCGCGTTTCGCCATGTAGGGTTGCACAGCCGGAGGGATATTCTTATCTCGACTGCCGTAAATGAACCACGAGGGGATGTTCTTCCAGGCCGGCGCGCCCGAACCTTCCTTGAGCGCGGCTTCGGTCACCGGTCTCTGGCCTACAGCCATCAACCTGGCCTGCGATGCGGGTAGGTCGGCCGCGAACTGGTCGTGGAACTTCGACTGCTGGATATACAAGTCCTTATCGCCATCGCTCAATGGTGTAGGGGGCGCCAAGGTAGGGCCGAGCGTGCTTCCGGGGAATTTTCCGGACAGCGTTTCCGCACTCTCCCCCGTGTCCGGCGCCAGACCTGCGACATAAACCAACGCCTTCACGTTGCTTTTGCCGGTCGCAGCATTGGTGATCACGTTTCCGCCATAGGAGTGGCCCACCAGCACGACGCTCCCTGGAATCGTGTCGAGGACACCAGCGACGTAGTTCGCGTCACTCTTCACCGAACGCAGCGGGTTGGCTACCGCCACGACTGGATATCCCTTGGTCAACAGCCGTGAGATGACGCCATTCCAGCTCGACGATTCGGCAAATGCTCCATGGACCAGAACGACGGTCGGCCTTGCCGCGGTCAACCTAGCCTGATCGGTCTGAGCGAGACCGGTGCTCGGAAGGATCAGCGCGATGGCCAACGCCATCGCGCTGAGCACCCCGCTCGCCGCGGAAGATGCCGTGAAGAGAGCCGGTTGACGTTGCGCTTGCATGATCGTTCCTTTGTGCGTCGGGAAAGCCCCGCGGAGCATGTGCCGGGATCAAGCGTAGACGCCACCAAGGCTGGCGCCCACGCCCGCAAGGCCACTGGCGGAGTGCTCCTTTGAGCCGATTGATGGTCACGCCCGTCGGAATTCCATCTCAAAGCACATTCAGCTTGCCTGCGCAACGCCCGCCGGTCATGATCAAATCGAGAAGATTTCATCGCCCCCGGGTCGTCAAAGGAGAACCTGCGGATGACCGATCTTTCTGGATATCGTCTGGAGTCCCTGCGGGAAGGTCGCAAGCTGGGGCTTTTCAGGGGTCGGCAGGTTCAGGGTGCGGGGCCTGCAAAGGTGCTGGTCGTCGACGTCCGATCCGAGACTCAGTCTCCTTCCGAATTGCGCCAGCTCGAAAATGAATACGCGCTCGCCAGTGAGCTCGATTCCGCCTGGGCGGTGCGACCGATCGCGCTCGTCAAAAAAGATAATCGGACGATGCTGCTGCTCGAGGATACGGGCGGCGAGACCCTGGAGGCCACCCTCAGAACTTCCATCGATGTGCGGCGAGCGCTGTTCATCGCAGCCGGGCTGGCAGCAGCGCTGAAGGAAGTTCATCACCGCGGGCTTGTCCACAAGGACGTCAGTCCCTCCAACGTACTGGTCGACAGTGCGGATCACGTCAGGCTGACAGGGTTCGGTCTGGCATCCCGAGCTTCGACCGAGCGTCAGATGCCGGTGGCTCCCGATGTCATCGCAGGATCCTTCGAGTACATGTCACCGGAGCAGACGGGGCGAATGAACCGCTCCATCGACGCCCGCTGCGATCTCTATTCTCTAGGCGTCGTGCTGTATGAGATGCTGGTGGGCCAACTTCCCTTCACGGCGTCGGATCCCATGGAATGGGTTCATTGCCACATCGCGCGCCAACCCCACCCCCCAAGTGAGCGAGCACCTACGGTCTCGAGATACGTTGATGCCATTGTCCTGAAGTTGCTCGCGAAGAATGTCGAGGACCGCTATCAGACCGCCGCCGGCGTCGAAAGCGACCTGCGTTATTGCTTGTCGGAGTTGGCACTGCACCAGCGCATCGACCACTTCACCATCGGCGTCCAAGATATCGCCGACCAGTTGCTGATGCCCGAGAAGCTCTACGGCCGTCAGTCGGAAAGCGCGACATTGCTCGCAGCCTTCGACCGGGTCGCTGCTGCCGGTCGACAGGAACTCGTTGTCATTTCCGGGTATTCGGGCGTGGGAAAGTCATCCCTGGTCGACGAGTTCCACAAGTCCATCTTCGCCAAGGGCGGCCTGTTCGCAGCAGGAAAGTTCGACCAGTTTCAGAGGGACATCCCATTCGCGACGCTAGCGCAGGCATTCCAGAGTCTGGTCGGTCAGCTGCTCGCCAAAGGCGATGCCGAACTCGCCCAGTGGCGTTCGTCATTGTTGGAAGCGCTCGGCCCGAACGGCCGGGTCATGCTGAATCTGATTCCAGAGCTCGTGCATGTCATCGGGGACCAGCCGACGGTCCAGGAACTCCCGCCACAGGATTCGCAGAATCGATTCGATCTCGTGCTGCGACGATTTTTGAGCGTCTTCGCCCGGCCAGAGCATCCGCTTGTCTTGTTCCTCGACGATTTGCAGTGGCTCGACAAAGCGACTCTCGGATTGCTTGAGCGTTTGGCGATCGCACCTGATGCCCAGCCCCTTTTGCTGCTCGCCGCCTACCGTGACAACGAAGTCGACCCCGAACATCCCCTTGCACGGTCGTTGGAGACGATGCGCTGCGCTGGCGCGGAAGTCGAGCGTATTCCCCTGGCCACGCTCGTGCCGGAAGACATCCGGCGCCTCATCTCCGACGCAATGGGCACAAGCAAACCGGATGTTCGTCCGCTTGCCGAGCTGATCTCCGAGAAGACCGGCGGCAATCCGTTCTTTGCAAAGTTGTTCATAAGCACGATGGCTGCCCGAGGCCTGATTGCGTTCGACGCCAGCAAGGTGGTCTGGACATGGGACATGGACCGCATCAGGGAGCAGAACTTTACTGACAATGTGGTCGAGTTCATGGTGGGCAAGTTAAGCCACTTTCCACGGCCGACGCAGGCCGCACTCAGCCGCCTCGCGTGCCTTGGCAACAGCGCGGACACGGACATTCTAGGGAAGATCCTGAATCTTTCAGAGGACGAACTACACGCGGCCTTGAGGGATGCCGTGCGTGAAGGGTTGGTCTTGCGCCGTCACGCAACCTACACACTCTTGCATGACCGCGTCCAAGAAGCAGCCTATGCACTTATCCCCAAGGAAGACCGCCCCGCGGCACATCTGTCAACAGGCAGAGCTCTTGCCTCAGGCCTGACGTCGACCAACACGGAACACAATATCTTTGAGGTTGTCAATCAACTGAATCGCGCAGTCACGTTGATTGAGGCGCAGCCGGAACGCGAGCGCCTTGCGGAACTGAACCTCATCGCGGCGGGGCGTGCAAAGGCCTCGACGGCTTACGCTTCCGCACTGATGTATCTGGACGTCGGCCGAACGATGCTGGGCGAGAATCCTTGGGCCAAGCCCTACCGCATCGCATTCAATCTCGAACTTCAGCGGGCGGAATGCGAATTTCTGACGGGATCTCCAGCCGCAGCGGAAGCCAGGCTCTCTGCATTGGCACCGCGCGCGGAAGGCTTGGTAGACCGAGCCGCAGTGACGCGGCTGCGCATGGCGATTTTCACGACGATGAACTCGCCCGACCGCGCAGTTGAAGTCGGACTGGAGTACCTGCGCCACATGGAGCTCACTTGGGTGCCGGACCCTACGGCTGCGGACATCGGGGGCGAATTCGATCAGATGTGGCAATCGATCGGTGATCGCCCAATCGAGGAACTGTTCGAACTTCCGCTGATGACCGACGCCAACTGGCGAGCGACGATGGACGTCCTCGTCGAATTGGTGCCGACCGCGATGGTTGCGTCCTACAGAAACTTGGTCGACATCACTTTGCTACGCATGGTCAACGTCAGTCTGACGCATGGACACTGCGACGGTTCGGCATACGCCTTTGCATCGCTCAACATCGTGCTCGGCTTCCGATTTGAGGACTACCAGCGAGCCCTGCGCTTCGGAGAGGTCGGCTGCGACCTCGTCGAGAAGCGCGGCCTTGATCGCTTCAAGACTGGCGCCTTCGCCAACTTCGGCATCTTCGTCGTGCCGTGGACGAAGAGCATGGCCATTGGAAGCGCGATGATCCGACGGGGGTTCGATGCAGCAATGGCGACGGGCAACGTCGCCTACAGCATCTATTGCTCGGGCAGCCTGGTGGCTCACCTTCTGCTTGCAGGCACTCCTCTTGAACAAGTGCATCGCGAAGGGGTCCTCGGCCTCGAGCTCGCTCGAAAGGCGGGATTCGGCTTGTTCATGAGTTGTTCATTCGGCGAACTTCGGTTGATTCAGGATCTGCGCGGGCATCCTGAGGATGAGGTGTTCCTCGAGGATCGCGGCCGGACCAACGGCTCTTTCGAGATGGACTTGGAGGACGGCGGCAGGGAGATGGCCTTTGCCGCCGCCATCTGTTGGGTGCGCAAGCTTCAGCGATGCTTCTTTGCGGGTGATTGGGTTGGCGGGGTCGACGCGGCGAAGAAGGCCGGCCGGAAGTTTCAGGAGGCGCCCTACATTCTGCATGTGGGCGACTTTCATTTTTATAGCGCCCTGATCAGCGCGGTCGCCATTGACAATGCGCCTGCTGACTGCAGGCAGCATCATCTGGACGCGCTGCATGAACACTACAGGCAGATTTCGATCTGGGCAAGATGTTGCCCCGAGAACTCAGGCGATCGAGCGGCGCTCATCGGCGCCGAGATCGCTCGGATCGAGGGAAAGGAACTGGACGCTCAGAAGCTCTATGAGGAGGCGATTTACCTGGCAAGAACCAATGGCTTCGTCCAGAACGAAGCCATCGCGTTCGAGATGGCCTCTCGGTCCTTCGGCGCGCGCGGCTATTCCCTCATTTCAATAACGTATCTGCAGCAGGCGCATTCGCTCTACCTGCGGTGGGGAGCCGCCGGTAAGGCACGCCAATTGGAACGGCTGTGCCCGCCGCTGAATACGGAAGAAGCCTCGCCCTCGTCGAACGTAACCTCCGTGGGCCAACTCGACCACGCGGCAGTGGTCAAGATCTCCCGCGTCGTATCGGATGAGATCGTGCTCGACCGACTGGTTGAGAAGCTCATGACCATCGCGATCGAACACGCGGGCGCGGCGAAGGGTCTACTGATCCTCTTCGGCGACCGAGGCGCACGCGTCGTTGCGGAGGCCTCGGTCGTCTCTGGCCGTGTCATCGTCACCCTCCGCGAGGGTCCGGTGACGCCGTTGGAGCTTCCGGAGTCCATTCTGAACTACGTCATCCGCACGCAACAACACGTGGCGCTCGACGACGCCACGGCGTCCGGCCCTTACCGCGGCGACAGCTACATCGAGATTGCGCGGCCACGTTCGATTCTTTGCCTGCCGATTCTGAAGCAGGCGAGGCTTACGGGAGCACTGTATATCGAGAACAATCTGCTGCCGCGCGTTTTCACGCCCGATCGCATTGCCGTTCTGGACTTGCTGGCATCGCAGGCAGCGGTCTCCCTCGAGAACGCAAAACTGTATGCGGATCTCGAGCAGGAGAACCTCGATCGCAAGCGTGCGGAACAAGAACTTCGCCGCAGCGAGATGCTGCTCGCTCAGGCCCAAAGGCTTACGCTCACCAGCAGTTTGCGATGGAAAGTCTCTACGGGGGAGATCGCATGGTCCGAGGAAAGCTACCGCCTCATGGATTACCCGCCTGAAATCACGCCTACCGTCGATTTGATACTGAGGCGTTGCCATCCGGACGACCTGGAGTATGTGCAAAGCCACGTGGCGCGCGCGGCGACAGAAGGCGCAAACCTCGATATGAAGCATCGGCTCTTGATGCCCGATGGCACCGTCAAATACGTCCAGATCATGGCGCGAAACATCGGTCTTGAATCGCAAGACTTCGAGTTCGTCGGCGCCGTAATGGATATCACCGAACAGCAACGGACCGAGACGAGACTTCAAGAGGCGTTGGCCAAGGTGCGGAAATCGGAACAGCAACTCAGCACGATCATTGCTGCGATTCCTACGATGGCATGGACCACTCGCCCGGATGGCTATGCCGAGTTCTTTAGCCAGCGGTGGCTGGACTACACTGGAATGACGACGGCACAGGCCCAGGGCGACGGATGGGCCGCGGCCCTCCACCCTCTCGACGCGCCTACACACTACAGTGTCTGGGCCGACACGCTCGCCTCGCCTCGCCCCGTGGAAACCGAAGCGCGAATGCGACGTTTCGATGGCGAATACCGATGGCTCCTTTTCCGCGCCGTTCCGCTGCTGGATTCAAACGGCAATGTCTTGAACTGGTATGGAACCAACACCGACATCGAGGACCGCAAGCGTGCCGAAGACGCGTTGCGCCGCAGCAAGGCATACATGGAGCACGCCCAGGAACTCAGCCACACCGGAAGCGTCGGGTTTCGCCTGTTCGATGGAAGGGTCTTCTGGTCAAAAGAAGCTGCTCGCATCTACGGCTACGACCACTCGGTTCCTCCCACGATCGAAATGGTCCTCCAGCGAGTGCACCCGGACGATCTTGATTTGCTCAAGCAGGTGTTCGAGCGCGCGGCGCAAGGCGGCGCATCTTTCGATTTCGAGCACCGACTGCTCATGCCGGATGGGTCGATCAAGCGCATTCGCAACTTGGCCCATTCAATCAAGGACGATACCGGACAAGAGGAGGTTCTAGGCGCGGTCACCGACGTCACCGAACAGTACAAGGCCAAGGCCGCGCTGGAAGAAGCGCTGTCAGAAGTCCAGAGATCCGAAGGCCGACTTCTCACGCTGATCGACACCATCCCGGCGCTCGCCTGGAGTGCCTTGCCGAACGGCCCCGGCGACTATTACAGCCAGGCCTATCTTCGCTACTGCGGGATGACCATGGCGCAAGCCGACGGGTATGGCTGGGCTACCTCGGTCCACCCAGACGACCAGCAAGGGCTGTTCAGGCAGTGGAGCCGAATCCTCGAGTCAAGAATGCTCGGAGAGGCGGAAGCCCGCCTCAGACGCTTCGATGGCGAGTACCGATGGTTCCTGTTTCGTGCGGCGCCGGTCATCGACGAAAAGGGAAATCTGTTGCGATGGTATGGCTTGAATATCGACATCGATGACTTGAAGCGGGCAGAGACACTGCTGGCCGGCGAAAAGAAGCTGTTTGAGATGATTGCGACAGGTCAAGCCCTTCAGGCGATCCTCGAGACGCTATGCCGACTCGTCGAAGATCTCACCGACGAACTGAATGCAACTGTAGTACTGCTGGATGCCGATGAACCGCGGCATCTGCATCGCGTTGCTCCCAGCCTGCCGCCGCACGTCACCGACGAAGGGCGGAGGGTCTCGCTTTCCGGACTCCGGCCCTCCTGGACCGTTCCGCTGCTTTCTTCGCATCGAGCCGCACTGGGTACGCTGGAGGTCTACTCACGTCAGGCGCGCCGGATCACTCCGCGGGACGAAGGCATCATTGAACGATTGACCCATCTCGCAAGCATCGCAGTCGAACGAAAGCGTGCCGATGATTCGCTGAAGAAGCGAGAAGCGTTCCTTGCTGAGGGGCAACGGATCAGCCGCACGGGAAGCTTCAGTTGGAATGCTCGCGCTGGTGAGATCGTCTGGTCGGACGAGATGTTCCGGATCTTCGAGTTCGATGTGACAGAAAAGCTCACCTATGAGGCCATCCTTCAGCGGATTCATCCGGATGATCGTGCCTCAGCTCAGGAGGCCGCCAGCCATCGTGACGGTAGCGGCTGGGAAGTCGAATACCGCCTACTGATGCCCAACGGCTCGACGAAGAATCTGTACGTTGTGGCTCAATTGGTCACCGGCGACGAAGGCAGTCTAGAGATCGTCGGTGCGTTGATGGACATCACTGCTTCGAGGCAAAGCCAGGCGCAACTGCGCGACTCCCTCAACGAAAAGGAGGCACTCCTCAAGGAGGTCCATCACCGCGTCAAGAACAACCTGCAGCTGATCAGCAGCCTGCTGAGCCTCCAGGCTTCAAGAATCAAAGACGCAGCTGTTGCCGAGTTGTTTGCCGATAGCAGGAATCGGGTCCGCTCCATGGCACTCGTGCACGAGAACCTGTACCGCGCAGGTGATTTTTCGCGAATCTCGATGACCGAACACATCCAGACTCTTTGCAATCACTTGCGGCGCGCATACGCTCTGAGCGGGACGCAGGTGGAACTTGTGACCGATGTCGATGAAATGCAGTTGGACCTGGACCGGGCCATATCGGCGGGTCTCATTGTCAACGAACTCGTGTCCAACGCCTTGAAGCATGCATTTCCACTCAATCGGCCAGGTCGCATCGTGGTCGAGTTGAAGCTGCTGGCCAATGGCACATGCCGCTTGGGTGTGAGGGACAACGGCATCGGACTTCCAAGCGAGTACGAGGACGACTATCCGGATTCTCTTGGCTTGCGTCTCGTCGGCAACCTCGCCCTCCAGCTTCACGCGAGCACGGAAGTCGTCCGAGACGGCGGTACCGCCTTCGCGATCGTGTTCGACGCCGCCAATGGGGAAAGGGCTCACTCATGACCCCCGCCAAGATACTGATCGTGGAGGACGATCGGATCGTCGCCATGGACATCGAAGGGCAATTGGTACGTATCGGGCATACCGTCGTCGGCCTCACGGGTCGCGGAGAGGATGTCCTGCGGCTTGCGATGGAGACGAAACCCGACCTGGTGCTCATGGACATCCGTTTGGAAGGCGAAATCGATGGCGTGGAAGCTGCCGAACAGATGCGTGCGCAGGTTCGGGTGCCCGTGGTCTTCCTGACGGCCTACGCGGATGACCGGACGGTCCAGCGTGCCAGCCTTACTGAGCCCTTCGGCTATCTGCTCAAGCCCTTCGAGGACCTGCAACTCCGAACGGCCGTCGAGATGGCGCTGTACAAGCACGCAGCTGAAAGCAGGCTTCGAGCGAGCGAACGTCGGTTTGTCACGACCTTGTCCAGCATCGGCGAGGCGGTCATCGCCACGGATGGCCAATCGCACGTGACGTTCATGAATCCGGTGGCGGAGACATTGACCGGGTGGCCGCTGGGCGAGGCGGTGGGCTTGCGCCTGGATCGGGTCTATCGCATCGTGAATGAGCACACGCGCTTGACTGTCGAGGATCCCGCAGTCAGGGTCTTTCGCATGGGCGCCGTCGTCGGCCTGGCGAACCATACGCTGCTGTTGACGCGCGACGGCCGCGAGATACCCATCGACGACAGCGGCTCGCCGATCATCGACGACCACGGCATTGTCACTGGCGCGGTGATTGTGTTTCGTGACGTCTCGGAGCGCCGTCGACTGGAGGAAGTCCTGCGCTCCGCGCGCGCCGACCTCCTGCGAGCGACCCGACTTGCTTCGATGAGCGAGTTGGCCGCGTCGATTGCGGACGAGATGAATCAGCCGCTCACTGCCATCGTCACCAACGCCGACGCTTGCGTGCTCTGGCTGGGAAAGGACGAGCCCGATTGCGGGCAGGCGCTGTCCGCGGCGCGGCGTGTCGTCGAAGATTCGCATCGCGCCGCGGACGTGTTGCGAAGCATCCGGCGTCTGATGCAAAAGCCTGCACCCACAATGAGGCTCATCGACCTGAACGAGGCGATCCGAGACATTCTGGATCTTGTTCGCGGGGATCTGCATCGACACAAAGTGCTGCTCGAAGCGGATTTGTGCGCCGAACCCGTTTGGGTACTTGGAGACCGGATACAGCTTCAGCAAGTAGTGGCCAACCTGATACTCAATGGAATGGAGGCCACGCCGCAAGCGAGTGGACGCCAGCGCATCCTGCGGGTGAGAACGACGCGTGACGAAGGCTCGGTCGCCTCGGTCAGCATCGAGGACACCGACTCCGGGCTCGATGAGGCAAAAGTGGAGCGTCTCTTCGGGCCGTTTTTCGCTTCGGGCGCCGGAGATATGGATTTCGATCTGTCCGTATCCATATGCCAAAGCATCGTCGAGGCACACGGGGGAAGGCTTGCCGCATCCCCGGGAAGGCCGCATGAAACCACCTTTCGCTTCACGCTGCCGAACGTTGGAACCGACGACGCGAGTCCTGAGTGATCTCTGAAATCAGCGCCAGCTCTTGCACTCTTCCAAGGCCAGTTGGACCGTCGCGAGCAGTTCACGGCTGTCGAAGGGCTTCATGAAGAAGCGTCGGCTTCCCGCCTCCGCCCCCTGGAGGCGATCGATCTCGATGCGTCCCGAGATCAGGATAACGGGTAGATCGGGGCGCCACGCCTTCACCTTTCGCAGAACTTCGAATCCGTCGGTATCGGGCATGCCGACATCGGAGATCAAACACCCCACGGAGCCGATGTTTTCGTCCTCGAAGAATGCTGCGGCGGAAGGAAAGACCCGTACCGGATGTCCGGCGGCCTTCAGCAGACCCCCGAGAGACTCGAGAATGCGCAAGTCGTCGTCGATCACGGCAACAATGGGCTTCGTCGCCTCGACCATCATCGTTCCTGGGGCCAGCTTTCGGGTGAATGGATCGGCATCTTCAGCGTGTCGGCCATGCGGACCAATTCGGCGAGCGAGTTCGCCTTCATCTTCTTCATGACCTTTCCGCGATGAATCTGCAGAGTCATTTCGCTGATTCCCAACAAAGCTGCCGCCTGCTTGTTCAACAGCCCGCTGGCAACGAGGGCCATGACTTCACGCTCCCTGGGCGTAAGGCTGTTTGATCTCTCTTCCAGTGCAAGGCGTTCCGCTCGCATCCTCCGTGATTCCCGATCCTTCGCAATCGCCGCGGTTACCGCGGCAAGAAAATCCTTCTCGCTAAACGGCTTCGTCAGAAAATCGATCGCGCCGGCCTTCATGGCGCGAACTGAACTGGGCACGTCGCCGCGTCCGGTTATGAAAACGATAGGGGGCGGGAACTTTTCGGCGATCTGAGCCTGCAACTCCAGCCCGTTGATGTCGGACAGCCCGACATCGACCACCAGGCATGCTGGGCAAGCGAGTCGCGGCGCTTCGATGTATTCGGTCGCCGAAGAGAAAAAAGTCGCGTTGAGTTCAGCGGCTGACAGAAGGCCGGCCAACGCCTCGCGCACCCGTTCGTCGTCATCGATGACGATCACCATGTGCTCGGTCGATGAGTGCAAGGCGCCTCCAGACATGGAAATGGATGTCGAACCAGACGCAGTCTCAAACCTTCGGCGTCCAACGTCAAGGCGTCGGATGGAGGGGTTCCGGGGGCGTGCCGTTGGCGGCGCGCCTTTCACTCTTTCGAGGGACGCGCAGGTTGCCGATTCGAGCAGAAAATCGCGAAAAGACTGATGCCGCAACGACATGACGGTGCGACCCGGGGGCCTCATCCTGTCCGAATACTCATTCGTGACCCTGCGCGAAGGTCCGGAGTTCGTCCTCCGCCGCGGGCATGGCCCGCGCAACGGTCAACTGTTGACCGTGACTCCGGCGTCGTCGCAACCGGAGCGGCATACGACCGAGCAGCTTGAGCGCGAATTCAAGCTGGCTACCCGGCTGGATTCATCATGGGCTGTGCGACCGTTGGCGTTCGAGCGCCAGAATGGTCGCGCGACGCTGGTGCTAGAAGATGCTGGGGGTGAGGTATTGGACCGACTTCTCGTCCGTCCGTTGACGATAACCACCTTTTTCCACCTCGCCACGGGAATCGCAGCGGCCCTTCATGGAGCGCATCAGGCGGGCCTGGTTCACCGGAATGTCAAGCCTGAGAATCTGCTCGTCTGCAGCGACGGAAGCGTTCGCCTCACCGGCTTCGGGTTGGCCATGCACGCTTCCGTGCCGTCGATCGCGCTGCGGCCCGGCGCAATCGTCGGTACGCTTTCGCACATGGCGCCGGAACAGACGGGTAGAACCGGCCAATCCGTGGATTCGCGCGGCGATCTGTACTCCGTCGGGATCACGCTGTACGAGATGTTGACCGGCATACTTCCTTTTTCGGCCACGGACCCGATAGGGTGGATTCACTGCCATACCGCTCGTGCACCGCCTGCACCGAGCAAGTTGATCAACAATCTTCCGCCGCAGGTCGATTCGATCATTCTTCGCCTGCTGGCCAAATCCCCTTCCGAAAGGTATCAGACCGCCGCAGGACTTCAGGCCGATCTACAAGAGTGCCTGGATGCGCTGACGACCCGCGGGTTCATTAGCCCATTCTTGATCGGTGGACGCGACGTCCCTGACCGTTTGCGCATTCCTGACAAGCTATACGGTCGTGGCGCCGAAATACGGAGCCTGGGCGCGGCCTTCGAACGCGTGGCCACGTTCGGGACGCCGGAGCTGTTCGTCGTCATGGGCGCGCCTGGAACAGGCAAATCGGCGCTCGTCGCAGAACTACACAAGTCCATTGGACGATCGCAGGGGCTATATGCCGCTGGCAAGTTCGACCAGTTCGATCGCAAGACACCTTACGCGACCCTTGCCCACGCGATTACGAGCCTGGTCCACCAGATTCTTGGCGACTCCGACGCAGAACTGGATCGTTGGAGGCAAGCGTTGCTCGAGGCGCTCGGGCCAACCGGCTCTCTCATGCTGGAGCTCATCCCGGATCTCGTGCTCGTCGTCGGCGAGCAGCCCAAGGCGCGGCTCGCGAAGCCTCAGGACGCGCGACTGCGCTTCTACCAAGCCTTCAAACGAATGATCACCGTGTTTGCGAGGCCAGAACGCCCGCTTGCGTTGTTTCTCGACGACCTGCACTGGCTCGATCAAGCAACGCTCGAGCTGCTGGAGCGTCTAGTCTCGGAGCCTGATCTGTCCAATCTCCTGCTCGTCTGTGCGTTCCGGGACACAGAGGTTTCGAACGAGCATCCCCTGGCTCTCATGTTCGATCGGATTTCCAGGCTCAAGATGCGCATGCAGAAGGTCACGCTCGGACCGCTCGTATTGAACGACTATGTGCAGCTGTTGATCGACATGCTTCGCGCCAACCAGATCGAGATCAGCCAGCTAGCGGAGTTGCTGATCGAAAGGACCGGTGGCAATCCATTCTTCGTCCTCCAACTACTCACGGCGCTGGCCGACGAACAGCTGCTGAGCTTCGATGGGGCCGCGTCGTGCTGGAGGTGGGAGATCGAGAAGATCCGCCAGCTCGGGCTGACCCAGAACGTGGCGGAGCTCATGGCGGACAAACTGACCCGGCTTGCGCCGACATCTTTGAATGTCCTGAAGACACTCGCCTGCCTTGGCACCCAACCGACTGCCGTCGCCCTCGCGGCGTGCTCCGCACTGAACGACGCAGAGGTCGCCATCGCGCTCGAGGAAGCCTCGCTTGCCGGCCTGATCTCCATCCAGTCCGATAAGTGCATGTTCACCCACGATCGCGTCCAGGAGGCCGCGTACGCGCTGATTCCCATGGATCGACGCGCTGCGATGCATCTCGCGATCGGCAGGGCGCTGGCTTCGCAGTCCAGAAGCCTCCGCCTAGTGGAAGAACAGATCTTCGAGATCGTCAATCAGACAACCGTGGCGCGTCCTCGATCGAGGTACCGGGGGAGCGGGAGGAAGTTGCTGCGCTCAACTTGATAGCCGGCAAGCGCGCAAAGTCAACGAGCGCTTTCGCCGCGGCCCGGGAGTACTTTACGTATGGCATAGACACGCTTTCCGAGGTCACCGGGACGACCCAGCACCGCCTGGCTTTCGATCTCAAACTCAATCGCGCAGAGTGCGAGTTTCTATCAGGCGATCACCTTTCCGCAGAAGGGCATCTCGTCGATCTCACGGCGCTCGCGGAAACCCTGGTCGATCAGGCGGCCATCGCCAGCCTTCGCATCCCGCTCTATACAACGCTGGATCGCACCGATCGCGCCATCGAAACCGGCCTTGATTTCCTGCGACACGTTGGCACAGATTGGCCAGCGCGTCCGACTCGGGAACTCGTCTCCCAGGAACTTGCCGCCTTGCAGGCGCTCCTTGCCGGGCGGACGGTCGAGGAGCTTGTCGATCTGCCCGTGATGGCTGACTCAGTCTGCCTGGCGACGATGGATGTTCTGTCGGAACTCGAGGCACCGGCGAGCTTCACGGACCGAAACCTGTTCCATCTCAGTCTCTTGAGGATGACGAATCTGAGCCTGCAACACGGGAACTGCGACGCATCCCCGTGCGCGTACGGACTCCTGATTGTCATCCTGGGCCTCGAGCTGGGCGACTACGAATTCGCGCTTCGCTTCGGCCGGCTCGGGTGCGATCTGGTGGAAAAGCGCGGCTTGGGCCGATTCCGGGCACGGGTGCACACCTTCTTCGGCACCTTCAACCTTCAGTGGACGAGGCATTTCCCCCTGGCGCGGACCATGTTGCGCCGCGCGATGGATGAAGCGACCGCCTCAGGCGATCTGACGTTTGCCAACTACAGTAGAAGAAGCCTCATTTCGAATATGCTGGCCTGCGGGGAACCTCTGGCCGAGGTCCAGCAAGAAGGTGAACGCGCGCTTGCGTTCGCGAGACGTGCCCAGTTCGGTTTGGCCGCAGATTCGTTCGTCGCGCACTTGCTCCTCGTGCGCGAACTTCGCGGGCGCGAGACTGGCGAGTCTCCTTTCGCTGAACCGGGTCAAGACGTGCATTGGTTCGAGGAGCATCTGGACAAGGCTGGGCCTCGCCTAGCGGTCGCAAAGGCCAGATATTGGATCCAGAAGATCCAATCGGGCTTCTTCGCTGAGGACTATGCGGCGGCCATGCGGGCGGTTGAAAAGTCCAGCGCCGTGTTGCCATACAGCGCAATCTTCATCGAGATCGCCGACTATCACTTTTTTTCCGCGTTGACCTCGGCAGCCTTGGCTGGCCCGCTCGAATCCGACCTGAAGCGTGTAGCGCTCGACGTAATCAAGACCCATCACCGACACCTCGCGGCCTGGGCAAACGCCTGCCGCGAAAATTTCGGCTGCCGCGCGGACCTCGTGGCGGCGGAAATCGCGCGCCTGGAGCGCCGCGAACTGGATGCAGAGCGTCTGTACGAGGCTTCCATCCGGGCAGCCAGCCAAAGCAGCTTCGTGCAGCACGAGGGAATGGCCAACGAATTGGCGGCTCGGTTCTTTCTGAGCCGGGGTTTCAGCACCATCGCGACAACCTATCTCGCGAACGCGCGCGACTGTTACGCCCGCTGGGGTGCCGAAGGCAAGGTCCGCCACATGGAGGAGCGCCATCCCGAGCTCAGAAAGGATCGAACGGGCGCCTCCTCCAGCGAGACCTTTTACTCCGCCGTCGAACAACTCGATGTGAATGCCATGCTCAAGGCAGCGCAGGCACTCTCCATCGAAATTGAGCCGAAAGCCCTGATCGATGCCTTGATGCGCATCACCATCGAGCACGCCGGCGCCGGGAGAGGCACTCTGGTGCTGTTGCGCGACGGCGTGCCCCGCGTCGCGGCAATCGCAGCGATAGCCGACATGTCTCACCGTCGCGTTGTGGTGACGCAGGCGGAGGAGTTGCTGCCCACCGCGACCTACCTGCCGGAGTTCGCGCTGCGCTACGTTCTGCGATCCAGAAAGAGCCTGGTCGTTGACGACGCTTCGGAAAGCCAGTTGCTCGCCTCGGACGCGTACATTCAGCAAGTTCGCCCCCCGAACGACACTTCAAACTCCCCCACCTGTAGACACCTAAATTCCTCCAGGCAGGACACGGGGATTGCATTATTGATCGGTCAGGCTTCGGCCGCGATGGCCAAGCGTGCGGCG
>NZ_JBPJZT010000026.1:0-50048 GCF_051216375.1 Variovorax glacialis | reverse complement strand
TTCTTCGCCACGCTCGAGTGCGAACTGATCGACCGGCGCAGTTGGCAGACCAAGACCGAGGCTCGGCTGGCGCTGTTCACCTACATCGAGGGCTGGTACAACCCGCGCCGACGTCACAGCGCACTCGGGCAAGTCTCGCCGGCAATGCTTGAAAGGAACTACAACGCATGTTCAAGCAACCGCCTCGCCTCGAACACGACTTGACCACCGTCGGCGTCTGCGTGGCATGCGCCACGCCGCCGGTGGACAAGTCTTCGTCGTCGCCAAGCATTTGACTTGGGAATCAAGTCCCAACCCGTCCGCGCAACAGGGTCAAGTCCAGCCGCCGGCCGGACCCAACTCTGTCAGTGCCCCCCACAAGTGCTGCCGGGAAGGAGGGAACAAGGGGTTGGAGATGAAAAACTTCACACGTACTTCCGGCTCTGAGTCAGACGCGCCCCTGACGGTGTTCGCGGGCATCCCGGCGACGTTCACCGAGGCGCAGGCAGAGACGATTCTCACAGTAGCGAAATTCAGCGCGATCGACAGGAGATTCGCTGAGAGCTTGCTTCGGGCATGGTCCCCGGAACACTTTACCGAAGCGCAAGCGCAATGCTTGCACGAAATGCTGCAACTCGACGCGGATGATTTGCGGGCTACTGTCGCCGATGCCCTGGAGCCGTGCGCTCTTCGCCGAAGGTTGTTTCGGCAGCGTGAGAGAGAGCCACGGCAGGGCTGCGCGCCGGTCTACGTATCCGCAGCTGGCGGATGCGCCCCACCAGGAACGAGTGCCTTTCCAACTCCGAAGCCATGGTTTCGAAGCGGGAGCGTGGCCAACCTTCTCCTGCGGTGGCGCGACAAAGGGTCAGTCGTGACCTACATTTCGATGGCGCAAGCGCGCGCAAAACTCTGTTCCCAGAGGCGTCAGCATAACTCCAATCTACAACCCAAGGAGTGAAATATGAACAAGGATCAAGTCAAGGGCACGTTGGATAAGTCAAAGGGAAAAGTCAAAGAAGCCGTGGGCAAGGTTGTCGGCAACGAGCGTCTGCAGGCCGAAGGTGTCGCGGATAAAGCAGTGGCGCTGTGCAGAAAAAAGTGGGCGACGTGAAGGAAGCCGTGAAGACGGTGACCAAAAAGCCTTGACCTAAGCTTTTTAAGCTCAATGCAGGCCGGTGTATGCCGGCCTTTTCTTTGGCTACTCCTCCCCTCACAAATGAAACTTTTCAACTGCACGCGTTGTGGCGGCCGGGTCTTCTTCGAAAACCTAAGCTGCGAAAACTGTAAGGCGACCCTGGGCTTCTCGGTCGAAGAGCAACTCATGGTGGCTTTCGAGGTCTCCACAGACGGCGTCTGGACGCGCGCAGGTTCGGACGGCGTCCAGTATCGCCCCTGCATAAACGCGAAAGAGGGTGTATGTAACTGGCTCGTGCCTGCCGACAGCGCGCATGAGCATTGCGCATCGTGCCGCACCACGCACACCATTCCAGCTTTGTCCAAGCCCGAGAATCGCGGCTACTGGGCTTTGCTCGAGTTGGCCAAGCGACGCTTATTCTTTACCCTGCTCCAACTCGGCTTGCCAGTGCCAAACAAGATCGAAGATCCCGCGAACGGCTTGTCCTTCGAGTTCCTCGAAGAAGTTTCTACCCAAGCACGCGTCCTGACCGGCCACGACGAAGGGGTGATCACCCTCAACATCGCGGAAGCGGATGATGCAGAACGCGAAAAGATCCGCCTATCCATGCACGAGCCCTATCGCACGCTGCTCGGTCACTTCCGCCACGAGATCGGACATTACTACTGGGACCGCCTCATCCGCGACACGGCGTGGTTGGAGGAGTATCGGTCTCTGTTCGGTGACGAATCGGTGGACTACGCAGAGTCGCTCCAGCGTCGCTATGCGAGCCCCAAGGCCGATTGGCCACTCCACCACATCAGTGTCTATGCCAGTTCCCACTCGTGGGAGGACTGGGCAGAAACCTGGGCGCACTACCTGCATATGGTGGACGGCCTCGAAACGGCTGCGGCCTGGGGCATGCAACTCGCCAACGCGGTGCCTGGGGCGCCCGCATTGATCGCGACGCCGTTGGATCCGGAGGCCGAGCGCATTTCACCAGCGGTCATCGAACAGTGGCTCCCGGTTTCCCAGTTCATCAATGCAATGGACCGCAGCCTGGGCTCTCGCGACAGCTACCCCTTCGTAATCGTCGAGCCGGTGGTCGCGAAGTTGGAGTTCATCCACCGCGTCGTGCACGCGGCGCGACGGGGTGAGGCGCCTATGAACTTTGCATCAATCCCCGAGATCCGCACGCAGACGGCGCCGGCATAGCGCGCCAACGGTGACTCATCTGTTCGTGTACCGATCGCCAGCAGCCATGCTGTTTACTGCTCAAAGGTGCCCCATATGCTCATCAAGATCGCTTTCGACATCGAACTCGGGGTTGCGGCGCCGACCGCCCTCATCTACATGCTGGCGCTGCACCCCTCGCGCACGGGTGACCTCCAAGGTGGCGGCGAGGCCATCACGATCAGCCCGCCGCTTCGCACGGACCACTACCGCGACGCCTTCGACAACCAAGTCGCCCGGGTCGAGATCCCGTTCGGCGTGAGCCGGGTCCGGCTGCGCAACGAGGCCGTGGTATTCGACAGCGGCCTGCCCGATCCCGCATCTTATGGTGCCTACCAGCACGCGCCTGCCGACCTCCCGGTGGAGACGCTGCAATTCCTGCTGCCCAGCCGTTACTGCGAAGTCGACAGCGAATTGCTGCAGGTTGCCTGGGAACGATTCGGCCATGTGCCGTTGGGCTGGAAGCGGGTGCAGGCGATATGCGATTTCGTACACCAGCACCTGCGCTTCGACTACCAGATGGCGCGTGCCACACGCACCGCGTTGGAGGGCTATCGCGAACGCACCGGGGTGTGCCGCGATTTCACTCACCTGGCGATCACGCTGTGCCGCTGCATGAACATCCCTGCGCGCTACGTGACCGGCTATCTCGGCGATATCGGCGTTCCACGGGTGCGCCTCCCCATGGATTTCAGCGCCTGGTTCGAGGTCTACTTGGGCGACCGTTGGCATACCTTCGACGCGCGACACAACACCCCTCGCATCGGTCGCATTGTGATTGCGCGCGGTCGCGACGCCGCCGACGTGCCGATCACGATGGTGTTCGGCGCAAATACGCTCGAGCGCTTTGAGGTTGCTACGGACGAAATGTCGGGTGGATGAAGTTGCCGGCATGACACCACAGTAAAGCTGCCTCGCGTCGGCGCACTTCCGAGTTGCAAACCTGGTGATTGATACATCAAGGAAGCCGTTCCCGAAGCCGACGACGTACGCGTGCGGCCCCAGTCGTGCGCGCGACCCACACGTCGAACCGCTTGTTGATTCCGCTTCCCAGCGCACGGAGCAGGACGCCTACTGGGGGCTCACGGTGGCCAGCGACTTCTGGATGTCCGGTCAAGCGGGGCCTAGGGATCGATTCGCCCTTTGGCGCCTCGTCTCGCCCCTATGGCGCACGTCCGACAAGGCCGCACGCGATGTGCTGATCGCGCCCGGTCGTTTTGCCCGTGTAGCGTCAACGCTTTCCACAATCTCCAAAGGAGTCCTAATGTCCGACTCGACACTCAAGGGAATGAAGGTTGCCATCCTGGTCGCCGATGGCTTCGAGCAGGTCGAACTGACGGAGCCTCGCAGAGCCCTGGAGGAAGCTGGTGCCGCAACCCGAATCGTCTCTCCGCACGAGGGCAGCGTGTGCGGCTGGAATCATCAGGTGCAGGCAGGTAGCTTCGAAGTCGATCTGCCGCTTGACGAAGCTTCGGCCACCGATTTCGACGCTTTGGTACTGCCGGGAGGCGTCATGAATCCCGACGCGCTTCGCATCAATGAGCAGGCGGTGTCCTTTGTGCGGGCTTTTGTGGAAAACGAAAGCCCATCGCTGCAATCTGCGGTGGTCCGTGGACGTTGATCGACGCGAACGGTGTTCGGGGACGCAGGATGACGTCATGGCCTTCACTTCGCGCCGACTTGCAAAATGCCGGTGCGGAATGGTTTGATCGCGAGGTGGTGGTCGAACGAGGCCTCGTGACTAGCAGAAAGCCCGACGGACCTTCCTGCATTCAATCGCGAAATGGTGAGGGATGTTCCGGGACGCTGGTGCGTTGCGCTTCAAGTAAAGTTGTCAATCCTGCCTATATAGAGGTAGAAGCATGCGCATTGCACCGGATCAAACCAAGATGCAGCGGCTCCGCGAACTAGCGCGCAGGAGACGGGTACGCACTGGTTGCGTCATTTTGTCGGGCTGTAAACGTCGTTATGCGACAGGCACTTGCAAACCCGAGCCCGTCGACTCCTCTGCGCGGAAGATAGGACCACTCGACAACCCCGACTTGCTTCACTGAATCTAGAGGTAGCCTGCGACTGACTTGTCGTAGTGTCGTGACGCGTCCCTTGAGCTGCTACGGCAGCGGCGGGCGATTTCGCCGGAGCTCAGCCGAAACCGCCTTACCCATAGTTTCAAGATCGAACGGCTTGGCCAGCACCGAGTTCGGCCCGATGAGACGCTCGACCGCGTTCATGTCTGCATAGCCGGTCGCCATCAGAATTGGGAGATCGCTGTACATCTCGCGCGCACGGGCTATCAACTCCGCCCCATTCATTCGTGGCATCAGATAGTCGACCAGCAGCAAATCCGGTTTCGCCTTTTGCAACTCGGCAAGGCCCGCGGCGCCATCCGCCGCCTGCCGGACTTGGAATCCCAGCACCTGAAGGCACTCGACCATGCTCTTGCGGACGGTTGGGTCGTCTTCCACGACAAGGATCTCCGCCTGTGATGCCATCGCGGCGGTCTGCCCGTCCGGCATCGTTCCCGCTGCATCCTTGGGCGCAGGTGCCAGTGGGAAACGCAGCTTGACAATCGTTCCTGCGCCCACTTCGCTTTGCACCTCCACATCGCCTCCCGACTGCCTGGTGAACCCGTAGACCTGGCTCAGGCCCAACCCGGTCCCGGCATGCTGCTTCGTCGTGAAGAACGGATCGAAAATCTTGCCTAGCAGGTTGTCTGCAATCCCTTCACCGGTATCGCGCACGCTGACGCTGATCGAGCCCAGCGGATACCCGGTGTGTTCGGCGTCGACATCGACGTCGGGCGGCACAATTTCCGTGTGGATTTCCAAGACGCCGCCCTGGGGCATAGCGTCGCGCGAATTCACCGAGAGGTTGAGGATCGCCATTTCCATCTGGGCTGCATCGACGACGACGTAAGCGGGTTCGGAGCACAAGACAAACGACAGCTTGACATGAGCGCCCACCGAAATCGAGATCAGTTCTCCCATATTGCGGATGAGATCGTTCACATTGTGCAGCTTCGGCACCAGGCTCTGCGTGCGCGCAAAGGACAGTAGCTGACCCGTCAGGCGCGAGCCTCGCTCTACCGCTTCCTTGGCCCGGCGCGCGTAGTGGCGAACACGATCCTCTTTGATCGTCGAGCGCTCTATCAGCTGCAGGTTCAGGTTGACGGCATGCAGGAGGTTGTTGAAATCGTGAGCGATCCCACCGGTCAAACGCCCCAGCGCTTCCATCTTCTGGTTCTGAACGCGCGCACTCTCGACCCGTTCGCGCTCCAGGATCTCGCGCATCAGCCGATCGTTCGCGCTGGCCAGATCGGCAGTTCGCTCGGCGATCCGGCTTTCCAGCTTGTTGTTGAGCTGCTCCACGCTCAGCTTGGACGCCTCCAATTCGGCAAGATGCTTGCGCGTGAGGTACTGGCGTCGTCGAGCGCGCAGCGCGGAATCGGCCGCGCTCGCCAAAGTGTCAGGGTTGACTGGTCGCTCAAGCAACACCACATTGCTGAGTTCTCGCAATGCTGACCGAGCACGATCGGTGCGATGCACCGTCTGCCGCGCCGCCAGGACGACAAACGGGTAGTCGGACCATGGCGGCTGGCTCGCGAGCATCTCGCGCAGCGCAACGACGATGCCGTCTCCGAGCGCTTCTTCTGTAAGGATCGTTGCGGCCGATTCCTTTTGGATTTCGACGATCAGCGCGTGGTCGTCTTCGCAAATGTGGGCTATGACCTGCCGCGCGCGAAGAACTTCGCTGATGACGCGAGCATCGCGCCCGAAGGGCGCCAGGACGAGTATTCGATTCTCCACGCCGTCACGCCTCGTCCGCGTCGCCGAGCAGCGAGGTCCGGCCCCGATAGCGCGGGAGCCCTGCCATGACACCTTCGAAGTCCGTGAGCGCTTCACCGATTTCAAGGCCGCCCGGGCCAAGCCGGAACTGGTGAATCGTGGAGGCGTGCGCGCTCGCGCGACTTTTGATCACCGCCATCGCCTTGAGAAGTTGCCCACGGGCCTCGAAGTAACGGAACTGCAGCATCGAATCGCTCAAGTAGCTCAGGTCAACATCGTTTGGAACGTCGCCAGAAAGGCCATGTTGGGAGAGCACAAGAATGGTCGTCACGCCCTGAAGATTCAGGTAGGTCAGCAACTCGTGCATCTGCAGCAGCATGAAGTTGCTACCGGGCATGCCGATCAGGTACGCGTTCAGTGTGTCGATCACCACAGTGCTCACCCCCTGCTGCTCAACGGCATCGCGCACGTGGTGCGAAAACTCGCCCGCTGAAATCTCGGCCGGATCGACCGTGTGCAGCAACAACTGCCCGGCCGAGATGTACTGTTCGACGTCGAGTCCGAGAGCGCGCGACCGCGTCAGAAGGGTCTTGACGCCTTCGTCAAAAAGAAAAAATGCCGCTTTTCCGCCGCGCTGTATATCCGCCCGAGCGCAGCACACGGCGGTTGTGGTCTTACCAACGCCAGCGGGGCCGGCGAAAAGCAGGTTGCTGCCGGGCGTGAGCCCGCCGCCCAGAAGCCGGTCGAGTTCTGCGTTGCCGGAGCTCACTGCTTCGTTCGCATGCTCGCGACCGTGCTCCTTGGCTACCAGCCGCGAGAAGACTTTCAGCCCTCCCCGGTCCAGATTGAAGTCGTGCTCGCCTTCTCGAAATTTCACGCCGCGCAACTTCACCACCCGCAGCCGACGCTTGTCGGGGCCGTAGGTATGGGTGTTCTGCTCGAGGTGGATCACGCCGTGCGCAATGCTGTGCAGATGCATATCCCCAGCGCCCGCAGATTTGTCGTCGAGCATCAGCACGGTGCACCGATGCGTCAGGAAGAATCGCTTTAGCGCCAAAATCTGCCGGCGATAGCGCAGCGGGTTCTGGGACAGCAAGCGCAGTTCCGAGAGGCTATCGAAGACGACACGCTCCGGCCGCACACGTTCCACCAACGCCATGACGCTGCGAATGGTCTCGCCCAGCTCGAAGTCCGAGGGGTTGAGAATGCTCTGCTCCGCGTCGGCGCTGAGGCCCTCGTCGCTTACAAGATCGAAAATCTCTATTTTTTCGAGCTCCCAGCCGTGCGACAGCGCCCCCTGTGCCAACTCGTCGGAAGTTTCGGACAACGTGACATACAAGCCCTTCTGTCCCAGCGCCCGCCCCTGGAGAAGAAATTGCAGGCCGAGAGTCGTCTTGCCGGCACCAGGTGTTCCTTCAACGAGATAAAGATGGCTGGCGGGCAAGCCGCCGGCCAGCACTTCGTCAAGGCCTGGGACACCCGTGGGCTCCAGAATCGGCGGTTGCGGAGGTGTACGTTGACTCATCATGGCGACGGCGCTCGGGTTGCAAAATAGATCACAGGTCGTCGGGCGAGGTTCGAATTTAGAGTCACGGCGAGCAACGCTTTGAGCGGCGCCGTGCGCGCGCGCACGTAGGCGCTTTTCCTGCGCGGATGTGAGCGCGCTTTGCGGAGGTGAGGGCTTCGCGGGGGGGCAATGCCACTGCTGATGCTCACCATCGCGTCCCTACGGGGATTCCTCGCGGCAAGCGTTTCGGCCTGCGCTCCTGGAGAATAGAATGATCTGCCTTGAGATCTCTTCACTACCTCGAGCCCGTCGGGCGCCACCCTCAGAGCCGGCGCTGTCAAGCGACATCAGGAACTGCCCCCCTGGCGACATGAAGAACTGACCCCCCCGGGGTTGTTGATCAATCGGTTGTGACTTGATCTTTCGCGCTGGCCTGGTTAATCAGGCCAGCGCGGCGCTTCGATCTGAGCCGGTAGCTGTCGCCACGGATCGTGATGACGTGGCTGTGGTGCAGCAGCCGGTCCAGGATCGCGGTGGCGACCACAGCGTCGCCGAACACGGCTCCCCACTCGGCCACCGAGCGGTTGCTGGTCACCAGCATCGAGCCGCGTTCATAACGGCGGCTCACCAACTGGAAGAACAAGTGGGCGGCGTTTGCCTCGAACGGCAGGTAGCCCAGTTCGTCGACGACCAGTAGCTTGGGCTTGGTGAAGTGCACTAGCTTCTCCTCGAGCCGGCCCTCGGCGTGGGCACGGGCCAGCTGCGTCACCAGTCCCGTGGCTGGCACGAACAGCGTGGAGTAGCCGCGCACGATGGCCTCGCGGCCAAGCGCCACGGCCAGGTGGGTCTTGCCCACACCCGGCGGCCCGAGCAGCAGCACGCTGTCGCCGTTGCCGATCCAGCGCGAGGTGGCAAGCTCGCGGATTTGCTTGGGGTCCACCGACGGCTGCGCTTCGTACTCGAAGCCCTCCAGCGTGCGCACGCACGGGAACTTGGCAATCGACATGCCCATCTGGATGCGTCGTTCGTCCTTGCGTGCGACCTCGGCCGCGCACAGCATCGACAGCGCCTCGCGCAGGTTCAGTTCCGAACGCCCGGCCTGGTCCAGCAGCGTATCGAGCTGGTCGCGGATGGCTGTCAGCTTCAACCGTGTGAGCATCGGTTCCAGGTCGCCCGACACTTCCAGTGCCGGTGCCTTGGCCTTCTTCCCGGCGGCCATCACCAGCGACCTCCAAGCGCGCTCTCGTATTCGGCCAACGGGCGCAGCAGTTCGGCGGGCATTGCCGGAGGCAAGGTCGCGGGCACGCCGTCGGCCAGTGGCCTGGTCAGCCAGCTCACACCGACGAGGTTCGCGCCGACGATGCCGGCCAGATGGGCACGCTCGATGACGGTGATGCGCCGGCCGATGTTCTGCGCATGGCAGGCGACCTCCTGGCCGGCATAGAGCACCCGAACTTGCCGCTCAGCGACGACGATGGTCACGCTCTCGCCGATGAGCTTCCACGGCACGCTGTAGCGGTTGGTGTCCAGTTCGATGCAGGCGTCGCTGTGCACTCGCCGAGTGAGTTCGCGGACCTGCAGGAAGGGAGCCCGAGCGGCAAGCGGGGCAAGCGCCTGTCGCTCATCGCGCTCGAAGCGTTGCGCAGGAGGCTCTGCCGTCGTGCCATGCACGCGAACGTCAGCCACCTCCCGCATCCAGCGCGCCAAGTGAGCCTGCAGGTGTTCCATCGAAGCGAACCGATGCCCGGCGATGGCGCTGCGCTTGACATAGCCGACGCCGCGTTCGTCCTTCCCCTTGGTCTGCGCGCGGTACGGCGCACAAGCCCGCGGCGTCACCTTCCAGTACCGGCAGAAGGCGTGGAAGCGGTCGTTGAAGCGAACCTCGCGGGTCTGCACGTCGTGCTCGTTCACGAGGGCCCGCGCGTTGTCCACGAGTACCTCCTGCGTCGTGCCGCCGAAGTGCCGGAAGGCGCCTTCCAGGCCCTGCAGCCACGCCGACTGGCGCTCGTGCAGGAACATGGCGACGAAGGTGCGCCGGGAGTAGCCCAGCGTTGCGACGAACAGGTGCACCTTCAGCGGTTCGTCGGCCACCGGCACGCGCACCGTGCCGAAGTCGATCTGAAGCTGGCGGCCGGGCGGCGTCTCGTAGCGCACTGTCGCCACGCTCTGGGCCAGAAGCTCACGGCGCAGATGCGCCACGGCGCGCTCGACCGTGCGCAGACTGACCGCGACGCCGTGCACGCGCAATAGCTCCTGGCGCACGACATCGCAGTTGCCTCGGTGCTGGCGGAATTGGCCCGCAAGCCACTCGGCATGCTCGCTCAAGCGGCCGATTCTTGGCGGCGATTCGTAAGGCTGCCAGCCGCCTTGGCGAAGGTAGCGGCGGACGGTGTTGCGGCTGCAACCCAACTCGTTGGCAATGCGCTTGGCGCCCCAGCCGAGCGACGCCAGCTTGAGCATCGCCTCCACGTCCTCCGGTGCCTGCATCGCCTGTCTCCAATCGATCCGTTCGGATCGTGGAGCTTGCTCGAACACGTTGACTTCCATCTTGGCCTCCCGCCATGAGGGGGGTCAATTCCTCATGTCGCCAAGGGGGCAGTTTGTCGTGTCGCCTGACAGGCGCTGAACCGTGCCGGGGCCCCTCGTGCAGAGGCGCACATCGACGCTGCCCTTCAGGGTGACCATGCAAGACAGGGCTCTCCCGCTTCGCCCAAAGCGCTCGACCCCGCCGCCGGGCCACCATCCCTGCGTCGCGAATTGCCGCTACGGTGCCTGCCGTCGGCTGTCTCCGCTGGCGGGGAGGCCACCAGATGCGAGGTCGATCCAGTTTGTGTGGGCCAGTCGACTCGCCCTCCAAGCGGACCGCATTTTCATCAAGTCCGCCGAGTTGGGGCATCCCTGATCAGTGCCGCTATAGGGCAGGTGCCGTGGGCATGCCCCTTGAAAACTGCTGGACGGTTCCTGCTTCGCTGATCGGAAACGCTGGAGACGCCTCCGGCGCACTGTCTAAAAGGCAACCGCTGCGTGCAGCGCGCGCCGACAAGGACTTGCTCGGAGAGTTCCGGCGAACGCTGGAAGGGGAAGGCTTCCGCTCGCTCCGCAGGCCTGCGTCCTCATTAGGCCCGCGGGTGCAGGTCAGGCTGGGGAATGCATTACGTTTGTGATACAATGACTCTATGAAATCCTCGACTTTGCCTGTGGTCCGAGTCGAACCCGAGTTGCGCGCCCAACTCGAGGCCGTGCTCAAGGAAAACGAAACGATCAGCACCTTCGTGGCGGACGCGGTCCGACACGCCGTTGATTTTCGGCGCGTCGAAGCAGACTTTCATGCCCGCGGCGATGCCGCTTGGCAACACTATCAGCGCGACGCGGTGGCGCGCCCCGCCAAAGAGGTCTTTGCTCGGCTTCAGGACCGAATCAACGCACGTCGCAGGAGCTTGCAAGGCCCCCGCTCGTGATGGACCTGTTCGGAGTCGACATGACTCCGTCACCCGAAGACGACCTTGGACGTCTCTTCGATTTCCTCATCGATCGGGCGCAGACACTGGAAGAACTCGAACACGCCCAGCGGATCCTGGACGAGCTCCGAAGCAGTATCGTGACCAGGCTCTCGGAAAACCCTTGGGCCTATCGGAAAGCGGGCGATGGCCGTCGGACTACCCGCCGCGAGTTGATCGTGGGACTTGGCGCATCAGGCTACGTCGCCCTCTATGAGATCGTTCCCGGAAGGACCGTAATAGTCTTGGCCGTGCGACATCAGCGCGAGGAAGACTATCACTGACTTGGACTCGTGCGTCAAAGGCGTCCTTCAGGCGCCGGGGTCTTGCGAGCCCGCGTGCTGCCCGGGCGCATCCGCCGTGCGCCCCGACCCCATGAGCTGGACGGTGGCCGCAATAAGCCGGTGGGGGAGATGGCCATGTCGTGCACGCCGGACGAGGTTGGTGCCCAGTTCGGTCACGACCAACGCCGGCCGCTTGGCCTTGACATCGCTCAAGCCCAGTTGTCAGTACGCCGTCCCAAAGCTTGACCACCGGCGTAGAAAGCTCGAGCAACTCTTCCTGCTGGCGCTTGATGATGTCCTCGCGCGCTTGTGGAAGGTGGCGACCGTTCTCTGTGCGAGCTTGTCGACCATGATTGTCGCGGACCACAGGGCCTGCATCAGGGCCGCGGGGTCGGCCGAGAGCTTGCGCTGCAATCCGTCGAACAACGGCTTCTTCAGCGCGAGCACGAAGAGACTCAGGTCGCCGGCCGAGTGCCCCCGTGCTGCCCCTGAGCGCGACAGGGACTCCACACCTGGCGGGTGCCCGCCCATGCCGTCGATTCCATGGCATTTGGATCGGCATCCGCCGCAATTGCCTCGCGCAGATGCGTCAGCAGTTCCGCCGCGCCGCTTGAATGGACCGACGCGTTTCCGGATCCTTCGCACCGAGCTCGTCGAGCCAGGTTTGACATTGGCTTCGTTGTCCTGCAAGGTCGACAGGAGCGCTTGGAGTTCGCTCTTCATGGGCATGGGTTCCAGGTCTTGAGGGCGTGGCGCCCGGCTCGGCGGCCCAATGCGCGCGCAATTCTCTATGGCGCTGGTGTCCACGCGACTGCCGCCAGGGACGCGTCTGGGGGCATTGGCCTACAAGGCGACGACGTGCGGTCATGCGGCATGGCAGCGGCAAACCGTGCAACGGCCGACGCGGGCCGAGGAGCTCGAATGAAAGGGAGTACCTCGATGAACTGAGGTGGATGCATCTCAGATTCCTGGCGTCTGACTTGAAGAGCCCATGGCTCGTACCAGATAAGTCTCGACAGCCTGATTCCACCTTCGACTCAGGGCGAACTTCTCGACAGGTCGGACCCATCCGTTGCCAGCGATCTTGAAGGCCTGCTATCTACCCGTCAGCAAACTCTCGAATCGCTTGCTATCTCCAGAACTTCCACCATGGCCCGCGTCGCATGCGCAGTTCCAGCGGACGGAGATCAAGTTGATCGAAGAGGGCGGCGGCGGCACCAAACCGACTCGCAGGCGCTTCGTTGGAGGAAGGGGCAGGGTGCCCGTCGGCCGATAGTGCGCCTACGCGGCGCTTTGCCGCGTCTCTCGAGTTGGAAGGGTAGAGGCCGGTGAAGTCCGTCATGCGCTCATTCTGGCTGATTCGGTTTTCCCACGCGTCGCCACGCCCGGGCGCGGCGGATCACGAGTTGCTACCCGAGTCAGGTTCCCCTTCCTTCGTTTTCCCGTCGTCGAATCCATTATCCTGGCCACCGCGCTCACCTGGGCCGCACCTGCGCGGAAGTGCCCGGCCAAAATGTACACACTCCGGTGCCCCGTCATGGATCTCCGACGCGGGCTCTGGGGCGAGAGGTTGGGACCGCAATCAGAACGGCACTCACGGGTCGCGAACGGCCAAACCGTTTACGTCGGTTGCCGATTCCGCGGCGGTGCAGCAACAGGCCATCGACGCGGCGCGCGCACCGGACCAGAACGTCACTTGCGGCTCCATTACCCCGACGACCATCGCCCAAGCCACCAACGGACCGTCGAAGGCCATTGGTTCCGTCGGGCCGTGCATCGCACGCGCGAAGCGATGAGGCGAACTGCTTTGAGAGGATAGAGCGGCGAGGCGCCGGTCGTCGGCAAAGTTAGATCGGGACTGTCCGTCGTCTCCTGCTGGAGCCAGTGTCACTGCAAGTTCTACCGCGACGCGGCCACTGCCCCCGCTTCCGGTCCCAAAGGCGACTCATAGCAATTAAGGAGATCCGCGGTCGCTGGTCCAGCCGTAAAACTCGATCCGGATGAGTCGGAACTCCACGCTGGGCTTATTGATGCTGGCAACGTCCGCCGAGGACCACGGGTGCAAAATCACTCCGGCCAATCTAGGGAAATCCAGGGCGGTATTGACAGAGCGCGCGTCCGCCTGGCTGTGCTCGCTCGGCGCTCGACCGAACCTCGTAGAACCCGCTGCCGAAACGCTCATCACCCGGCACATGACCCGAGTGGGCCACACGCCGCGATGGCGAACGACGAAGGCGGACTTCACTACGGGTCGTTGGCAAAGTAGCCGAGCGCTTTTTTAAGATGTCGCGCTCCGGCGTGACTCGGCGCAATTCGCGCTTCAGGCGCTGAACCTCCGAGGCCGCCTCTCTGCGAAGCGGCCTGCTGGGCCTCTGCTCGATACAAGGTCCCTCGCAATGTGCGTGACCTTCGCTCCTGGCTGCTGGACAAGTTTCACCGCCTCACGCTTGAACTCGTCCGTGAATTTCCGTCTCGTCCTTTGCATAGCTGCCTCCTGAACACATCAAGTCATTCGATGTGTCCGGGAAACCGGCGGAAGCCCACCTCGCGTTCTCCGAATTGCGGCTCCTCAGATCGGCCTGATCTCGATTTCCGACGCCACGGGCATCGGGTTCGGGCAGCGCTTAACCCACGCAACCGCTTCTTCCATGGATGGCAGCTCCCAGAGCCAATAGCCAGCAACGAGATCCCCGGTAAATGGCCCGTTGACAACGGTACGTGAACTGCCGTCGAAGCGCACCCGCTTACCCTCCCTGCTGGGGCGCAGGCCATCGCAATCCTTCATCACGCCGGCCTTCCTGAGTTCGTCGTTGAACATCTGCATCGCGGCCATTTGATCCTTCATCTGCGCATCGCTCATTCGTTCAAGATAACCCTCGAGTTCGGGACTGGCTTTGACGAAAATCATGAACTTCATTTTTCACCTCCGGTTGGCGCCGAGGTGGCGCGAAAGGTTAACGAGCTGTGCCCACACGTGCAGCGCCGCCTGGGGGCGAGCTATCGCGCGGGCAATTCGCCTAGCACCCTAGATGCTGCGCCTAGCACCCTAGATGCTGCCCCAGGTTGTCCAGGCACGGAGCCAGCGGTCTGTCGCGATGAACTGGTTCTGTTGTAGGTCGCCGCTGACCGGTAGACGCGCATCCAGCGCGCATGTGCTGGCCTTCGCCGGGCTCAAACCCGTCTCGCTCTCGCCCGCGCGGGGAACCGGGCGCCGCTGAATCGGCTGGAAGAGTTGCTGCCGACGAAATGGAGGCCGGCAGTAATGCCCGCACGCCGCCGATTCAGAACGCGAGCTGATCGAGGCGCTCAATGAGGCGACGAGCCTCGAGTTGTATTAACTCAGCGCGCCATTGGAGCGTCCGATGAACGACCCGCGACGCGTCGTAGCCTTGCGCCAGGAACAGCGTCAAAGAGACCACCGGCAAGGTCGTTGACCGACAGGTGTCGGCGACTTGGCACACGCTTTGCGTGGAAGCAATGCCATCTGCTTGACCCGTTCCTGCCGCACCGAAGGTGTGCAGATCTCGCCCCAACAAACTTGGACGAAGTGTGACCACCGAAGCCTTGATTCTCTCAGCCCTGGCTCTGCTAGTCGCAGAAGTCTGGATTCTTGACTCCCTGACCAACCGCGCGCCACCTACGCGCGCGCGGCGCCTGGCGGATCAGTTAAAGCGGGCGGAAGCTGCGATGCAAGGCGACTGATTTACCTTGCCGTCGGTGCGCGTGGCGCAGGATGTGCGGCGGCCGAAATGATCGCCAATCTGCTTGAGGGAACAGGCCTGTGGCTACAAGATGTGCTGCACAGGCATGGCGCAAAGCCTGAGGTCCCTGTGACGGGCAGTTGATCTCCGGCTCATCGAGTGGTGTCACCGCGGCGTAGCGCAGCCCATGTGGCGCCAGCGGCACCAAGGCGCCTTGAGCGTCTAGAACGGCGTCGCGATGCCCAGCGCGGTCGCACCTCGCGAACGTAGCGAAGAATCGCATCGTAGACCTTGGTGACCGGTGGGTAGTCGTGCTTTCAACTTTGTTAGAGCTTGGAACGCACGTTGCGACACACGAGCCGGTGGCGTGGTGATGATCTTTCACATCATCCAGCAATCGGCGCAAGGGACATCGCGCCCATCGCTCGCTTCGCCCGAATGTGCTCGATGGCGTCGGGTTCCGTGGCAATATGACGCAGCCTAAGAAGCACTCCTCGTCCTGTCGTGCTTCTCGCAGAGCGCCAATTCAACTTGCCCTCGGGAACGATGCGAACTCCTTTGTTTCAACGTCCGTTCGACAGAGCGATTGTCGGAATCGCCGCCGCATTTGCCGGCCGAAGTTCTTACACAAGATGCCGTTTCCCTTCTCCAGCATCTGAACGGAAGCAGGGCGAGCGTCACCGCCGCAACGTTCGCACGCCGATTTGGCGTCGCTGCAGCATGGCACTATCAGGAGCCTTCCATGGAACCAAATGACGCAAAAAGCCCTTCCGAACTCGCAGACGACGCGAAGCACGTAGGCAATGACGCGGTCGAGTCGGCAAAGGGGTACGCCGACGAGGGTAGGCGCATTGGCAAGGAGGCGGTCACAGCGATTCGAACTTCCGCCGACGACGCCCGAAAGACCGGTGCGGAGGCCTTGGATACGGCGAAGGGCTTGTCGAATGACTCGCAAGAGTTGGCCAGCGACGCCACACAAACAGGTCGTGCCTATGCAGAACACGCTGTCGACTCTGCAGGGGTGAAGGTCCGGCAAATCAAGACTCGAGCGCAGGACGCGACCGAAGCTTGCAAGCAATACGTGGCCGATAATCCGTTGCGTTCGACTCTAATGGCGACCGCCAGCGGCGCGCTGCTCATGACGCTGATACTTCACGGTATAAAGCGCAGGTCGACATGAGGTCTGTTTTCGCGGGAGCAGGCAACATATGCATGCTCACCGAATCATGGTCATAAGGCACGGTGAAAAGCCGAGCACTGACGGGAGCGTTAACGGTGTCGATGTCGCGAGTTCAACTGACCCCAATGACTTGACCGTCCGCGGGTGACAACGCGCCGGCGCGTTGACTAGAGTGTTCTCTGCAACGCACGCGGTGTCTTCGAGCATTCAGAAGCCGGCGTTTCTTTTTGCTGCTGGTGCAAGCACGGAATCGCCGAGTAACCGCTCTCTTCACACTCTTACACCCTTGGCTGACCTTTTGGGCAAACGGTGTCGACGCGGTTCGCAAAGGCGAGGCGCGAGCTTTGGTTTCAGCCATCGCCAAACTGCCAGGCCCTGTTCTTGTCGCGTGGGAGCACTTGGCCATTGTCGACATCGGCAATGAGTTGATGGGCGGAACCATTGCGACTCCCAAAGCACGGCCAGACGACGGTTTCGACATAGTTTGGATATTTGAGCGTCTTGCCCGCGGCTGGGGTTTCAGTCAGGCGCCGCAACTGAAAAGTAAAGCCCAACTGCCGAAGCGTTTCGGACGAAAGCCCAGGCGTTGCACGGGCAGAATAATCCGTCGTCGCGCCCTTTTTGGGGTCCCCAGCTGAACGTGACGACCCTGGTCCCTTGATGAAATTTATCGGAGGACCTTTTTTTAGGGCGTAGACGCTGCGTCATCGCAGCGCTTGGTGTTGGCAGGCGCGACGGCCCGACCACGGTGCACGGCGGTGCATCTGCGTTTGAATCCTTCGTATTTAATGTCGCGGGCTTCCCAGTTTGGATACGCCCTTGAGCATCCGTACGCGCCTCCTGCTGCTGGTTTTCGCTGTCTGGCTACCTGCGGTGGTCGGCTTCGGTCTTCTCGCCTATTCGACCTACGTCCGGGAGGCGCAGGCGTCGAGGGACAGGGTGCGGCAAGCCGCCGAAAGTCTCAACGTGCTCGTTGAACGGGAACTCGACAAGAGGGCGGTCATGGCGAAGACTCTGGCAGCATCTAGCGCGGTCAGGGAAAGAGACTACAGGCGGTTCCGGGAAGAAGCAATCATTGCGACCAAGGACACCGGCGACTGGGCATTCCTGTTCGACAAGGATTTTCAGCTTGTGAATACTGCCTTGGCGACCGAGCAAACGGCGCCAGTGCCCAGAAGGGCCGGCGCTCCTTTGGAAACCGTGCGGCCGAACGTCTACTTCAACATGTCCGGTGAAGTCGTCGAGAAGCCAGTCCTAGGGATGTTTGCTCCGGAGGCCAACGCCTCTCCAGTCCAGCTGAACGTTGGCGTCGCGTTCCGGCCATCGGTCATCCAGGCGATTGTTGCCCAGCAGGAATTGCCGGACGGAAGCGTTGGTGCTGTCATCGACAGAGACCTTCGTGTGATGGCCCGAAGCCGTGAGCCGCAAAAATGGTTTGGCCGACAGGCGACCGGAGAACTGCACAGGCGAGCTCGCGACGGAGAAACAGGGTTCGCTGAATCAACCACCTTGGATGGCGTCCCTCCTTGACGTATTTGGCGCGACCCAATCACTACGACTGGACCGTCGTCATGGCGTTGCCGATGGCGGCCCTGAGCCGCTCGGCGCAGCGCGTCACACTGCAAGCCGCCGCAGCGTCAGGCGTTCTGCTCTTGCTGGGTCTTGGGCTCGCGCACTCTTCGTATCCCGCAAGATAAGCGCCCCCATCGACGCACTGCGTCAGGCCGCCCGCCGCTCGGCGAAGACGCGGTCCCTTCCAAGCTTTCTACCGGCCTTGCCGAGGCCGACGACGTCAGCGTGGCGCTGCACGAGGCCGGGCTGCGTTCCCGAGCCGCGACTCAAATGCTCGAAACGCGTGTTGCCGAAGCCGTCGCCGAGGCGCGCGAGGCGCAAGCCACCCTGCTGGAGGCCCGTATACACGAGGCCATTGGTCGACTCGCCGGTGGAGTCGCCCACGACTTCAACAACCTTCTGCAGACCATCAGTACCGGACATCACCTCCTGCAGCGTTCCATTTCAGAGGGCCCCCAGCATAGAGTGCTGCAGAGCGTGATGCGTGCAACAGCCAAGGCCGCTGACCTGATTCGGCAGATGCTGGCCTTTGGCAGAGCTCAGAACTTGGAGCCGGAATCCATAGACCTCGCAGACTTTGTGTTGAAAAGCCAGGAACTTGCCAGCAAGGCGGTTGGGGAACGGATACTGCTCACGGCAAACATCGAGCCGGGACTTCCGCCACTTTTCGTCGACCCTACCCAGCTTGAACTGGCCCTGTTGAATCTCATTTTCAACGCCCGCGATGCGATGCCGAACGGCGGGAGCATCGCCATCATTGGGCGCGTTGCAATACTTGGCGGACGCGACAAGGTCGGCGAAAAGGCATTTGTGCGCATCGACGTCGCCGACAACGGCCCTGGCATCGATGAGAACACATTGGCAAGGGTGTTCGAGCCCTATTTCACGACAAAGTCTGTGGGGGCGGGAAGTGGCTTGGGACTCGCGCAAGCGCTGGCCTTCGCCCGTCAGTCAGGGGGCGAAATCGATATCCAAAGCAAGCTGGGTGTGGGGACCACAGTGAGTATGTGTCTGCCGACCTCCGACGTCGCACCAATGCAACCGCGCGGGGTTGAAGTACCCGCGAGCAACCGCAGGGTGCGGCATCTGCATGTGCTCATGGTTGAAGACGACGCTCTCGTGGCATCGGTCGTTGTATCTGCGTTGCAGGAGGCCGGTCATCGGGTGACCGCTTGCACATCCGCCGATGCTGCATTTACGCTTCTAGCGGAAACGCAGCGGTTCGACATTCTGTTCACCGATGTTGTTATGCCGGGCTCCATGACGGGCCTCGACCTGGTCGAGTGGTGCCGGGCGCATCGACGAGGACTGCCGACAATTGTTGCTACCGGCTACTCAGCTCAACGCAGCGACCTTCCGGTTCGAATGCTCCGCAAGCCCTATGCGATGTCCGAGTTGTTGGCCGCATTGCAAGAGGCGGCGAGTGCGCCGGCGGACGACGCCACTTCGGAATAGGTACGACGACCAGCCCCACGACGCACGTCTGCAGCGTGGTGGCCGGGAACACGGCGCCGAGCGCCTCGCCGATGCCCTTGAGGCCGTCGGTGACCGCGATCGGACGTCGCTCACGCCGCGCGTGCGCAGGTCGTTAAACACCTTCATCCAGAACTTGGCGCCCTCGGTGTTCTCGATCCACAGTCCCAGGATGTCGCGCGTGCCGTCGGGCAACACGCCCAAGGCCGGGTAGATGCCTTGTTGCGCACCACCGCCTCTTCGCGGATCTTCACGCGCAGCGCGTCGAAGAAGATCACCGGGTACATCGGCTCCAGCGGGCGGGACTGCCAGGCCCCGACCTCGGCCATCACCGCATCGGTGACCGAGCTGATGAACTCAGGGCTGACCTCGGTGCCGTATTGCTCGGCGAGGAAACCCTGGATCTCGCGCACCGTCATGCCGCGCGCGTACATGGCCACGATTTTGTCGTCGAAGCCGGTGAAGCGGCGCTCGTGCTTGGGGATCAAGACCGGCTCGAACGAGCCCTCACGGTCGCGCGGCACCTCGCTACGCAGCGGCCCGTCCTCGGTCAGCACGGTCTTGCCGCTGGCGCCGTTGCGATGGTTGCTCGCGTCCTCGGCCTTGGTCGCACCCGGCGGGTAGCCAGATGGTGCGACAGCTCCGCGCCGAGGGCGCGCTCGATGAGCGCCTTCTTGAAGGCCATCTACGCGGCCTGCACCGCCTCGGCACTCATGGGGCCCTTACGAACTGGTCAATCAGTTCTTTGGGAATCGACGGCAGATCCGTCGCAGCGGCTGCTGCCGCCTTCGTCGTCTTCCTGCTTGGCATACATGCTCCTGGTCGTCATGCTATGCCTCGCACACAAAATTCCGGACAGGCTCCATGCCTTCGACGGTCCTCTGGACTCGAGGTGTTACAGAGCGTCAATCGGGGTGCACCTCCGGCCGTGGTGAGGCGTTGTCAGCAGGAACGGCAACTCGCCACCTCTTGGAAAACAACTGTGAGCCTCAATCGTTCTACATTCAAATGGGCTGCGACTGCCGTCGTGGTCGCCAGCGCCCTGTTTACTGCTTCGGCGAATGCCGAGGTGAATTGGTCCATCGGCGTCGGCGCGCCGCTGTACTACGAAGCGCCGCCCGCACCCGTCTACACAGCACCTCCGCCTGTCTACTACGAACCGCCCCCTCGCGAGTACTACCGACCGCCGCCGTCGCCCCCGCCCGTGTATTACCGTCCTGCACCCGTCTACTACGGGCCTCCGCCGGTGTACTACGAACCAGAATACAGGGGCGGCCATCGCCATCGGCATCACGAGCGTCGGGATTGGGGCGACCGCGACGACTGAGATTGACGTTACGACTTCCGATGTGTCGGCGCGGCTCTCGGTCTTGGGCCGTTGCTGGTTGTTCCTCTGCTTTATCTGAAGACGACGACGAACGACCACGAGCCACCATATGAATATCTATGTCATAGACGACCATCCGATGATGCGAGATGCCATTTCAATGGTGCTTCGACGATTGCGTTCTGGGTCGACAATCGTCGAGCTCGACCGGGTCAGTAGGTTGGCCCTTGAAGTCGCTTCCGGCCAGCCTCCGGACATGGTCTGCCTGGACTTGAATTTGCCCGATGCAAGCGGAACTGAGGGCGTGCGATTGGTGAGAGGACAGTTTCCGCACGTGCCGCTCGCCGTGTACTCGGCGTCGCCTGCAGCAGACTATGAAGAGGCTTGCATCGAGGCTGGGGCCGATATCTACATTGAGAAAGCTACCGGGTCGGTGGAGCTTGCGGCGGCCCTTCGCGGGCTGCTTTCGGCGGACCTGACCTCCGAGCCCACCGCTCCCGTGGAGGTGGATGCCGGCGACGCAGGGACGAAGCTATCCAAGCGCCAAGTACAACTCATCGCCGCGCTCGAGCAGGGCTTGAGTAATCGCGAGATATCGAAACTCCTCGAACTCAGTGAGCACACGGTCAAGGTGCACCTTTGGCGATTGTTTCGCAAACTGGGCGTCAAGAGCCGCACACAGGCGCTTCATTTTGCGCGCCAACACGGCCTCATCTCGAGCTGACCATTTGGCGCCAGCGACGGCTCTCGCGAGTACTCGGGGACCGCAAACCAACGCTGGGGGCTCTGCAGCTCGCTCGCGTTCAGAGTCTGGTTCGCGGCTCACGCCGGGCGACTTCCTGACTGGCTAGCCAGCAAGAGGTCCACCAGCATGAGCGCGGGGCCATCGCCGTGCTCCAGCCTCGCGCCGTCCACCTTGCCGGCGGACACCGCATTGCGGACTGAAGGCCGTTTCCCAGGAGGCGCGTCAGAAATCGCTCGTCAATCGTACCGCGCGAGCGTTCGCTGCTTTCGTAAATCCTGTGGAGCACTACCAGCGCCAATCGTTCGACCTCCAGGGACATTGCATTCGCTCCACATAGGCGCTGAGAGACGCCCGCGACCTAGCCCATCACCAGGACCTCCTGGCTTGCCTCGGCAGTGCTCGCTCGCGATCGTCGATTTCTTCCTAAAGCAAGGCAACGGTTTAGGCGTCGTGCGTTGGTGCAACGGGCGGGAGCCCAACCAGCGCGTCGTCGTGCTTAACCAACGGAGGCAACGCGCAGCGCCTGCACGGACGCCGGCGCGGATCGTGTGTTCGACAAGTCCACAGAGCTGGAGGAATTTTTCGCGTACTGCCTGGCGACGGGTGTGGCGACTAGCGGGAGGTGATTTACTCAGAGCCGGAGTGCCGGAGCTGTAGAGCGAAGAGACATAAGGTCCAGTAGTTGTCCTACCGCCAGAAAGGCGGCCTGGATCAGGCTCCAACGCATTCATTTACAGCTTAGGGACTTCGATGACCAATCCCTGGATGACATCCAACCCTTTGATGAGTTTGTGGCTCAGCGCGGCCAACCAAATGATGAGCACGGCGCACGGTTTGGCTGCGAGCATGATGCAGCGCCAAGCTGCGACGATGCAGGCCGACTTCGAGAAACGCGTGATCGATTTCTGGACCGGCGGATGGATCAGACTGCCGGTAAACACGCGCGGCGGCCAATGAAGACGCTCATGCGGCTTCATTGAGCACGACGAGGGCAGGGGCTCCGGTGCGGCGTTTACCAATCCGGGAAACGTGGCACATGCTTTGCGTGTTCAAACGGGGGACCGGACGGACTGTTCCTACCGCACCGAAGGTGTGCGGTCCTTGCCTAACAAACCCTGGACGTCATATGGTCACCGAAGCCTTGGTCCTCGCATCCCTGGCGCTGCTGATCGCAGGCGCTTGGATCTTCGACGTTCTGACCACCCGCCCGCCAACAACGCGCATGCAGCGCTTGAAGGATCGGATACGGCAGACGAAAGCCGGCCTTCGAGGCGACTGAGAGCTCTTCAATTCATCAGGGGCGTCGGATTCGGAGCGTTCTTTCGCGGCGCGCTCGCTCGGCAAGCTATATGCAACCCCGCCGCTGCTACCGCGAGTCATCGCTGCGTTCCCATCTCTCACACTGGAATCATCATGAATCTGTCACAGCTCAAAACCCTTGCCACTTCTCGCGCCGGCCTTCTGGGTGGTGCCGCCTTCGCTGCCGCGGCCACGGCCGGTTGGGTTGAGGTAAAAGCGCGTCGTGCCGAACGGAGGCACCCGCCGGCCGGGCAACTGATTGACGTCGACGGCGCGCGGCTTCATTTCGTCGAGCGTGGAGAAGGACCGCCGGTCCTGTTAATTCATGGCAATGCGGTATCGCTGAACGATTTTGAAGCCAGCGGGCTGATCGAAATGTTGGCACGTGATCACCACGTAATCGCAATCGACCGGCCCGGGTTCGGCTACAGCACCCGCCCGCGCGACCGTCTATGGACGCCGGCCGCGCAGGCGGCACTGCTTCATGCGGCACTCAAGACGCTTGGGATTGAGCGGCCTGTGGTTGTCGGTCACTCGATGGGAACACTCGTAGCGCTAGCAATGGCATTGGCCAACCCGACGGACGTGGGAAGCCTTGTGCTTCTGGGCGGCTACTACTATCCGACTCTGCGCGTCGATGCGCTCCTGACGACTCCAGTGGCCATTCCGGTGCTTGGTGACGTGATGCGGTACACGGTGACCGCGGTCACAGCTCGAGCGCTATTGACTCGCTCGGTGGAGGCCATGTTCTCGCCCGGCAATGTGCCGGCGAGTTTCTTCCCAATACTTTCGCGCGAAATGATGCTGCGGCCGGTTCAGATTCGTGCAAGCGCCGAAGACGCGGCTTTCATGATTCCGGCCACTGCCAGCAGCGCCCGATACATGGAGCTTGAGCTTCCAGTGACCATCATCGCCGGTGCCGACGATAAAGTTGTCGACGTCGACGCACATTCGACGCGACTTCATCGGGACGTGTCGCAGAGCAAACTAGTTGTAGTTCCGGGCGCGGGGCACATGGTGCACTACGCAGACCCCCGAAGCGTGGTAGCAGCGGTCAAGAGCGGAGACTCGGTCGTTGGCCCCCCCTTTGCCTCGCTCACACATCAGGCTGGCGCCGACTCGCAGCCCGACGCGGAGCCGGCACTCATTTAGCAGGTTATTTCGTCCTAGAACCAGGCGCTGAGGATGTTCTTGCTGGCTCCGCAACGAGGTCGTCTAAGTGTCCTCTTCCTCTTCCCCCAATGCTTCCGCGATCGGTCCCAGCTTTTCGTCTTCGACGTAGGCTAGTAGTGCGTCGTTGCCAGCTTCGAAGGCCTCGATCCACTCGGGATAGGACTCACTGCCCGTTTCCAAATCAAGCCAGACGGCGGGGTCGCCTGTGCTCTCGAGCACGATCCACACAAAATTGCCATCGCCGGGGTTGTCGACGAAGACGGCTAAGCGACGGTACTGGTCGGACATCTCATTCTCCTTCAGGTTTGGGCGCAGCGAGGGTAGTCATTCGAGATCGCGGTCGCGCGCGATCCGCGGGTCGCCTCGACCGCCACTCTTTCTGGCGGGCGGCCGAGCGGTACTGGGCATTTCAGCACCAGGTCGCGAGAGCGAGCATGAAAAACTCGCCCCCGTTGACTCGGAGCCATCCAGAAGGATCGGAGGGCACATTAGGACCGCGTGCCCTCACCCGACCGCATCGAGGCCTCCAGCCGTTTAAGCCGCTGGAGACATTCCAGATTCATAGGTCCCGCTGCCGGCCGCCGAGCGTCGCGCAGTAGGAGGCGAAGAGCGCACCCACTACCAACGAAATGAATATCCAAAGCGATCCGTACGCGGTTGCCTTTCGTGCGGAGTCCGCCATCGCCTTTGCCTTGGTCTTGGTCTCTTCCAGAGCCGCCTTGGCACGCGAGTAGACGTCGGTGACCCGCTTTTCGGCATCTTGTTGGCTCAGCCCGGTTCGCTGAGCGACGACCTGGCTGGCGTAACGGCTGTCTTCAGGCGAGAGCGTCCCCGTGCGCAATGCGTTGCCGAAAATCCGGCCCACCTCCGCGGTCGTCGCTCGGTCGGCCGCGCCTTGCCCTACTTCTGTCTGGCTTGCGCCGCCCGATGGTGGCGCCGCGCTCGGATCCTTCCGGAACAGAGAGTCAGTGATGTACGCCATGGGGCCGTTGCTTCCATCGTCGCCGGAGCGGCTCGCTGCAGTTCCTGCCGCTGCGGTCGCTGCGCCACCAGCCACGGTTGTGGCCACACCCATTCCGGCCTTAGCTCCGGCGCTCACGGCCGATCCAACGGCAGAAGCGATCAACGCGAAGGTCACAAGGGTAGCCACGGCCCATGAGAGAACCCCGTGAGCAGTGTCGCGAAAACGTGCCTCGTCCGTATGGATACCGCTCCACTTCGTTCGTAGGCGCCCAGCGAGGTATCCGCCCAACCCCGACGAAGCGAGCTGGGTGAACGTGATCCAGAAGATCCCGGCGATGCCGATCGTTTTAGCCTCTGCACCTTCGCCTTCCCAAGGGGAGGCGAGGCCCAGGCCCATGCCGGCGCCCAGCACCATCATGATCAAGGTCAGCGCGGCAGCCACGGCCGCGCCTGCAAACACGGCGCCCCATGACACACCTGATCGGGGAGCTTCGAGCGCCCCCACATCATGGCGCGGGGCAATGCCTGGCATCGGTGATTCTTGAGCGTAGGTGGCCATGGCGTCGTCCTTCAAGGTTGTGTACGTCGCATGGAACTAGCCAAACGGAGAGATCGGTGTACGCAAGGTTCGATGCTGTAGGTAGGCATCGCCCGACGCGACGACTTCGGTTCCCACGTCGCGCATTCGTGACTACGAGCTCCAATCAAACCGTCGTGATGGAATGTCCCAGCGGCCGCGGTCCAAGTCGGCGGTGCACGCCGAGCATGGAGGCGAGCAACGCCTGCGTCACGCGAACGGGTTGGAACGCGCCAGGTCGTGTCATCAGGAACCGATGCTGTGGTCGACCTTGAGGTGCTTCGCACCCGTTCCGACCAACCGCTTTCGTGAACGCGATCAACGTCAACTACGGCCTGTCGCGCGTGTTCGGACTCCCTGAAACCTGCGTGACCCCACAGCCAAATACGTGGGACTGGGTGCGGGCGTGGCGGTCGGCGGTTCCCGGTGATCGGACAACGCATGCGCCTAAGTGGGGAGCAGACGGTAGCACCTGACGGCGATATGGGTGGGGCCCGCCGGCACGGTGCGTCGACGAGCACCAACGTCGCCGTCTTGCCTGCAGGTCGCGGCTCGAATGGTGAACGGCATTTGCCGGCCACCAATGAACACCGAAATCAAGCGCGACCGGGCATCATTCGAACGTGAAGGAAGTACGCATCATGACTCGCCGCTTCGGGGTGGTCATACTTATCTTGCAGAAGAGTGCGCTGGGCATGAACTTCGCCCTACGAATCAAAGGTTTGCACATCTTGAGTTCTTACCCACGAACTGGCATCGCAAATGCCTGTCGGGAAGAGACTTTCTGGAACGAAGCGCACGATTTGCAGAAAAAGTACGACCACCCCATCTACAGGTTCAACACGTTGGAGAAGAACGGCAACGAGCTTCGCGTCTCTGGACCCGCGCTTGTCCCAAGAGACCGATCAAGTTCCGGTGCACGACGAGCGCGTATCGGCCTGTCCGTTGATGGGAGCATGAGGAGGTTCTCGAGCGCGTCCAGTAGACGCTTGGACCGCAAGCCCATCGCGATGACGCTGCGCCCTGATCGAAGTTGCCAGCCTGCGGGTGATGTCGGCCGACGTTATGGCGCTCATAGTGCCTAAGCCGCGGTGTTTGGCGATCCGCCACAGATAGCGAAGGATCCGCGGCGGCGCCCGGTGAACCCGTTCGTCCTCGTCACACGTGAGTCGGCGTCCAGCCTTTGCTTCCTAGAAAGATCCCGTGGTTTTGCCCCGGCCGGTTAAAGCCGTAGGTTTTCAATCCGGTCCAATCGAATTGCGTTGCGAGCTTTGCCAAGGGCACTGGCTTCACGCGTTCATGAACCTGAACGGCACAAAGCAGCTTGGCGCGCTGGAAATGGTTGGAAAAGCGCTCCACGATCGCTTCGACTGGCGGCTCAGTGCGGCTCAGGTCCAGACCCGTTTCTGGATCCAATGCGCGACCCCAGGGTGGCGCAATGAAGGCAACCACCAACTGGTCTGGCGCGGCGACGGTGTGCGGGAGACCGTGCTTGAAGTCAATGTTGAGCACCTGCAAGGACAAGCTCAGCAGTGCCACATTGCTGGAAGTGAGTCGGGATACCGATGCGTCGTTCTCGAAGGCAACGCCGGCGGCCCCGGGGAGGTGCTGCAGCAGCCAGTACAGCGTGTTGCCTGAACCGACGAATGGATCGATCACAAGATACGAGCCAGCGTGGGCGCCAGCTGCAGTGAAGGCGACATCCGCGGCGATCGCCGCGGCAAGGCGATCGCGCGTGCACTCGACGGCGGTGCGTCCGAGCACACGAATTCCCTTGGCAAACCAATCGGCTGGCGCCAAACCGTAGAGTGAGACATAGTCGGCATCGTCGTAGCTGTCCAACCCATACTGCTGAACCTCGTGCAGATCGAGGACGTCGTTTCGCTTCTCCCCGAGAAGGAGCAGCTCACGGTCGTACTTCATGGGAACCTCCAACGGCGATGGCGCGCGATGGGCATTCTGCGCTCAAGGCGCCCAGACAAGAAGCGTGATCCTGGATACGATCCCAGGAAGTTCACGCTGCAGCGCCACTTCTGACCCGCGAGCGTGACCGCGCGGCCGAGCATTCGGTGTGGTCGCCCAGTTGGCCAGCGGGCTGCTATGGGCGAGTTCGGTGAGCGTGCAGTTCCAGAGCCCAGTTATAACAGCAAAGATGTTGGAACCGCACCGCGCCAGCCCGTAAACGCTGCGGCGTCCTCGCACAGCTGAATCGTTGGGTGCATGGCGTAGATACGTACCTGTTGATGACAGGCGTATGCCGGGTTGCAGCCGAGCGCTGGGAAAGGATCGAGTGGATCTCACCCAATCGTCTACAGCGCGGTGGGAGGGTTGAAAGTCTTGAATCCGTTCGTGCGAAAACGCTGCGCGATCGAGCGCAGCCACCGCTTGACGCGCCGTTTCAGAGACGGCGACGTGGTGAACTGGTCATAGCCGGAGCGCTCTTTGGCTATGCATCTCTCTAGCATCTGCAGTGCAGTTGGACTGGGTTCCCATATCGCGTTCACGATTACCTGTCCGCCTTTGGACTGAGCGATATCCGGGACCACTGTGATTTCAGTGGCGCCGAAGCTTCGTAGAAAGGATGCCCGCCCCGCGGCTTCGGCGATCCCTTCATCTTCCCCTGGGGCCCGGTAGTGCAGAGACACACTGATGCGACAGAGGGCAGCTTCCACCACGAGCGCATGAGAGATGATCTCGAGCAATGCCAGTCTTCGTACCGCGATCGCATGCTCCGCACTGATCCGTATTGGACGAAAATGCTCAATATGTAAGAGCCGTCCGGAGTGATCAAGCCTGACGACTTCCGCAAGGGCAATGTCGCGCGAATCAGCCCGAAGGTAGACCGGACCGGACCAATGGACAGGGCCACCGCTCTCGCCTGAGACGATAAGTCGTCGTGCCATCTTTTCTGAATCTATTCACCCGACAAGGTTCGGGCGCCCCGCGCACCAGTTAGAGTGCTCGTGGGGCCAAGTGTAGGCCTAAAGCATTAATATAGATATATTGGAAAGCCAGACAGGGTTCGATCGCCTCGGACCGCAAATTATTTCACACTGTCCGACGGTGATTGGCCTGCTGGCGCCGACTTGAGGCCGCCGACTGAAATGCCCGGCTGTGCACGCTGATTACGCAGTCTGGCCGGCCGCCCTCGGATTGCCAATCGGCCAGGGAAACCGTCGCGGTGCCCCTATCCGAACGATCCGTTGACGGTGGCCGGACCATCCATACCTTCAACAGTCATGGCGGGCGACGCCAACGGAAGACTCGCCTTAAGGTTAGTCCCTTTCCCTGGGCTCGATTCGATGACCATCGATCCACCCAAAGACTCCACCCGAAAACGCATCCCTGACAGTCCATGGCGACCAGGCAAAGCCACCGCCTGAGTGAAGCCAACGCCGTCATCGCTGACTTCAATGCTAACCGTTTCCGCGTTCGCGGCAAGTCGCACCCGCACCCGACTTGCGCTCGCATACTTGGCCACGTTGGTTAGCGCCTCCTGAACAAAACGGTAGACAGCGAGATCGTCGGGCGCCTTGAGCCGCAGTTCCTCGAGTTCAGCATCGACAGGAATTCCCAATGAATTCTGCGCGTCCTCGCACAGCTTGAGAATCGCTGTGCGAACCCCAAGTATTTCCAGCGACGACGGGCGCAAATCCTCGATGACTCTGCGCTTGAAGGCAATGCCGTCGTTCAGAAGGCCGATGGCGTGTTCGATCCGCTCCCGCAGTACGGGCTCGTTATTGATTCTGACACGCATACGGGCCAGATCCAGTTTGGCTGCGGTCAGCAGCCCTCCGAGCTCGTCATGAATCTCTCGCGCGAGGAAACCACGTTCGTCTTCACGCACTGTCTGAAGGTGTCTTGCCAGATGCCTCAATTCCCGTGTCCGGGCGGCCACCAGCATTTCGAGCGAAGCTTCACGCTCAGCCCGCTCACGGTCGTGCCTCCGCAATTGATGTAAATACACGATCGCTCCGATCATGCCGGCCAATGTCAAAACCGCCGCGGCGACGCGATTAAACTGGAGTGCGTCGTATATGGACAGCCGTGCCAGGATTTGTGCAGCGCGCGCTTGCTCCAGCTCGGTCGTGAACACCGCACGCAGGTTTTCCATCAGCTGACGTCCGATACCGGAAGCGACCAATTGAATCGCTTCATCATGTTGGCCTCGAGCCTCCATATCGAGCGCCTTTGCCATCTCTGAAAGCTTGGCATCGATAATTCCGTCGGCGCGCTGCACGAGTGCTTCCGAATCTGTTTGCGTAAAAGACAGGTATCTGCGCAGTTCGTGGCGCAGCGCCGGAAGCGCTTCGAGCGCGCGACGGTATGGCGTCAAGAATTCTTCCTGCCTTGTCAGGATGAAGCCACGTTGCCCCGTTTCTGCGTCGGTAAGCACCTGAAGAATTCGCGCCGTGCCAATGCGCGCGTCCGTCAGTTCGATCCCTTCGCTGACGATCGCAGCGGAGCGACGGGAAGCAACTTCATCGACGAACAGCGAAAAGAGAGCAGCAACCACCACCGCGGGAATCGCGTAGCGCTGTCGAAGCATCTGGGCGGCGAATGTCTTTATGGATCTCATCTGATGCCTGCGGATTCAACCGATCGACGCAACGATTTGGCTGAACAACTCAGCCGGTGTGTGGAAGTCGAGGGTCTTCCTCGGTCGCTCGTTCAATTGTCTTGCAACGGCATTCAACCTGGCCTGTGAATGGTTCGAGAGATCGATCCCTTTGGCGAAGTACTGCCTGAGCAGGCCGTTCGTGTTCTCGTTGGTTCCGCGCTGCCAAGGGTTGTGCGGGTCGCAAAAGTAGACCTGGATGTCGGTCGCCAGGGTGAAGCGCTTGTGAGCCGCCATCTCCTTGCCTCGATCCCAGGTCAGCGACTTGTACAGTTCCTGCGGCAGCTTGCGAGCGTTCTTGATCAGCGCATTGACGACGGTCTCGGTGTCCGTGCCCCCCAGTTTCACCAGCATCACGTAGCGTGTTTGACGCTCGACCAGGGTAGCTGACTGCTCGTGCCTCCGAACAGCAGGTCGCCTTCCCAATGACCAGGCACTGCTCGATCTTCGACCGTGGCCGGGCGCTCGCTGATCGATACGGTGTCAAGGATTCTTCCGTGGTTATCGGTCTTCTGTGTGTGATGGCGCGAACGGCGCATGACCCGCGTGCGCCGCAGATGCTGCAGCAGCTCCTTCTTCAAGGCGCCACGGGCTTGAATGAAGAGGCTGCGGTAGATCGTCTCGTGTGACACCTGGAAGTCCTCGTCGCCAGGATAACTATGCTTGAGCCACCCCGCGATCTGCTCGGGCGCCCACAGCGACTGGAGCTTGACGGCCACGATGCGCGCCAAGGCTCGGTTCCTCGCCCGTTTGCATCTCTTGGGTCGGTGCCCACGGTCCCACGCCGCGAGAAGGCGGCCACCACCGCACGTGAAATCTCCTCTCGCTCGGCCAAGGGTCAGTGCCAAGGAGAACCGACACCGCGCTGGCGGCGGTACTCCGACTGTTCGGGACAGAATCCCTTCGACCGACGAATGCGATCGATTAACAATTGACAATCTGCTGAAGGCTGTCGCCTGCTTTCGGCGCTCCCAGATCAGGGCCTTCTGGCTGTCCGTGTAGTAGTTCCGCGTTCGATACTTCATCTATAACACTCCTTCTGCCTACGCAGTTTCTAAACATCATGGTCGCTCGATAGGCGAAGGAAGATACGTCTCCGGTATCGCGGATTGCGCACCGTGTACCGAGCTACATGCGGCGGGTTTCCAGAGTGCACACCGTATGGAGACAAGCCACGGACGAGAGTATCAAGTTCTTCGTTGGTCTGGATGCGCACAGGGACAGCACCGCGGTTGCAGTGTGCGAGGCTGGGCGAGAGCCGAGCCGTTTTGTCAGGCTACTGCCTACGGAAATTCAATGGCATGTCCTATAGGTCCGAGGAGAGGGAGACGTGACGCTCGCTTTTTTCAACCGGAGTGCGTCATGAATCTCATCGTTTGGCTCGTGGTCGGTGGTCTCATCGGATGGGTGGCCAGCATGATCATGAAAACCAATGCCCAGCAGGGCATGATCCTGAATGTTGTAGTCGGCATTGTCGGATCGATCTTGGGTGGATGGCTGGTGGGCCCGCTTTTGGGGGCCGGAACGATCAACCAGAACGATTTCAGCGTGCTAGGTCTGCTGGCCTCCCTGATCGGCGCGGTGATCCTTCTTGCGATCGTCAACGTGGTCCGACGAGGGGCAGTACGCTAAAAGTTGCGCGGGGAAAATGGCCGGGTGCAACGGCACAGCGTTCATGCATGCCTCTGCATCCGGCCGTCCCTTCAGATCCCCTCCCTCGCCAGATTGGGGGAATGCTAAGGCATCTGGGTGGTGTCGGTCGACAATGCCGCGCATGCTTGCGAAGGGCGGACTCGAGGCTCATGCGTGATCTGAATGTGCGCTGCTTAATGGGAACCCCACCAATCATTCCGCCGCTTGAACGTTGATAGCAGCTTCGGCCAGCTCGCTCATGAGTTCGTCACCCCGAATCATGTCCTTGACCGCTGAATCAAGAGCTTTCGAGTCGTTCTTGCGCTTGAGCGCCTTTGCAAAGGCAGAAACGGTGCCGAAACCCGTTATGCCGTAATGCGTCATCCGCTGAAACTGCGCGATGATTGCCGCATCAAGCACAGCACCCTTTGTGGGCGCGTCGTCAATCGTGTGCTTGGTCGCTTCTGCAACCAAGCCTTGCATGCCTTTGCAATGCTCCTTCTTCACCTTCTCGTGGAGACCCTCGATCAACGTTTTGAGCACTTCGGTGTGCTTGGCGATGCCCGCCTGCGAGTCCGACAGCAACGTCTTGAGCTTGGCGTTGGTGGCACTGGGCGCGATTTTCTTCAGCACCTTGGCCATCTGGTCGTTGGCGGACCAGAGATCTTTGAGTTCGTCTGCGTAGAGTTCGTCGAGGCTGGAGATTTCGGACATGGGCTTTCCTTGAGTTCGGGTTGGGAAATACAGTGTGCGGCGCTCGCTTGTCAGAGATGTAGGCTGTGGCGCCGCACTTCGGCCGTCCCGCACCATGCGGAAGTGCCTGCGTCTGCGCTGGACGGTAAAGAGCGCCTCAATGCCTTCGTTGGCCGAGACGAGGGCGGTGGGTCGCCACAGAGTCGCCCCGCTTCTAGCGCTGCACGATGACCTGAAGCGTCATGCGCCGTGCACGTTCGTAGGCGGCGGGTATGACGCCACCCGGCCGCGCGACAACGCCCGCGGGAGGCTGTGTCGCGAATGGATCGCACCCTCCAATTGAAGCATTCAGCGCCGCAAGCCGCGACGGCGCGCTCTTCAAGACCAGCCTCAAGGCAACGCCACTGGTCGACATCGATGGACCAGGCCTCTGGAATTTCTACGTCCTCACCGGCATCCGAAAGTCCTGGGCATTCGAGCATTGCCACGCGACTCTGCCGCGTCGGCGGCGCGCGCACAATGAGTTGTCGTCACGCCCTTCGTTGTCTCCCGCTGTGGACGTGACGGCCCTGGTCCTTCGGTGAGAACTCATCGGAGGACCTTTTTTTGTCCCCTTCTTTGACCTCATTGAGTAGGTAAGCTTGAGGTAGGCGCGTTGCGTCCAAGGTCCTGGGTGCTTGGTAGATTGCGCCGGGGAAGACCGTCACCGCCACCGGAACCTTGATCTCGGTGGTGCGTTGAGTCGGCGAGCTGAAGTTGTTGTTGTTTTCCCAATACAGGCGCGCCGACGAGCTCGCGCTGTTGGTCAGCCAGTACAGGGTGACGTCGTCGAGAATCTCGTCCTTGGTCAGGCAGCGTTCGGCATTGCCCCCGCTGTAGGTCCATTGCGTGAGCTTGTCGAACATCCAGGCAGCGAGTCCAGTAGGAGAGTCAGACAGCCGTAGCCCACAGTCTGCGGCCGGGTCACCATCATGCTGTCTTAGGCCGCGTTCGTCTTGAAGAACGTGTTCAGCTGGTCGTACGCCGCCTTCTCCTTGGCGGAGAGGTTTGCCGGCGCCGGACCACCGGCATTGAGCGCCTTGGCCAAGTCCTTGGCCACGGTCGTCGGCATGTTCACGTGAATGCCCAGCAGCCCCGCAGGGCCTGGCGCCCCATCGCGTCCGCAGCCACCGATCCCCAGTCGCCGCCTTGGGCGACATTGTGCTTGTAGCCCAGTCGCTTCATCAGCACATCCCAGGCGCGGCCCATGCGATCGGGCCGGCCGGTGCCCGTCGGCCGCTCCGAGAACCCGTAGCCGGGCATCGAGGAAATCACCACATCGAAGGTCGATCGCGGTGGTGAACTTCGGCAGCGCGTTGAGCTTGCCCGCGACCTTGCGCCAGTCGTAGCTCGTGCCCCAGTTGCGCACCAGCTCCTGCAGCCTAACTTCGGGCACGCCCTGCAACTGGTCGACGACGGTCTCCTTGCAAGGCCAGCGCGTTGCGTTGACGCGCCTGCGGAGCTCGACGAGGACGTCGTCGGGGACCTCGGTATCCCACCTCTGGAAGACCGCTTCCGAACCGGCCTCGTCCAGCAATTTTGCCAGGGCGAAGGCGTAGCACTCAGCGGTGTCTGAGTTCAAGCCAGAGGCGAGGACCTGGCCACCATTTCGGTTTTGCCATTGGCAATAGACGGATAGGGCGATGCCCTCGGGCGCTTGCTCGTCCCTCAAAGCTACGATCTGGTAGCGTTTGCGCAGCGCCCCATTAATGAGGCCCGCGGAGGGCAGATCGGCCGCGTGCCCAGGGGCAAGGGCAGCGTTTGATCGTGCTTCGAGCTGGACGCAGCCGCACTTACACGCTTAATGAAGTGGAGCTCGATCTTGGCTTGTCGGATTCAGTTCGACGCCAGCGCGAAGAAGGACCTGGGGGGCAGGTGTAAGGGGGACCTGCTACTAGAAAAAATCAGCGGTAAATGTGCTCGCCGCGGTTCTGCTTCCATTGCTCTTCGAAATGGGCAGCGTCGTCATCATTTTTTGCACGCACACCCATCAGGATGCCGCCCTTTTGGATGCCACTTTCATAGTCCTTCACACGTTCTTCGGGGATGTTCCATCCGATCAGCGCGCCGATCAGGCCACCGCTCGCGGCGCCGGCACCGGCACCGGCAGCCGCCGCTGCCAGGGGCCCAGCGATGACCAGGCCGAGTCCGGGCAGCACGAGGTTCGTACCAAGGGCAGCGATTGCTGCGATCGTCGCCCCAACGGTGCCTCCGATCGCGCCGCCAACGCCAGCCCCTTTGGCAGCTTTGTTCCCCAGCTCCGTCTCAACGCCGGCATTATCGGAAAAGTGACGGGTTCGGGTTTCATCCGACATCACCAGATTGACGTCGTCTTTCGAGTAGCCGCGCGCCTGCGTGGCGTCATAGGCGCTCTCTGCGCTGGAACGATCGGGGAAAAGGCCGGTAACGAGCCGGCCGGAATCTGTGGAGGTCGTGGGGTTCATGATGAATCCTTCAAGGTTGGCCAGTGCGACCGGGGGGCTGCACTGATGTTGAGCGCGTCGTAGTGCACGCGCCCAACATTCTTGGGCTTAAAACGGCGGGGGGCCGTGGAGGTTGAGCCATCTCGATGTAGGCGCACGGCTCTTGCTGACGCTCTCTGCTGAGACGAGGACACCCGCGAGATTCGTTTCAAAAGCGTTCGGCGAAGTGGGTCCCCGCCTACGGCGTTTCAGGCCTGTCCCCGATTGCTGATTGAATTTGCGCCGCCAACCTGAATTTTTCAAATTTCAGGAGACGCGCTATGAAAGTTTTCACAACAACGCTTTTCGGCATCGGCATGGTTCTGTCGGTAGGAGGCAGCGCCTCCGCTCAAGACGCGATGAAAAAGGACAGCAAGGACAGCGGCAGCACCATGGTCATGACCATGCAACAGTGCAAGGAGCACATGGCAATGTCTCCGGCCGGCGCGAAAAAGGACGACGCTCAGATGAAGAAGGATGCCATGTGCTCCGACTTGTTGAAGAAGGACGGTGCCGCCATGACGAAGAGCGGAACCGCTGGCGAGCCGCTGAAGAAATAGGCGCCCCTGCCCCTGGCTGTTCAGGGGGTTCTGGTGCGAATCACGTCGCGCGTAGGCTGTGGCCTTTGAACTGAAGGCGAACCAATGGCGCGGAGGCTTCAAAGCATGGACGAGCTTAAGGGCCGGCACTTCGAGCGTAGGTCATCGTGCTGTGCGTCGCTCGTACCTGCGGTTCAAGCTGGGCCTTCGCGACCTCGGCCGAGCGTGGCCTGACCTTGGCCCAAATGACGATCATGCCCGCGGTCCAGCGTTTTGTGCCCAAGTTCAAGAAATGCTGGAATCGCTCCGCCGGCAAGGCGGTCGATCTGGCGCGTAACTCTATCGTGTTGTCGGTCAAGAAGGCCAAACAGTTGACTTTCGCCTGAGCGCCAACCGCAATGGGAAGGCGGCCAAGGCGTTCTTTCGCAAGGCGCTAAAGACTCAAGGTCGACCTCCGGTGAGCATCACGCGTCCTGCTCGACCATGTTGTTCAAGGAGCGCGGCGATCGCAGCCGATTGTCACTGGCAACTCCCGCACCGCGCGATGCGACGCGGCGTAGCCGTCGAGTCGATAGAGGCGTGAAGTCGCGCATCAACCCCATGCTTGGCTTCAAAGTCTTCAATCGCGGCCGTGACGAGCGCCGACGTCGAACTGCATCGCATGCGAAGGCGAGTTCAATCTTGGTCGGCTGCATACTGCGGGCCAAGCCGCGCCCGCGATCTGGAACGCGGTGCTTTCAACTTGACCGCGTAACACGCTCACAAAGCCGCTCGGCCGCGCGGAAATTTTGCACCAGAGCCCCCGGAAGACCAGAGCCAAGTTCGGGTGCGAACCCACCTCACTCAGAGCCAATTTTGCGGCAGCAGCGCACCGAGAACGCGCGCAAGCAGCTTGCGCAAGACGCCGACCTCCGGCTCCTGGTCCAGGACGATCTCCGCTTCGCCGCCGCCAAGCACCCAGCGAAGTTCGCCGTCGGGACCGAGGCGAAGTCGGTAGGTGCTAGATTCGAAATCCATCATGGACAAGAAGTCGCGGGCCAGCTCCGGGCTGTCAATCAGCACACCGAGTTCGGTGTTGTAGCGCTCCGAGCGCCCGTCAAGGTTCATCGAGCCGACGAACAGACGGGCCTGGTCAATCACAATCACCTTGGCATGCAGCACACCGGTGCTCTCGCCAAAGCGGCCGAGTCGCCCTCGTTCACGCGCGAGCGACGGACTGAGTTCGTAAACCTCGGCGCCGATCGTCACCATCTCCTTGCGATAGGCCATGTAGCCGGCGTGGACGGCCGGTTCATCGGTGGCGGCCAACGAGTTTGTGAGGAGCCGCAGACGGACGCCGCGCCGACTGTTTTCCTCGGTCACGCGCATGCCGACTTCACCCGGAACGAAATAGGGAGAGACGACAAAGACTTCGCTGCGCGCATTACCCATAGCCTCACCAGCACCGGCTCGAACCGTGCCGGCGCGGTCGTCGACGCGCGCTCCGGCAAGCTTGTCGACCGGGTCAGCCAGCACTTTCGCCGGCACGGCCTGCAGGCTCAATTTGCGGGTACGCAACTCCTTTGGAACGGTGGCGTATTGCGCAAGGCGCGCGGGCACGCCCAGATCGGGCGGCGGTTCTTGAACCACTGCCAGTCGGGCGTCAAAGCGCAGCCGGCGCTCGGCCAGCGTCGACTCGGGCCGCACGATCAGGTCGATAGGCCAAGCATGCTCACTGTTCCAGTAGTCGTCGAAGGAGGCCGAGAGATCGCGCACCACCTGGCCGGCCGCGAGCAGATCGAGGTCGACGAAGTTGCCGCCGCTGGCCGCCCGCATGAAGTACTCATCGCCGATGTTGCGCCCGCCAAAGACGGCAATGGCGTTGTCTGCGGCGAAGAGCTTGTTGTGCATGCGGTGGTTGACGCGCGACAGTTGGTCGAGCGAGCTGAACAGCTTGCTGCCACGCGAGCCGCGTGCGCGCACGAAAGGATTAATTAGGCGCACCTCAACCCGATCAAAAGCGGCGAAATCGCTCAACATTGGCTCGGCCGAGTCGCTGTGCAGGTCGTCGATCAAGAGCCGAACCCGCACGCCCCGTGCGGCCGCGTCGCGCAAGGCGCCCAGCAGGTACGCGCCCGTTCGATCCCCGTTGAAGACGAAGCTCTGCACATCCAGCGTGCGCTGTGCCTGTCGCGCAAGCTCGATGCGGGTTTCATACGCCGCTGCGGCCAGGGGCAGCAACCTGAACCCCGAGCTCGAAGGATCGGGCAGCGCTTCGGCGGCGATCCTTGCGAGCGGCGTACCAGCTCCGTTGGCAATCGCGTGGCTCGCGGGCGGCATCTCCTCAGGCATGCGCGTAGGCAAGTCCGCGCATGCTGCGAGCGACAACACTACAGCGACAAGCAACAGCCTCGCCCGGGGATTTGGAGGCGGATCAGCGTGGAAGGTCTTCATGGGAACAGCAGCGTGCGGCGCCGCGCTACTTGGATGCTAGCCCTCCAAGGACGCGTTGTAGCCTGCCCATGCGGGCAGTAGGCGCGAATTCGCACAACGCCTCAGCCTCGCCGATCAGGAGTCGCATTCTGAAGAAGCGGCAGAAGCGCTGGTACGACAATGGCGCTCACTGCTCGCGCAGGTCACCGGGCAATTGCTCAACGACGAGGGGCGACCACGGATTGCTCCTAAACTGACGAAACGTTGAGCACCCAAGGGGATCATCGCCGCTTTGCGGACGTTAGGCTTCGTACTTGAACGTCGGGGAAACCTTGTCGCGGTAGGGGATGACCGTGCCGCCTTCGATCTTCATGTCGACTTGCAGACTTCGGCGACGCGCAGATCGCGCAGTGACCTGGCAGCGGCTCTCGACGGCACTTTTCGCGGTTCTGTCGCAGCAAACCGGTGCTGGTAAGCTGATGGGAGACTGAGGACGGGACGAAGACGCGATCGATGCGCTGCGTAAGGTGATCAAACTGAAGCACTACCCGTTGGAAGTGATGCTCACCTGCGTGCGCAGGTAGGCAGCCTACCCCCTGAGCCTGCGGCATATTGATGGAAATGATGCAGGAGCGCGGTGTCTGCGTCGATCACGCCACGGTTCATCGGTGGTCGATCAAGATCCTGCCGGTGATGGCCGCGGCGTTTCGGCGACGCAAGCGACCGGCGGGGATGAGCTGGCGTATGGACGAAACCTACATCAAGGTCGCGGGCCAATGGAAGTCTCTGTATCGTGCGGTCGACCGTGAGGGTCGCACCATCGATTTTCTTCTGCGTGGCAAGCGAGATCTGGCAGCTGCTCGGCAATTTCTGGAGCGAGCCATTGGTCTGCACGGTGTCCAGAAAAGATCACCATTGACAAGAGCGGCGCCAACACGGCTGCAATCCAGAGCATCTTCGAAGACGCTGGGGCAGACATTGAGCTGCGTCAGAGCAAATACTTGAGCAACATCGTGGAGCAGGACCACCGGGCCATCAAGCGCATCGTGCGGCCGATGCTCGGATTCAAGTCCTTTCGCACGCGCATTCTCATTGCCGCTCATAAGATCATGCACTGTAACAGGCGGTGAACGCTCCCGCAGTCACGGCAAGACTGGCGTCTCTCGGCATCTCGCAAAGTTACGCGACATCTGAGCAGGCCACGGCCGAGATGCGAGCGGAGTTGCAGCGGGTGGGGGACATGGCGTGGTGTCGATGAAGAGCGCCGGCTCTCAGGTAATTATCAGGCGCGCCGTCCGACGAGTACAGCGTTCGGCCAGCGCCCTTTTATTCCCGCTCTGAACGGCGAGGGTGTACGGGGCATTGGCTAATTTATCTAACGCACATCCCTGCGCGCAAGCCGACTGTCCCGGCGCCACTGGGAAATCTTGGCGAATGAAAACACGCCTCCCAGCACTCCTCCCAACGACGACAGATGGTTGACTGTGCGCAGCGCTTCCAGGGCAAGTTCCTGGATAACCACCCTCTCGCTGATCTCGTGGCCCTCCTGCACGCGAGACAGGGCGTGCATCACGTAAAGGCCCATCACGGCGGACACTGCGAACAAAAACTCCCAATGCGCAAATCCCAGCAGGGCGACTTCGTTGGTGCGCGACGGCGACATCCAGCGCAGCACGACCGTGAGTTCGCTGGCGCTAAACAATTGTGCGATCGCGCCGCCTGCGATGGGCGCGATGCCTCCGGCTAGAGCGGACACCAAGCCTATCACCGCCAGATAAGAGGTGCCTTTGTGCTGGGGCGCCAGCTTAAGTCCCAGATTCCCGATGGCAAGACTGATACCACCGGAGGCGAGCCCCATCAAAATGTGCAATAGGTACAGCAGGAGCAATTCGAAGCGGGCTGAACTTCCAAGGTTGGCGAACACTAGGCCCAGCGTGCCGACGAAGAAGGCGGGCAACGCGACCGCGAGGATGGCCTTGTTCGACAACCGATCTGACAACTTGCCCCAAAGATAAAGCGCGACCGCGTTGGCGAGCTGGCTCGTAACCCACAAGGCGGTGACAGTGCTCAGGCCGTAGCCAAGTTGCTGCAGCAGATAGACGGTTAGAAAGGGCGCCACCAAATTACTCGCCAGGTTCCAGCTACCAATGACAAACAGAAGGCTCCGAAAATTCAGGTCCCGCAGGGGCTCGCCAAGCATTGTTCTCAGCGGGATCAGTGGAGCGCTCAAGGGCATTACCGGCTCCGGCGTGCGCGCTAGAAAGCATGAACTGACCAAGCCAGCGAGCCCTGCACCAGCGAACGCCACCGCATAGGCATAGTTAGCGTCATTCCAAGGTGGATGGTCCACCAGGAAGCCTACAGCCAGTGTGCTGAGGCAGGCCATCAAGCTCGCAGCGAATAGACGTTTTCCGAAAAACTTTCCCAGGCTATGCACAGGCAGAAGTTGGTGAAACCAAGAATTGACTGAGCAAGCGGTGACCGCTCCCAACAAGCCGATCAAGAGTTGCGCGCCGACCAGCACTGCCAACCTGGAACCCGCCGGAGCGAAAGGCAAAAACGCTAGCAGGAGGATTATCAGCCGCGCGCTCGTGAGCGCCGTCACACTGATTCTTTTGCGTTGCCGCAGCCACTCCACCAGAAATATCGTGGGCAGCTGCGCCGCCTGAGCCGCGAAGGGGATGGCGGCAAGCAAGCCGATCGTGATCGGGCCGGCACCAATGCTGAGCGCAAACGCAACCAGTACCACCCCGCCGGACCACGCACCGGTCACACTTCCCCACGCGGCATCCCAGACGAGGGAGCGCTTGCCGGCCTCCAGTTCTGCCGGCGAAACTTCTGATTGGGGGCTGAGATTGATCATGCCTTGGTCCCTCGTTGCAGGGTATCCGTACCGAGCGCGCGACACCATCCCATTGGTCGATTGGTCCGCTTTGTTACGACCGAGGAACGACCCAGGTGAATTGGCGTGCCGCCTACAAGAAGGAAGCGCGCATGACCACGTCGGCATCCCAAGGGCCGGCTAGTTTCGTCTCTTCTTCAGTTCAAGAAGAGAAATAACATGTTGGGTATCGTCATACCTGCGCACAACGAGGAGCGCTTGATCCGGGACTCGGTGCACGCGGCGACCGAGGCGGCAAGACATCCAGATCTGAAGGGAGAGCGGGTCGACGTGCTGGTCGTTTTAGACAGTTGCACCGACGCCACCGGCGTCCTGGCCGCGCAGGCCGGCGCGCGCACCGTCAGCGTCAAGGTGCGCAATGTCGGGGCTGCGCGCGCAGTGGGTGCCGAGGCGCTGCTTGCGCATGGTGCGCGATGGCTTGCCTTCACGGATGCCGATACGCTGGTCTCCAGCTCGTGGCTGATCGAGCAGCTGGCGCAGAAAGCCGATGCCGTCTGTGGATCGGTCGGTGTCAATGACTGGTCGCCGCACGGTGTTCATGCCGATCTGCTGCGCGCGCATTTCCTCGAAACCTACGCCGACCGCGATGGGCATCAGCATGTCCACGGGGCCAACCTTGGCGTTTCGGCAGAGGCTTACCGCCGCGCCGGAGGCTTCAAGCATCTGGCGTGCAGCGAGGATGTCGCGTTCGTCGCCGCCCTCCAAGCCACGGGTGCACGCATCGCCTGGAGCGCTGCGCCGCGCGTAGTGACCAGCGCCCGTCGCGAAGCGCGCGCCGTCGGCGGCTTCGCCGATGCACTTCTGAGTGCGATCGCCGCACGGCTGCAAGGCGTGCCGGAACTTTGCGTATCGCCGGCCGCCTCCATCCTGAGCAAGGCTGCATGAGATATCGATGATCGCAAGCCCGAGTTGTCGCTCAACGGTTTGAAGATTCTTGAGGCCGTCGGACCTTCTTTGCCATGCAGCTTTTGTGGCCCGACTCGATCCTGGAAATGACGAAGGTCGTGGATCCGCTCACCAACCCGAGCGCGCACTCGGGCAAGGCCGAAGACGCGTTCGACGTCGTCATCCCGTCGATTCCCGGCTATGGTTTCTCGGGCAAGCCGCAAGGCAAAGGTTGGGATCCGGAGCACGTGGCGCGTGCGTGGGACGTGCTGATGAAGCGCCTGGGTTACCAAAACTACGTGGCGCAAGGCGGCGACTGGGGCGCGCCGATTTCAAGCGCGCTCGCGCGCCAGGCTCCGCAGGGTTTGCGCGGCATCCACCTCAACTTGCCCGCCGTGGTGCCGCCCGAAGCGAGTGCCGCACTGGCCACCGGTGCGCCGGCGCCCGCGGGGCTGTCGGACGAAGAACGCGCGGTGTTCGATGGCTGCGCGGCTTCTACACAAAGGGCGCCGCGGCCTACGGTGTGATCATGGGCGCACGGCCTCAGACACTCGGCTATGGCGTGACCGACTCGCCTGCAGGTCTGGCGGCCTGGCTGCTCGGCCACCCCGGCTTCGCGCAATGGAGCTTCGGGCGCGACCCGCAGCAGGCGCTCACGAAAGACGAGGTGCTGGACGACATCACACTGTACTGGCTCACCAACAGTGCGGTCTCGTCGTCGCGCCTGTATTGGGAGAACGCCGGGCGCAGCGCGATCGGCTCGGCCGCGCAGAAGACGACCGACATCAAGGTGCCGGTGGCCATTACCGTGTTTCCCGAAGACGTCTACCGCCCGCCGCAGAGTTGGGCACAGCGTGCCTACCCAACGCTGAGCTACTACCACCAGGTGGACAAGGGTGGCCACTTCGCGGCGTGGGAGCAACCCGAACTCTTCAGTGCCGAGTTGCGGGCGGCGTTTCACGCGCAGCGCTGATGGGCGACTCCGCCCAAGGTGATGCCCAGGCCAATTCAAGGCAACTGACGGTTCTGCTCCCCACCCATATATCCGGCGAGAGTGAAAGCCGGAAGCTGGTGATGACCATAAAATGCGGGGGAGTGTTTCATTCGCTCTTAGCGTGCTCGCGCAAGACGCCCGTCGACAGTCGTTGAAACGCACGCTCACCGGCTAGTCTTGGCTCAGAAGGTTCGCGCGTATCTGGTCGCCTGCCGTCTCATCTTCGCTGCCGTAGCCATCGCCGAGTGCCGCGCATTCAGCGACCACGCTCTCTGCGAAAGCCTGGACAACGGCGCAGCCGACAAAGGTTGAACTGTCCCTGATGATCATGCGCAGCATCGGCCTGGTTGTCGCGGTGGCTCGGATCCAGGCCGAGGTAGTTGCCGCGGCGCTCATGCACGAGCCATGCACGCCGATCGCGAAGGAGCGCAGATAGTTCTTTACGGCCGCATGCTTCCATCGCGGGCCCCAATCGGGCGTGCCTTGCCGCGTGTAGATCATCTCGATCGGACGCCCGCCCGTGACCATAACGGGTTGAGGATCTTGTCCTTAAAGAACACGTTGACCGAGAAGAGTTCTGGTATGAGTAGTTCTTGCGTGCGAGATTTGCAACCAGTCTGAGGAAACTTCGGCGAGACTGTTGCCCGCGACGTCACCTGCGCTTCAAGCTGACTTTGAACAACACCCGGGAGGCCCTTGATGCTTTCGCAATCACGATGGATAAGGTTCCTGGTCTTGAGCGTGTGCTGCGGCTTCACAATAGCGGGAGCGGATGCAGCGCCGACGCTGCAGACCGTGCAGATAGCTGGCTACGCACACATGAGGAGCGAGCCAGAGGGGCTGGAAGGGCAGCCGTCTGTCGCTTTTGTGCCGACCTTCACCAGCGTGCCCGATCTGCGGGATGAGCCTGCCGCTGCTGGTGCGTCAAAAGATGCCATCGCGCCAGGTACCTTCTCAAAAAGGGCGCGCGAACGTCTGATCAATCGCTCGATCGCGCGACGACGCGGGCGCGGTGAATCAATATTTGGCGAGGATGGGCCCCGTGAAGAGAGACGCTTGACTGGCTTCGATGGCCTGAGCTTTTCTGATCAGCAACTCGCCAACAATGGCAATCGGATTGCCTTCGAACCTCCCGACCAAGGCCTGTGCGTGGGCAACGGTTTTGTGCTCGAGTCCGTCAATGACGTGTCGCGCGTCTTTGATCGAGAAGGGCAGCCGCTGACGGGTGTAGTTGACCTGAACACCTTTCATGGCTACCCGCCACCCATCGATCACAACACCGGTCGATTCGGTCCCCAGTTGTCGGACCCGAGCTGCTATTACGACCCGCAGACAAGGCGCTTTTTTCATCTGGTGCACGCTGTTGATGTCGATCCTGCAACGGGCGTCCCGACTGGGCCCAATCACCTCGATCTAGCCGTCAGTTCGACCGCCGACCCGCGAGATGTATGGGTGATATATCGCATTGCCGTCCAGAACGATGGCACCGGCAGCACCCCTGCCAACGCGAATTGCCCCTGCGTCGGCGACTTCCCCCACATCGGCGCCGATCGATATGGCATTTACCTCACCACCAACGAGTTTACGTTGCGAGGAGATTTCAACGCGGCTCAGATCTACGCAGTATCAAAGCGGGAACTTGCCGACGGCGCATCGAATTTGTCCCTCGTGCACATCGATACGAAAGATCATCTGCTCGAGGGCCATCCAGGGTTCGCCCTTTGGCCCGCCGTCTCGCCAGCCGGCGACTTCGCCATTGCGAACCGCGGAACCGCATACTTCCTCAGTTCGGAGGCCGTGTTCAGTGAAACAGGCAATGCTGATCGCTTGCGCATATGGGCATTGGGCAACACCCGATCGCTTGAGACGTCCTCGCCGGATGTCACTCTTGTGCAGAGCACGGTCCAGGTCCGCAGCTATGGCGTGCCACCAGCGTCGACACAGAAAGCGGGACCCGCGCCGCTTGGGGAGTGCATCAACGATCGCACGCTCGCGACGCCGACGGGTGTTGGATGCTGGCGAAACTTGTTCGCCGACGCTGTGGAACCACCGCCCCAGGCTTTGCTGCCGGAATCAATGGACAGCGGCGACTCGCGCATGCAACAGGTTTTGTATATCGGGGGCAGGCTGTACGGGGCCCTTGGAACCGCGGTCAATGTGCAAGGCGAAGAACGGGCCGGCATTGCGTACTACGCGATCAGGCCCTTTGCACAGCACGGCTCGGTGATCGGCATTGTTGAGCATGAGGGCCAGATCGGCATGGCGCAGCATAGCTTGAGCTTTCCTGCGATCGCCGCGCTGCCAAGCGGTCGCGGGGTAATCGCGTTCACGCTGACGGGGACAGACCATTTCCCGTCAGCCGCCTACATCCACCTGGGCGCGAACGGTCACGAGGGGCACATCCGGCTCGCTGCGCGCGGTGGCGGACCCGAAGATGGCTTCTCGGGATACGAGGCATATCCGTCCGGAGCACGAAGCGCTCGATGGGGCGACTACGGTGCCGCCGCAGTGGATGGAGACGAAATCTGGTTTGCCTCGGAGTACATCGGGCAGACTTGCTCGCTCGCTGCCTACGTCGCCGCGCCCTTTGGCAGTTGCGGCGGCACGCGCACCGCCTTGGGGAATTGGGCGACGCGGATCAGTCGGATCAGACCGTGAGTTTTGCGGGTCTTCCGCACTTTGTGTGACGCCCAAGTCGGAGGGCTTGATTGCGTCTCCGGTCGACCTCATCTCTGGGCAACATGGCCAGTGGTATCGGTGTAACGATCGCGTTCTCGCTCGGGTGGGCAAGCGCGTCGTCGGCTGCATCAATCGGGGAGGGTATCTGGTGGTGCAGGCGCGCAGTACCGTGCGCGCCGCACCATGTCCGACCTGCCGGTGCGGAGCGGTCGTCTGCACGAAAGCTACTGTCGCCAGCTCGCGGAGCGCCCCGTCCTTGACGAGCAGGTTGTGCTCTCTGTCGAAACGCGGCGCTTCAAGTGCCTGAAGGCGGACTGTCCGCGTCGAACATTCGCCGAGGATATCCACGCGTTGGCTTGCCGGCATCAACGTCGCACCCGATCACATGCTCGGGCCTTGCATGTACTGGGTCATGCCCTGGGTGGCGAGGCGGCCACGCGGCTCGCCGCCGAGTTGGGCCTGAGCGCCAGTGCTGGCACCGTGTTGCGGGAGCTGCGCCGATCGGCTGTGACCCGACGCAAGCACCTCCCTCGAATCGTGGGCATCGACGACTGGGCGATGCCAAGGGTCATCACTACGGGACCATCGTCGTGGATCTGGAGCGGCGCGAGCCGATCGAGGTATTCGCCGGCCGTGAGGCGACTGCAGTGGCGGCCTGGATGCGCGCCAATCCATCAATTCGGGTCGTCGCCCGGGATCGGGCCGGGGCCTACTCCGAGGCTGCAGACATTGCACTCCCGGCAGCCACCCATGTCTCTGACCGCTGGCACCTGCTGAGCAATCTGCGCGACAACGTCGAAAGAATGCTGCATCGACTGGGGCCGCGACTGCGCCACGGCGCGCAGCAGGTCCCCGTTGGCGGTGTGGACTGGGGCGCCCGGGATTGCCGCGAGGCCCTGTACTTCGCGGATGGCAGCGCCTGAGCGATGACCGGCGTGCCGCACGCCTGGCGTTGTACGAGAAGGTGATGGCGCTGCGCGCCCAGGGCGGCACCGTGAAGGGCATCGCGCGCGAGCTGTCGATCGACTATCGAACAGTGCGCAAGTTCGTCACCAGTAGCGCTTTTCCGGAGCGCGCACCCAGGGCGCGAGGTCCAACGCCGTTGGATGCCCACCAGCGCTATATCGAGGAGCGGATTGCCCAAGGCTGTCACTGTCCGAGCCGGATCTGGCAGGAGGTCCGGCAGCGCGGCTATACCGGCTGTCGCGCCACTGTGCACGGCTGCGTCGCGCGGCTACTGTCTCCTCAGGGGAAGCCCACGTCCGCCCACGCTCCTGTGCGCACCTTGCCCTGTCCGTCGGCTCGGCGCGCGTTCGGCTGGCTGGTGGGATGGAAAAAGCTTGCAGTCAACGGGCCCAAGCATGTCGACCACGAGCGGTTCGTGCAGGCGCTGTGCAAGATCGAACCGGTGGGTCGCCGAGGTCCGCAGCCTTGCGCGTGAGTTCCTCGGACTCATGCACCGGCGGCGTCTTCGGGAGTTCGATCGTTGGCTCGAGCGTTTGTCGAAGTACGGCGCGCCCGAGATGCGAAGTTTCGCGAAGAGCTTGCGCGACGACCTGGCAGCCGTGCGGGCGGCCTTCATGCTGCCATGGAGCGACGGCCAGACGAAGGGGCATGTCAACCGCTTGAAGTACCTCAAACGCCAGATGTACGGGCGAGCAAGCATCGAGTTGCTACGGCTGCGAGTTTTGCGCCCGAACTGACGCAGGAACGCACGCATCAAAGTCGCCGTCGACCGCAGCCGATTTCAGTCGCGCGCGGCAGGTCGCGCTTTTTCTCGCTCCGCCATTTGCGGGAAATTGGTCACCGTTTAAGACGAATGTAAGGCGGGTCGCTCGGTAATTAACACCGCGAAAGGAATTGCAAGGGAACTTGCCCCGTAGGACCCCTCGCACTTTAAATCCAGCATCTTTTAATATTTGAGGCCTTTTGTTTGAAAACCGTAGATAAAAATTTGCTTTTGCTTGTTATTGCATCAAGCACGCTGGCTGGCTGCGGGGGCGGTGGCTCAGGGAATGGCGGCGGTTTGGGCATTGCGCCCAGCGCGGCGACCAAGGCGGCCGGCACCCAAAAGGTCACTCAGTTGGCCGTCGAAGGCGAAGTCTTCACCGTCTCGACTGACACGATGGTTCGCTTCGGCAGCGGCACCAACTGGGTCAGCCGCTCGGTGCCGCCAAACATGGCGACGATGTGTCATCAGGACGTCTTCGGAGATCCTGGCGTACCGGCCCCGCGCGTCTGCGAAACGGGCACAGAAGACGCGGCCGTTGTCGACGGGGCCGTCGGGCCCAGCCAGCAGAACGGGAGCATGGCCGCTCAGCTCAGTAAGGAGGCGGGCATCGACTATCGCTTCGGTCCCAGCGCCGCGGCCTATGGCGTCGCCGACGCCGGGTTGCCACTGCTGTACAAGCGTGCCGACACGAGACTGACATCGCCTGACTACCAGTTCTTCTGGCAAGTGGGCGGCCCGCCGTCGGGCAACGCGGGCGCCTATTCGACCAACCAGGCCAACGCGCTGTTCGTACCGGACAACCCGGGCGCAGCCGCCGGCAAGGGCGGTATCGGTGTCACTGACTTCCAGGTCACCGGCTACATGTACAACGTCTTCGCGCAATCGCCCCAGCTGAGCTGGACGGTGACGGCGGCGAACGGCGGCGGACTCGACAGTCTCAACGCCATGGCCTACAAGGCCGCGGGCACGATCAGCAGCGATCCGGTCGCGATGGCGCGCTGCGCCGGCCGTCCGGGCTTCTGTGCGCAGGCGCTGGTCGCGTTCCAGAACGGCGTGATCGGCACCGTCGGGAGCAACACCGCGAGCAACGACACGACCGTCAAGCTCCCCGCCAACAAGGTGCCGACCGGCATCGCCATGACCAACGACAGCGAATTCGCGCTAGTCACCGTCTGGGACACCAGCGCTTCGATGGGTCAGGTCGCGGTGATCGCGCTGGCCGGCCTGTGCGATGGCTGCGATCCGTACAACAACGGCACCAACGGCAAGCGCGCGTACTACGACTGGTGGCACGAATGGATGGGCACCTACCCGGGCCTGCCCAACATGGGCAACATCGCCTTCATGAAGATCCTCGGCTACGTCGACCTGCCCGGCATGACGGCGCCGACCGATATCGCCGTCACGACCGGCATGGACCAGTTCGGGACCGTCCAGGTCGGCGGCAACTTCATGGGCCTGGACAACAGCCCGCTTTCCAACAATTGGCAGAAGTTCGCCAGCGGTGGTGAAAACTACGGCCGCTACGCCAAGGGTGGCGTCGCCGTGGTGACCTCCAAGTCGGAACAGAAGGCCGCCTTCATCGACCTAAAGCCGCTGTTCAGCTACTTCAACGGCACGTACTTCAGCTCGAACGTGAGCAGCACCGGCAACCTGGGCCAAGCGGACGGCCAATGGCCGTACACCTTCACGCAGCAGCCTTCGCAGGCACCCACGGTCATCAAGACCGTTGCCCTCGCTGCGCAGCCGACGGCGGTCAAGACCACGGTATCGGGCAACGCGCAGCGCGCGTGGATCGCCACGCAGGACGGCACGCTGCACATCTACAGCCTCGGCGGGTACGCGCCGGGCGGCGCGGTCGCTTTGCCCGCTGCCAGCGCCATTGCGGAAGTCGGCACCGTGGGCGGCATCGGCCGCAACCCGACCTCGCTCGCCACGTCCAAGGGCGAGCCGGGTGCGAGCATCGAGTCCATCAACCAGCAGGTCATCGTGGCGTCGCGCGGCGACCGGAAGATCTCCTGGGTGCGCTTTGCTGGGGACGGCAACAGCGGCAGCATCGTCCGGACCTTCCAGGATCAGCGCCTGAAGGACCCGGTCGCGGTCGAGGATTCGGACAACTTCGCCAACGCAGGCTATGTGCTGAGCGTCGCGGACTATGCGGACAAGTCGATCAAGAACTTCCGCTACGGGCCGGTGACCTTCTCCGAAGGCGGCGCCTGCCCGAAACCGAATGGTTGCCCGGTGACGTCGACCGGCGGCGTCCAGGTCGAATACGGTGGCAGCCTGGCATTGCCCGGCAAGCCGTTCCAGATCACGACGGCCAACGTGCCCTGAGCGCGGCGCCGCAAAGACGCCGAGCCCTCGTGACATAGGTGGACAACTATGGAGGACACCGGCCGCACTCTTGGTATGCAAGCGCTTCAGCGTTCCAGCTGGCCTGCCCAATGGAACGTCGCGAAGGTCTGCTATCAGGCAAGCCAAGAGGAGCGGCCGACCGGCAGCTCGAAGCTTTTAGAACCACATAGAGCATCGGCGCCCTGCGACCGGGTTTGCCGACGCTGACCACTGATTCAGCCAGAGCACTTTGCTAATCCCGCACCACCTCGGTCCCAAACGGTGCGAACTTGCTGCGACTATGCCCGCCCACACAGCGATCTTTTGCGGCGCAAGAGGAAACAATGAATCTTTACCCGAACGGGCAAGCCGATCCAGGCGGCCCGCTCGCTCCCGCCGAATGGACGATACATATTCGGACCGAAGGCCTTGCCTGCTACGTCGCCGACCTGAAGCGACAGGGTCAGGATACGTGCCGCTTGGCCCTTGCGGGGTTGATGTCCCGGGACGTGGTGTAAGTCTTCGATCACTCGCTGCACGGCAAGGCGCGTAGGGCGTAGCCCGAAGCGCCTTGCCGTGCAGCGGCCGCTCTCTTCGGGGCGGTCATCGTGAAGTCCGGATAAGTTTGAGGTGCGACCCACCAAACCTGTCCTCAAAGGAAATCACGATGACCAACCCAACTATGGCATTGGCCGAGCTCGCTGAGAAGGGAGCCGAT
>NZ_JBPJZT010000025.1:0-50585 GCF_051216375.1 Variovorax glacialis | reverse complement strand
TTTTCAATCCCGCCAAGTCCGAAGACTTTTTTTCTCCGCCTCCTCCAACCCCCTCATCACCACCCCCACCAGGGAAGCAGCAGCGCTGGGTCGTTTTCAGCTGAGCCTTGGATTATGACGTGTTTTTTTCAACCTCGTCAATCATCTTCGGATTTTTCTCGGCTTCGTCAGAGAGGCACAAGAGCCAAGCTCTGACCGGGCACGCCTTCGCGTTTCCAGCCGAGCCGACGAGTATAGGCCATGCCGAGCGGTCGATCCGATAATCCGGCCCACATGGCACTCATCACACTCCTCGACGCCCAACTGGCGTTCGGTCACGTCCCGCTGCTCGATCATGCGGACTTCGCTCTCATCGAATCAGAGCGCATCGGCCTCATCGGCCGCAATGGCGCCGGCAAGTCATCCCTCCTCAAGATCCTGGCGGGACTCGAGAAGCCTGATGACGGAACACTGCAAGTGCAGCAAGGCGTGCGTGTCACTTATGTCGCGCAGGAACCCGTCCTCGACATGGACGCCGACGTATTCACCGCAGCAAGTGCAGGACTCTCGGAAGTCATCGCGGTTCGCGACCAGTACCTCTCGGGCGCTCCGGGCCTCGACCTCGACGCGCTCCAGTCTCAGATCGAAGCGTTCGACGCATGGAACTGGGAGCAACGTGTCGACGAGACGCTGCATCGCCTGCACCTCGACGGCACCGCCCGCATCGGCTCCCTGTCCGGCGGCACCCGCAAACGCGTCGCCCTCGCGCAGGCCCTTGTCGCCGCACCGGATGTGCTCCTGCTCGACGAACCGACCAATCACCTCGACCTCGACTCGATCGAATGGCTGGAGCAACTGCTCATCGATTTCAAGGGAAGCGTGGTGACCATCACCCACGACCGCAGCTTCCTGAATCGCGTCGCCACGCGCATCGTCGAACTGGATCGCGGAAGGCTTGGCTCGTACCCAGGCAACTTCGAACAGTACCTCGTTCAGAAGGAAGAGCAACTCGCACAGGAAGCCGTCATCAACGCGAAGGCCGACAAGCTGCTCGCACAGGAAGAGGTATGGATCCGCAAGGGCGTGGAGGCCCGCCGCACGCGCAGCCAGAGCCGCGTCGGCCGCCTCGAGGCACTGCGGGCGAGCCGGTCCGCGCGGCGCGAGGTTCTCGGCAGCGTCAACATGGACGTGGCCACGGGTCAGTCCAGCGGCAAGATCGTGGCCGAACTGACCGACGCTTCGAAGTCGTTCGGCGAGAAGACCGTCATCCGGAAATTCAGCGGCACGATCCTTCGCGGCGACAAGGTCGGGTTGATCGGCCCGAACGGCGCCGGCAAGACGACCCTGCTGAAGCTGATCCTCGGCGAGTTGGAGCCCGACAGCGGCAAGGTCCGACGCGGCGCCAACATTCAGGTGGCCTACTTCGACCAGATGCGCAATGCGCTGAATCTCGACGCGACGCTGGAGGACTTCATCAGTCCCGGGAGCGAATGGATCGAGATCGGCAACCAGCGAAAGCACGTCAAGAGCTACCTGGCCGACTTCCTCTTCTCACCCGCACGTGCGCATTCCCCGGTGCGTTCGCTCAGCGGCGGCGAGCGCAATCGCCTGCTGCTCGCGCGCCTCTTCGCGCGTCCCGCCAACGTGCTGGTTCTCGACGAACCCACGAACGACCTCGACATCGATACGCTCGAACTCCTGGAAGACCTGCTGCAGAACTACGACGGCACCGTCTTCCTCGTCAGCCATGACCGCACCTTCCTCGACAACGTGGTGACAAGCACGATCGCCTTCGAGGGCGATGGCCGCTGGCGCGAATACGAAGGCAGCGTGCAGGACTGGCTGATCCAGTCGAAACGCGCCCGCGAAATCGCCGAGCAAAGGGCCGCGGCATCGCCTGTCGCGCCGACCGCCCCAACGCCCGCGCCGCCGGCGGCGGACACGCCCCGCGCAACACGGAAGAAGCTCAGCTACAAGGAACAGCGAGAGCTCGAATCGCTTCCCGCGCAAATCGCCGCCCTGGAGGACGAACAGAAGCGCATCACCGGAATCCTCGAACTCGACGGCGGCTCCATCTACGCCAGCGATGCCTCGCGCGCGGCGGAGCTCGGCGAACGCCATGCCCGCATCGATGACGAACTCCTTGCCGCACTCGAACGCTGGGAAGAACTCGGCACTGTGCGCCAGGGATAACGGCGCCTTTGTCCGACTTGCGGCACGGGCGGGCCGCGCTATATATGCGGGACCTCAGGCTCACCCTACACCGCATGTCGTCACTACTCAGGCACGTCGCCGCCGTGCTGCACCGCTCCCTTGCGATCGGGGCAGTCGTGTTCTGCCTCTCCTCGTGCGCGGAGCTTCCCAAGAACGTCGATCGGCCGGTTACTACTGCCCTGGCGGCACCAGCGGGCACGCCGCTGGCGACGCTTGTGCAAAGCCGCCGCGAAGCCGCGAAGGGCGGATACGACTCCGGCTTCATGCTGCTGGACGGTGCGCCCGCGGCCTACGGCAGCAGGCTCGCGCTGGTCGAGGGTGCACAGAAAACACTCGACCTCCAGTATTACGCGATCCACGCCGACGCCAGCACCGCACGCCTGCTGACAGGCGTACGCGACGCGGCACGGCGGGGCGTGCGCGTACGCATCCTCTTGGACGATTTCCACAGCACCGGCCGCGACGCACTCGTGATGCGGCTTGCCTTCGAACCCAACGTCGAGATGCGGATGTTCAACCCGCTCGCCGGCGCGCGGGCCTCGACGGTGGGGCGCCTCTTCAACTCGCTCGACGACGCGTCGCGCATCCAGCAGCGCATGCACAACAAGCTCTTCATCGCGGACAACGTGCTGGCCGTCACGGGTGGCCGCAATCTCGGTGACGCCTACTTCGGCAATGCCAACAAGGCCAACTTCATCGATCTCGATGTCCTGGTCGCGGGGCCCATCGTGCAGGATCTCTCGCGCAGTTTCGATGCCTATTGGAACAACGAACGCGCCTATCCGGTTCAGTCACTGGTGACCCGCGAGGAACTCGATGAGATGCGCGAGCGCACACGACAGTCCGACGCGGCCCAGCGCGACCGAACGGACGCCAACGGTTCGCCAGCGCCAGCGAACGATGACAAGCCAGACCAGGCGCCGACCGCCGAACAGCGCGCCCATGCTTGGGACCAGAAAGCGCTGGACCTGAGCACGGCGAATTTCGTGTGGGCGCCCGCGGCCGTTCTGGCCGATCGTCCGGGCAAGATTCCAGCGGACAACGCCAGCCAGAACGCCGATACCGGCAAGGCACCAGGCCTGGTGGTGTCGCGGCCGTCAGGCCGCCCGTCCGGGGCGCCAGCCAGCGATTCGCTTGGCGCCGCCGCCAGTACCGCCGCGAGCGGGGACACCGTGGTCGAAGGCCTGCTGCAAATGATCGGGCTGGCCCGGAACGACCTCCTGATCATCTCGCCCTACTTCGTCCCCGGCCCCGACATGAAGCAGGCATTCGCTTCGGCACGAGCGCGCGGCGTACGGATCCGGGTGCTGACGAATTCGCTCGCTTCGAACGATGCGCCCGTGGCCCACGTGGGCTATGCGCGGCATCGCGAAGAGTTGCTCGCGATGGGCATCGAGCTCTATGAACTCCGCAGCGAGCAGGCGGGACTGAGCAACGCGTTCGGCAGTTCCGGTCGCAACGTCTCGGGCGAATCGCGATCGATGCTGCATTCGAAGGTGCTGGTGATGGACGGTCGCTTGCTGGTCGTGGGCTCGATGAACCTCGACCTGCGCTCCCAGTTGCAGAACACAGAAATTGCGCTGCTCATTCGAAGCGACGAGCTTTCACACGTGGCCGCCGGCAAGATCGAGACCGCACTCACCGAGGGTGCATGGCATGTCGAGCTCGACGGCGGGCACCTCGTCTGGCGCGCGCCGCAAGGCAGCGGACTCCAGGACACGACCACCGAGCCCGACGCCAGCGCCAGTCTCCGGCTGATGCTCAAGATGTTCGGACCACTCGCGCCCGACAGGCTCCTGTGAGCCCCGACGCCCCGTTCAGACCTGGCCTTTGACGCGCGCGAACACCTTCCAGAACGTCGCATCCTGCGCGGTCGCGAAGTTGATTCGCATCAGGGTACTGGGCGGCCTCCTCGCATGGAACAGGGAACCCGGCGCCAGGAGGTAGCCCTCGTCGAGCATGCGCTGCGTGAGCGCGTCGGTATCGACGCCGGTGTCGACCCAGCCGAAGAGTCCGGCCGGCTCCGAGGCGAGCTTGCAGCCGGCAGCCAGCGCCAGCTTCACGGTTCGCCCCCTGGCCCCATCCAGACGCAGTCGAATGCGCTCCGCGTGGCGACGCAGTTGCCCCTGGTCGATGCACCAGGCCAAGGCCCGCTCGAACAGCGAGGGGGTCGTCAACGTGGCAAGCAGCTTGGTTTCGAGCAGGCGCCCGACCAGCGGGGGCGATGCCGCGAGGAAGCCGATGCGCCAATTGGGCGCGAGGATCTTCGCGAAGCCGCTCACGTAGATGGTGCGCTGCAGGCCATCGAGTGCGCTCAACCGGGTCGCATGTTCGGGCGCCAGGTGGCTGTAGGTGTCGTCCTCGACGATGTGAAAGTCGTGCTTGTTCGCGAGTTGGAGCACGCGGTGCGCGCTGCCCGGGGTGAGGCTGTAGCCGGTCGGGTTGTGCAGCACGCTGACGCTCACGAAGAGCTTGGGCTTATGGCCTTCACCGGCGTTGCAGTAGCGCTCCATGACCTCCAGATCAGGGCCGTCGGCCTTGCGGGGCACGGGAAGGATGCGCATGCCCAGCGCTTCGAGGCGCGCGAATTCGAGCGCCCAGCCCGGCTCCTCGACTATCACGGGATCACCGGCGCGCAGCAGGGTGCGGCTCACGATGTCGAGCGCGTGCGTCGCGCCGACTGTTGTCAGGATCTGCTCCGGCCCCGCGGGCACGTTGATGCTGCCCAGCTTGATGGCGAGGCTGCGACGCAGCCCGCTGTCCCCTTCGGGCTCGCCGTACTGCAACGAAAACTCCTGCAGGGACTTCGTACCGGTGACGCGTCGCACCGCGGCGGGCATGAAGGTCGACTCCATCCAATCGGGCGGAAAGACGCCCATGCCGGGTTGGGGCTTGTCGCTCGGCCGGTGGAACATGCCGCGGATGAGCGTGCTGGCATCCGCGACGACCGTCGGGCGCGGCGGTAGCGGGGCCACAGGATTCGTGCTCGATACAGCCGCGCCGGTGGCAGCCACAGCGTCGCGCACATAGAAGCCGCGTTGCCGGCGGGCTTCGACCAGGCCCTGGGCGAGAAGCTGATCGTAGGCTGCAACCACGGTGTGCGGGCTCACCCCCTGCTGGCGCGCACACTCGCGCACCGAAGGCAAGCGCGCGCCGGGGGCGAGCAGGCGATTGCGAATACGCTCCGCAAATCGGTCTGCGAGTTGCTCAGTCAGGGACTGCGTGGAGGTGCGTGTCAGCATGCGCGTCGGCGTTCTGTGTCGATGGTCAGGCCGATACAGACACGCCTCTTGTATGGCAATCTGTACTGGAACTGTAATGGTGCTCAGTTTAAAGTGTGTCTCATGAACTGGCAAGAATTCACTGCGCTGCTGGTGTTGGCCACGGCGATGAGTTTCTCACCGGGCCCGAACACCACGCTCTCCACTGCGCTGGGGGCCAACGGCGGTCTGCCGCGGGCCATGCGTTTCATCTTCGCGGTGCCCGTCGGCTGGACGCTGCTGCTCGCACTGTGCGCCGCCGGCATCGGCGCCCTCGTCGTCGCGGTGCCTTCGCTCCGCTGGATCATCAAGGCGCTCGGCATCGTCTACCTGCTGTGGCTGGCGTGGAAGCTCAGCGGCAGCGCGGCGCTCGGACAGGCGGACGGCGAGCAACTCCAGGTCGGCTTCAAGCAGGGCGTGATGCTGCAGTTCCTCAACATCAAGGCATGGCTCCTGGCCCTGACACTCGTCGCAGGCTGGATCGCGGGCCAACCGGATGCGTTGCGGCGTTTTGCGATCGTGGCGCCGGTCATGCTGGTCTACGCATTCGCCAGCAACTTCGTCTATGCACTGGCCGGCGCGCTGCTGCGCAACTGGCTGGCCCGGGGGCGACGGCTCCTGTGGTTCAACCGCGCGATGGCGGCGGTCCTCGTGCTCACCGCCTGGTGGATGATCAGCGTATGAAGATCAAGGACGAAACGCTCGGCATGTGGCTCGGCGTCCTGGGGGTGGCCTTCTTCGCCGTCACGTTGCCGATGACGCGCCTCGCCACCGGCACGCAGGCCGCGCCGCAACTCTCGCCCTTGTTCGTGACACTCGGGCGCGTAGGACTGGCAGGCGTGCTGTCGGCCATCTTCCTGCTCGTCACGCGCGCACCCAGGCCTAAGCGCCATCAATGGAAGCCATTGGGCATGGCGGTGCTCGGCAATGCGATCGGTTTTCCCTTGCTGCTGGCCTACGCGCTGCGCGTGGTCAGTGCCAGCCATGCAGCGGTGATCACGGCCCTTCTGCCATTGGTCACGGCGGCCTGCGCCGCATGGGTGCTGCATCAGCGCGCGCGGCTCGGCTTCTGGCTGTGCGCGATCGCAGGCAGCCTGCTCGTGGTCGTTTTCTCTCTGCTTCGCGCACAGTCGCATGGCGCGGGCTTCGGTTTCGAGTGGGCGGACGTTCTGCTTGTCGGCGCAGTCTTCGCCGCTTCCCTGGGCTACATCTACGGCGCGCAGGTCACGCCGGCGCTGGGTGCCGAGCGCGTGATCTGCTGGGTCTGCGTGCTGGCATTGCCCGTCTCGCTGCCGGGCACGTTGTGGCTCTGGCCGGAGCAGTCGGTCGCCGTGTCCGCATGGGTCGGCTTCGTCTATGTCGGCGTGTTCTCGATGTGGGTGGGCTTCTTCGCCTGGTATCGCGGCCTCGCTTTGGGCGGCGCGCTGCGCGTAAGCCAGACACAATTGCTGCAGCCATTTCTCTCCATACTCGCCGCCGTGCCGCTGCTCGGCGAGCCCCTCGACATCGTGACCCTCGGCTTCGCCGCCGCCGTGGTCGCGACGGTGGTCGCGGGGAAGAAGCTCTCGCAGCCGCGCACTCCGGCCGTCCTCGCGACGGCCTCGCGATAACGAATCGCACATCAAGGAAACGACATGAACTGGAAACTCGCCGCCCGCGCCGAAAAGATGAACCCCTCGGTGATCCGTGAAATCCTCAAGGTGACTGAGCGCCCGGGCATCATCAGCCTCGCGGGCGGTCTGCCGTCGCCCAAGACCTTCCCGATCAGCGACTTCGCCGAAGCCTGTGCGGAGGTGCTGCACAAGGACGGCCAGGCGGCGCTGCAATACGCCGCCAGCGAAGGCTACGGTCCGTTGCGCGAAGCCGTCGCCGAGATGCTGCCCTGGGCGGTCGATCCCGCACAGGTGCTGATCACCACCGGCTCGCAACAGGGCCTCGACCTGATCGCCAAGGTGCTGCTCGATCCGGGCAGCCGAGTGCTGGTCGAGACACCGACCTACCTCGGCGCGCTGCAGGCCTTTTCGCCGATGGAACCGGAGCCGGTCAGCGTGGCCAGCGACGACGAGGGGGTGATCGTCGAGGACCTCGTCGCCAAGGCAAAGGACGCGCGCTTCGTCTACCTGCTGCCCAACTTCCAGAACCCGACGGGCCGCACCATGACCGAGGAACGCCGCGCGGCGGTATCGGCCGCGGCGGCGAAGGCCGGGCTGCCGATCGTCGAGGACAACCCCTACGGCGAGCTTTGGTTCGACGAAGCGCCGCCGCTGCCGCTCACGGCGCGCAATCCGGAAGGCTGCATCTACCTCGGCTCGTTCTCGAAGGTGCTGGCGCCGGGCCTGCGTCTGGGCTTTCTCGTTGCGCCCAAGTCGATCTACCCCAAGCTGCTGCAGGCCAAGCAGGCCGCCGACCTGCACACGCCGAGCTTCAACCAGCGCATGGTCTCCGAAGTGATGAAGGAAGGCTTCCTGGCGCGGCACGTGCCGACCATCCGCTCGCTCTACAAGAGCCAGCGCGATGCCATGCTGGCCGCCCTCACGCGCGAAATGCAGGGGCTGGAAGTCGAGTTCAGCAAGCCGGCCGGCGGCATGTTCCTGTGGGTGCGCATGCCAGAGGGCATCGATACGGTCGCGCTCCTGCCGAAGGCGGTGGAGCGCGGCGTCGCTTTCGTGCCGGGCGCGCCCTTCTATGCGGGCGCCAGTGACCCGCGCACGATGCGTCTGTCCTTCGTCACGGCGAGCGTCGACGAGATCGACACAGCGATCGCCGCGCTGGCCGAGACCGTGCGTGAACAACTGGCGCAGAACGCGGCGGCCGAGGTGCAGCGTCAACTGGCCGCGAGCCCGACCTGAGTCGAACGATCACGGAGCGACCGACATGCTCAACATCTGGGGCCGAATCAGCTCGATCAATGTCCGCAAGGTGGTGTGGTGCGCACAGGAACTCGGCCTGGACTTCCAGCGCACCGAGGCCGGCGGCAAGTTCGGCGTGGTGCAGACGCCCGAATACCAGCGGATGAATCCCAATGCGCTGGTGCCCGCCATCGACGACGGCGAAGGCGGGGAACGCGTCACGCTCTGGGAGTCGAACGTGATCGTGCGCTATCTCTGCGCGAAACATTCGCTGGGCAAGCTCTACCCCGATCTGCTGGCGGAACGTTTCGATGCCGAGCGCTGGATGGACTGGCAGCAAACCACGCTGAACCCGGTCAGCGCCGGCGCCTTCCGTCAGTGGGTCCGCACGCCGGCAGCGCAGCGGCAACCCGAGGTGATCGCGCATTCGGTCCATGCCACCGAACCCCTGTTCGCAATGCTCGACGCCCACCTCGCCACGCGCGCCTTCATGATCGGTGACCACTTCACGATGGCGGACATCCCGGTCGGCTGCGAGGCGCACCGCTGGTTTGGCCTGCCCCAGACCGAATACACGCGCCCTGTCTGGCCCAACGTCGAACGCTGGTTCGGCGACCTGCGCACCCGCGCGGGCGCGCGCGGCGTGCTCGACCTCGCACTCGAATGAACACACCATGAAAACCCGTCCCTTCAAGCAGGTCGACGTCTTCACGTCGACGCCGTACTTCGGCAACCCGCTCGCGGTGGTGCTCGATGGCACCGATCTCGACGACACAGCGATGCAGCGCTTCGCCGCCTGGACCAACCTTTCCGAAACCACCTTCCTGCTGCCGCCGACCGAGCCGACGGCCGACTACCGCGTGCGCATCTTCACGCCGGGCGGCGAGCTGCCTTTCGCGGGTCATCCGACGCTCGGAAGCTGCCACGCATGGCTGCAGGCCGGCGGCAAGCCGAAGGCCGGCTCGCACATCGTGCAGCAGTGCACGCAAGGACTGGTGCCCATTCAGCGCGACGGCGAACGCCTGGTCTTCGCCTCGCCGCCGTTGAAGCGGAGTGCGCCCAGCCCCACGCTCCTTGCCAAGATCGCTGCCGCACTCGGACTGCGCGCGCAGCAGATCCTCGCGGCACAGCTGCTCGACAACGGACCAGTCTGGCTCGGCCTGCTGCTCAACGACGCGGACACCGTGCTCACGCTCAAGCCCGACCACCGCATGCTGCGCGAGCTCGGCCAGAAGGTCGGCGTGGCGGGGATCTGGCCCCGGGACGAATCGCCGCCGCTGATCACCCGCTCGAACCGCGAGGCCCGCGCCTTCGCGCGCACCGAGGAAACCGCTGCCGGCGTCGAGGTGCGGGTTTTCGCAGCACCTGTCGGCATCGAGGAAGACCCCGTCACGGGAAGCTTTAATGCCAGCCTCGCGCAGTGGCTCATCGCCGAGGGCCTGCTGCCGGAGCGCTACATCGCCGCGCAAGGCCAGACACTGGGCCGGGCGGGACGCGTTCACGTCCATCGAGATGCGGACGGCCAGGTCTGGGTCGGCGGGTCATCGGTGACCTGCGTGGACGGGAGCGTCACGCTCTAGGAGGCGTCGTGAACGCGCGCGTCGATCACCTCGTCATTGCCGCCCGCAGCCTCGACCAGGGCGTGCGCTGGTGCGAGGCGACTTTCGGCGTCGAACCAGACGCTGGCGGCGTGCATCCGCTGATGGGCACGCGCAATCGCCTGCTCAAGGTTGCGACCGCGGACTTTCCACGCGCGTATGTCGAGATCATCGCCATCGACCCGAAGACCAGGCCTGCCCGGGCGGCCGGCACTCACCGCTGGTTCGACCTGGACGACGCGGCGCTGCAGATGGCCCTGGCGCGCGGTGGTCCGCGGCTGATCCACTTCGCCGCCGAAGTGCCCGACGCCGATGCCGCCGCGCAGGCGCTGGCCGATGTGCGCATCGATCGCGGAGAGGTGCTCGAGGCATCGCGCGACACGCCGGCCGGTCGACTGGCGTGGAAGATCACGGTGCGGGACGACGGCCAGCGCCTTTTCTACGGCGCGCTGCCAACGCTGATCGAATGGGGTCCGGTGCATCCGATCGACAGCATGGCCGAGTCGGGCGTCAGGCTGCGCTCGCTGGATCTCGCCCATCCGCGCAAGGCGGACCTGGCCGTCGCACTGCAAGCCATTGGCCTTGAAGGCGTGTCGCTCGCGACGGGCGCGCCGAATCTCCGCGCCGTGTTCGACACGCCGCGCGGCATCGTCACGCTCGAATCCGGAGGAACCTGAACATGCTGACCGCCACCGAGCTCGCCTGGTTTTCGGTTGCTGCACTGGTGCTCGTGCTGACGCCGGGCCCGAACATGATCTATTGCGTCTCGCGCACGCTGTGCCAGGGGCGCGCCGCCGGGCTGATCTCCCTGGCCGGCGTGCTGCTGGGCTTCGTGGTGCATCTGATGGCGGCCGCGCTCGGCCTGACGGCGCTTCTGGTCGCGGTGCCCTTCGCCTTCGATGCGATTCGCCTGGCCGGCGCCGCCTACCTGCTCTGGCTCGCATGGCAGGCCGTCAAGCCCAACGGTACGGCGCCCTTCGAGGCCCGCCTCCTGCCGGACGACCCGCCGGCCAAGCTCTTCAGCATGGGCTTCCTGACCAACGTGCTGAATCCCAAGGTGGCGATGTTCTACCTGTCGTTCTTCCCGCAGTTCCTGCATCCGGAGCGCGGCTCGGTGCTGCTGCAGAGCCTGGCCCTGGGCGCCGTGCAGATCGGCGTCAGCGGTGCGGTGAACGCGACGCTCGTGATGACTGCCGCCAGCATCACCGCCTTTCTCTCGAAGAGCGAAGGCTGGCTGCGCGCGCAGCGCTACGTGATGGGCAGCGTGCTCGCGGCGCTGGCCGTGCGCATCGCCCTCACCGATCGCAAGTAGCGCGCCGCCGCCGCGCCAGCCCTACCAGCGCACATGCACGCCGACGGCGCCCTCGATCGAGGCTTCCACCTTGCACGTACCGAGGGCGTGATTCCAGACACTGCCTGAATCGATAGCACGCGTCGCCGTCGCGACGGGCGCGTCCGCGGTTCGTAGGCAGAATTCCGCGCATGGGAACCCTCTACCTCGTGCGCCACGGACAGGCCAGCTTCGGCGCGGCGGACTACGACAACCTCAGCGAACTGGGTCGCAAGCAGTCCGTCCGGCTCGGCGAGTACTGGCGCGAGCGCGGAATGACCTTCGATGCGGTCATCACCGGCACCTTGAGGCGCCACCGCCAGACATGGGCAGGGATCGCGGAGGGCCTGGGCCTGCAGCGCGAGGACGTGCTCCCCTGGCCGGGCCTCAACGAATACGACGCCGAGGCCGTGATCGCGACCATCCATCCGGAAAAGCTGCAAAAGGCCGACACGCCGGAGCTGTACCGCCATCACTTCCGGCTGTTGCGCAAGGGTTTGGGCGCGTGGATGCAGGGCCACGCGGCGCCGCGCGGGATGCCCAGCTACGTCGACTTCCTGGCCGGCGTGACCTCCGCGCTCGACCATGTCCGCGACAGGCACCACGGCGCCAAGGTGCTGGTCGTGTCGAGCGGCGGCCCCATCAGCACCGCCGTCGGGCACGTCCTCGGCACCAGTTCGGAAACCACGATCGAGCTGAACCTGCGCATGCGGAACACCGCGGTCACGGAATTCGCATTCACGCCGAAGCGCCACATGCTCGTGACCTACAACACCCTCCCCCACCTCGACGGCCCGGCCTACGAAGGTTGGGTGACCTATTCCTGAGCTGCCTCCGGCGGCGTGCTCCCGGCTTCAAGCCAACGCAGGTAGTCGACCGAACCCGCCGTGATCGGCACCTGCACGATCTCCGGCGTCTGGTAAGTGTGCCGTTCCCGGATGAATGCTTCGAGCGTTGCGTAGCGCGCGCGCAGCGTCTTGATCTGCAGCACCCATTCCGGTTCGCGATGCAACGCGCCCTCCCAGACATAGAGGCTCCGCACCCGCTGAATCTGCACGCAAGCCGCCAACCGCGCCGCGACCACAGCCGCCCCAAGCGCCTCAGCCTCGTCTTCGGTCCCGATACTGGTCATCACGAAACAAGCAGTGCTGTCCATAACAAGCGCCTCATCCAGTTCCAGAAATACCGCGGAACCGGCTCCGCCGGGCCGCAGGTATTGCCCCCTGCAAGGGGGTGGAGAGTGACACGAAGTGCACGAGCCTGGGGGTGTGCTCATGCCTGCCAAACGCCATACCCCGCCTCCCGCAACGCGATGCCCAGCTCGACCTCCATGTCGCGCGCGGCTTCGTACGGCATCGGGTTGTACATCGCATAAAGCGCCGGCAACAGTCGCAGCCCGTACTCGCGCACGAAGCTGTTGGCCTGGATGCCGGCCTTGTGCTTGTCGAAGCGCACATCCGGATCGAGTCCGGTCATGCCCACGTAGACGAAGGGCATGCCCAGCCGGTAGTCAGGATTGGCCCGTCGGAAACGCGCCACGTTCCACACGCGGTCGTCGAGTTCGACCACGTAGACGTGGTGGTGGTGACGACCGCGCGTCTTGCGAACCGGCATCCGGCGCGCCGTCCGCCGATCTCACTTGCGCTTGATCAGTCCGTAGATGAAGAGCAGGACGATCGCGCCCACCACCGACGCGATGAAGCCCGCGCCCTGGCCGGCGGTGTACCAGCCCATCGCCTGGCCCACATAGGTCGCGATGAGCGAACCGGCGATGCCGATCAGCGTGGTCACGATGAAGCCGGCCGAGTCGTCGCCGGGTTTGATGGCGCGCGCCACCAGGCCCGCGACAAAGCCGATCAGAATGGTCCAGACGATGCTCATACGGATCCTTGGTGTGTTTTTGCGGGCCGAGGCACCGCGGGACGCGGTGCGATTTTCATGATAGCGGAGCCCGGATGCGTAGCGCCCGCTCTGCTGCCCCCGTCCTACACGCATCCGGAGCATCCCACGCTATACCTTCCGAATGCTCGAAAAGCTTCCTGACGCGATCGGCCACGCGCTCCACGACGTGCGCGCCGGCCTGGACGAAATCGCATTCAACACGCTGGGCCTTCGCGAGGGCATGGCGTCCATCACCGTGTCCAGCCTCGCCTTCGCCGACCACGCGCCGATACCGCCGCGCTACACGGCCGACGGTGAGGGCATATCGCCGCCGGTGCAGTGGATCGGCGTGCCGGCCGGCGCGGCCTCGCTGGTGCTGATGGTCGAGGACGCCGATTCGCCGACGCCGCATCCCATGGTGCACGCGATCGCGGTCGATCTCCCTGCAGGCGACGGGAGCCTGCAGGAGGGCGCGTTCCCGAGCGGCGATCAGGAGGGCAGCGGTCTCCATGCCGGACGCAATTCGTATCTACAGTCCGCGTGGCTGCCGCCCGACCCCCCGCCAGGTCATGGCGTGCATCGATACGCCTTCCAGGTCTTTGCGCTCGACACGCCGCACGAGTTTTCGACGACGCCCGGCCGGGACGAAGTGTTCGATGCGCTCAGGGCGCATGCCATTGCGAGCGGCCTGCTCATCGGCACCTGCGAACGCCCGGACGGTTCGATCAAGATCGAGGATGCCGCGCCCGCGGGGCCAATGATCGCGGGCTGAGGCCGGCGCGTCAGCGCAAGGGTTCCGTGTGGGCCGTGCTCAGCGGCAGGCGGGAAACTTCGGCGAGCAAGGCTGCCAGCTGGGTGGCGGCGGCGCCGACCAGCGCTCGCCCTTTCTCCGCCGTTGCCGCGGCCGCGTTGCCTGCGGCGCCGTCGGGGTTGTAGTCCTCCATTGCCCAGCCCAGCTTCGCGCTGCGGCCATTGCCGAGGATCGCGTAGTCGGCGGCTCGCTGGCGGGAGGTCGAGCCGAAATCACGCGCGGCCCCCATGGCCACCCTTTCGGGAGCGAGCGCTAGCATCATCGAGGTCTCCATGTCCCCCGCATGCACGCCAAAGCGATGCTCGTCAGCGCTGAACTGCGCGCCCGCATCGCCGAGCGGCAGGTTGAACCAGCTCACGCTGTAGACGATGAGGCCGTGCGCCGCGCGCAGTTCGCGGGCGACGATGTCCATCGCGCCGGTGTGCCCGCCGTGCGCATTGAAGAGCACCAGCTTCCTGACGCCCGATCGCGCCACGCCGGCGCCGATCTCGCTCCAGAGGCGGATCAGGGTCTCGGACGAGAGCGTCAGGGTGCCGGGGTAGCGCGCATGTTCCGGACTCAGGCCGATCTGCTGCGTGGGGAGAAAGAGCACCGGCAAGTGCGCGGCCAGCAGCGGCAGCGCGGCTGCCACGATGCCGTCGGCCAGGGTCGAGTCGACATTGAGCGGCAGGTGCGGGCCATGCTGCTCGGTCGCGCCCAGCGGCAGCACGGCCACCGTTGTCGCCGGGTCGAGCGCGTCGAAATCGCGCGTCGTGAGTTGGGACCAGAAGCGGCTGGCAAGTGCGGTCATGCAGTGATCTTAGTGTTCCCGGCCGGCGAGCGGCGCCGGCAGGGCCGCGAACTTGAGCGCGAGGAAATCGACCAGCGCCCGCACGCGCGACGGCACGAAACGGCCGCTCGGGAGCAACGCGTGCAGGGGATAGGGTTCGGTGTCCCATTCCGGCAGCAGGCGGACCAGCGCACCGGACGCTTCGTCCTGCCGGACGTCCAGGAAGGACTTGAGCGTGATGCCGCGGCCGGCCACCGCCCATTCGCGCGCCAGCGCCGCATCGTCTGCCACGCGATCGCCGTCGACGCGCACTTCCGTCCACTGGCCATCCCGCGCAAAGCGCCACAGTCTCTGGCGACGGCCGCTGCGGTGGAAAGTGAGGCAGTTGTGCTGAAGCAGATCCTGCGGCGTCCGGGGTGCCGGGTGGCCGCGCAGGTAGTCGGGCGAGGCGCAGAGGACGGGGCGGGAATCGGCGAGCCGCCGCGCCACCAAGCGCGAATCCGCGAGCGCGCCGTAGCGCAGCGCCACGTCGACCTCGTCGCGGGTGACATCGAGCGGCCGGTCGCCGACGGAAAGTGCAAGCTGCACGCCCGGGTGGGCATCGAGGAATTCGTCAAACCAGGGCAGCAAGGTGCTGCGGGTCAGATCGGATGGCGCGGCGATCCGCAAGGTTCCGACCAGCGCACCCCGGTCCGCGGCCACCAGCGATTCGCCCTCCGCCAGCAACTCGAAGGCGCGCACGGCGTAGTCGAGCAGCGTCTGGCCCTGCGGCGTCAGTCGCATGGCGCGGGTCGAACGCTCGAAGAGGCGCGCGCCGAGCTGGGCCTCCAGGCGCTTGAGGGTGGCGCTGGCCGCGGCCGGCGTGACGCCTAGCGCGCGCGCAGCGGCGGTCAGCGTGCCAGTTCGTGCGGTGTGAACCAGCACCTGCAGATCAGCCAGATTTTCAATCTTCATTTGAAAGTGAAGCTATTCGAAGCCAGCTTATCAAAAGTCGGGCAGACGCCTAGAGTCAGGTATCCAACCAAACAGGTCCCTTCATGAAAGCTGTCGGCTACCGCCAATCCCGCCCCATCGACGACCCCGCCTCGTTGGAGGATCTGGATCTGCCAGATCCGAAAGCAGGTCCGCGCGACCTGCTCGTTCGCGTGAAGGCGATCTCCGTGAATCCGGTCGACACCAAGGTGCGCAAGAACGCTGCCCCGGAGCCGGGGCAGGCGAAGGTACTGGGTTGGGACGCGATCGGCATCGTGGAAGGCGTCGGTTCGGCGGTCCGTCAATTCAAGCTGGGCGACCGCGTGTATTACGCCGGGTCGATCACCCGGCCAGGCGCGAACAGCGAACTGCATGCGGTCGACGAACGGATCGTCGCCCTCGCACCCAGGAGCCTCGACGATGCACAGGCAGCGGCGTTCCCGCTCACCACCATCACGGCCTACGAGCTGTTGTTCGACCGCCTGCGCGTACCCAAGGGCGGCGGCGCGGGCCAGACCTTGCTGGTCACGGGCGGCGCCGGCGGCGTCGGTTCCATCCTCATCCAGTTGGCACGCCAGCTCACGCAACTCCGGGTGATCGCGACGGCTTCACGGCCCGAGACCCGTCAGTGGTGCCTGGCGTTGGGCGCGCATGCAGTGATCGACCACTCGAAGCCGCTGTCCGCCGAACTCAAGGGGGCCGGCATCGGCGAGGTCGACATGGTCGCAAGCCTGACGCAAACCCAGCAGCACTACGCGGAGATCATCGAGAGCCTCAAGCCCCAGGGCCAGCTTGCGGTGATCGACGACATGCCGGTGCTCGACGCGATGGCGCTCAAGACCAAGTGCATCTCGCTCCACTGGGAAATGATGTTCGCGCGGTCGCGGTTCGAGACGCCGGACATGGCGCGCCAGGGCGAACTGCTGGCCGAGGTCGCGGAACTGGTCGATGCCGGCCGCATCCGCACGACGGCCAATGCCAGTTTCGGCACGATCAACGCAGCCAACCTTCGCAAGGCGCATGCGCTGATCGAAAGCGGCAAGGCGCAGGGAAAGGTCGTGCTCGAAGGGTTCTGAGCGGCGCTAGTTTCTCTTCACGCGCCAGACGGCGTTGCCAACGTCGTCCGCCACCAGCAGGGCGCCATGCTTGTCGAGCGTCACGCCGACGGGGCGGCCCTGTGCCTTGTCGTCGGCATTCAGGAAGCCGGTGAGGAAATCCACCGGCGCCCCGCTCGGCCGGCCGCCGATGAAGGGGACGAACACCACCTTGTAGCCCGACAGCGGCTTGCGGTTCCATGAGCCGTGCTGGCCGATGAAGACGCCGCTCGCGAACTCGGCGGGCATGCCCCGCGCGCTGGAGAAGGTCATGCCGAGCGGCGCCACGTGCGAGCCCAGCGCGTAGTCGGGCACGACGGCCTTCGCCACCATGTCCGGCCGCTGTGGATTCACGCGGGCATCGACATGCCCGCCGTAATAGCTCCAGGGCCAGCCGTAGAAGGCCCCTTCCGTGACCGAGGTGAGGTAGTCGGGCACGAGGTCGCTGCCGATCTCGTCGCGTTCGTTGACCACGGTCCACAGCACGTTGGTGTCGGGCTCCCAGCCCATGCCGTTGGGGTTGCGCAGGCCGCTGGCGAAAAGCCTTTTCTGGCCGCTGGCGACGTCGACCTCCCACACTGCCGCGCGCCCCTCTTCTGCCGGAAGGCCGTTCTCGCCGACGTTGCTGTTGGACCCGACGGTCACATAGAGCTTCGTTCCTTCGCGGTTGGCGATGACGTTCTTGGTCCAGTGATGGTTGATGCCGGCTGGAAGGTCGATCACCTTGGTGGGCGCGGCGGCGATCGTGGTCTGCCCCTCGGTGTAAGGAACCTTGACCAGCGCGTCGGCATTGGCGATGAACAGGTCATTGCCGACGAGCACCACGCCGAAGGGCGAATTGAGGCCTTGCATGAACACCTGGCGCGTCTCGGCGACGCCGTCGCCGTCGGCATCGCGCAGCAGAGTGATCCGGTTGGGGCTCGGCACGCCCGCGCCGGCGCGCTTCATGACGGAACCCATCACCATCGCGCGGACCTGGGCCATGAGGCCCTCGCCGCCGTCGTGGCTGCCTTCGGGCTCGGGCGGCTTGTTGCTCTCCACCACCAGGACATCCCCGTTGCGCAGGACGTACACCCAGCGCGGGTGATCGAGGCCCCGGGCCAGCGCCGTCACCGTGAAGCCCTCGAGGGCCGTCGGCACGGCGGTGTCGGTCCAGCCGACCGCGGGTGCGATGTTCACGGTGGGCATCAGGGTCTTGTTGGGCGCCGGGAGCTGCGGCGTGGGGCCGATGCCGGCTTCCGGTGCCAGCCGGGCAGCTTCCCCGCAGGCAGTCAGCAGCAAGGCGGCGGTCAATGAAAGAAACAGCGACGCGGCGCCCGCGGTGCGGGTGACGGGTCTCCGGGTCCAAAGGCCTTGGAAGAGTGGGCGCGGGTGGGATTTCATCGATCCGATGATCCGGGCACGACCGCCGGCGGCTGTCGGCTGTGGGCGCTTTCCGGCGTGGGCGCACCCCCGGGCGGTGTCGCCGCTACCATCGGGCGATGACCGACGACCTGTTCCGTTCCGACGCCTACCTGCGCGAGTGCGAGGCCCGCATCCTGCGTATCGAAGACGATGGCATCGTGCTCGACCGCACCGTGTTCTATCCGCTGGGCGGTGGACAGGCAGGGGACAGCGGCTGGCTGGTGCTTGCCGACGGACGCGAGATCGCGGTTGCCGACACCCGCAAGGCCAAGGATGCCGAGGGCAAGCCGACCGACGAGATCCTTCATGTGCCGGTGCCCGGGCAGGATGCGGCCGGCGCGCTGAAACCGGGCGGCACGCTCTCCGCACGCATCGACTGGGAGCGCCGGCACAAGCTCATGCGCTTTCACACGGCCACCCACCTGCTGTGCCACCTGGTGCCGCAGCCGGTCAATGGCTGCTCCATCACGCCCGAATACGCGCGGCTGGACTTCCACATGACCGACCCGCTCGACAAGGAAGCGCTGACTGCCGGGCTGATCCGCCTGGTGGAAGCTGGCCATCCACTTGCCGTAGGCGCGATCACCGACGCCGAGCTCGATGCCAATCCGGCGCTGGTCAAGAGCATGAGCGTGCAGCCGCCACGCGGCACGGGCACGGTCCGCACCATCCGCATCGGCGGCGACACGGCATCGATCGATTTCCAGCCCTGCGGCGGCACGCACGTGGCGAACACGCGCGAGATCGGCGCCGTGGTGGTGACCAGGATCGAGAAGAAGAGTGCGAACAGCCGGCGGGTCGTGCTCGGATGGGCCGCTTGAGCATGGGCCGGAACTTCGACCCTGCGACCTGCTCCGATTGACCGGCATGGCGCTTTTCTCCCCCCTCCGTTCCCCTCTCCGTCTCGCGGGCTTGCTCCTCGTCTCGCTGGCGGCGTGCGTGCCGGCCGCCGCGCAGTTGTCGTCTCGCGTCGGGTCGGTCGTCACGACACCGCACGTGCGGGCCGAGTTGATGGCCCACGCGCCGGATGGCGTCTCCCCCGGCGCACCCGTGTGGGTGGGTCTCCAGATCACGCATCAGCCCGAGTGGCACACCTACTGGAAGAACGCCGGCGACTCCGGCTTGCCGACCGAACTCGCCTGGTCGCTGCCGCCCGGCGTCTCCAATGGCGACATCGCGTGGCCGGTGCCGCGGAAGATCCCGATCGGCAACCTCGCCAACTACGGTTACGAAGGCACGGTGCTGCTGCCGGTCCCGCTGACCATCGCGCCGGACTTCAAGCCGCCCACGGCGCTCACGGGCGCGGCCGAACTGGACGTGCGGCTGAAGGCATCCTGGCTGGTCTGCCGAAAGGAATGCATCCCCGAGGAGGGCGAGTTCCAGCTCAAGTTGCCGCTGCATGGATCGACGGCGCTCCACAAGACCGAATTCGATGCCGCGCTCGCGGCCCAACCCTCGCCGCTCCAGAAACCCGGCGTGATCGCGATTGACGGAAACAAGCTTCAGATCCGGCTCGAAGGCCTGCCGCCAGCGGTGCAAGGCAAGACGCTGGAGTTCTTCCCGGAAACGCCTGAGGTGATCCACACCGCAGCCGTTCTCGACAAGGACTGGACGCAATCCTGGCAAGGCGATGCCTGGACCGCGACCGTGCCGCTCGCCGACCAGCGCAGCGGCAGCCCCACGGTGATGCCGGTGGTCGTCGCGTTGTCGGAGGCCGATCGGCAAGCCGGCCAATCCGGCGCCTGGCGCGCCGAGGCGCCTGTGAGCGGCGCATGGCCGACCGTCGCCGCCAGGGCGCAGGTTTCGCCGGCGCTGCAAGCGGCACTCGAAGCCAACACCGCCCCACCGCCGCTCACGCAATCCAGCGGCACCCTGTTCGCCGCATTGCTCGGCGCCTTCATCGGCGGCCTGTTGCTGAACCTGATGCCTTGCGTGTTCCCGGTGCTGGCGATCAAGGTGCTTAGCTTCACGCGGCACGCGGAGGACCGCCGGGGACACCGCATGGCGGCCATGGCCTATGCGGGCGGCGTCATCCTCTCCTGCCTCGCGCTCGGCGGCGCCATGATCGCGCTTCGTGCGGCGGGCACACAGTTGGGTTGGGGTTTCCAGCTGCAGTCGCCCGCGGTCGTGGCCGTGCTGGCGGGCCTGTTCACGCTGATCGGCCTCAACCTGGCAGGCGTCTTCGAGTTCGGCCGCGTGGCGCCGACTTCGCTCGCCACCGCGCAGGCGCGACATCCCGTGGTCAACGACTTCCTGTCGGGCGTGCTCGCCGTGGTCATCGCCTCCCCTTGCACGGCGCCGTTCATGGGTGCGTCGCTCGGCTTTGCGATCGGGCTGCCCGCCGCGCAGGCCTTGCTGATGTTCGCGGTGCTCGGTTTCGGTCTGGCGCTTCCCTATCTCGCGGCGGGTTTCGTTCCGGCGGTCGCCCGTTTGCTGCCCAAGCCGGGCCGGTGGATGAACACCCTGCGCCGTCTCCTGGCGTTTCCGATGTTCGCGACCGTGGCCTGGCTGGTCTGGGTCCTCGGCCAGCAGAGCGGCATCGACGGCGCGGGCGCGCTCCTGGGCTTGCTGGTCTGCCTGGCGGCCGTCGTGTGGGCGCTGACCCTACGTGGCCGCACGCGCATCGTGATCGCGGGCCTGATGGTCGCGACGACGGCGGCGCTGGCCGGGGCGATCGGCGGCAACGTGCTCCGGCCCGCGGAGCCGGTCGCGGCGGCGGCGAACGAGCGCTGGCAACCCTGGTCCACCGCACGTGCGAACGAGCTTGCAGCCGCGGGCCGGCCGGTGTTCGTGGACTTCACGGCCGCCTGGTGTGTAACTTGCCAATACAATAAGAGAAGCACACTGGCCGACGCCGAATTGCTGGCCGAGTTCGATGCGAGGAACGTCGCCATGCTGCGCGCCGACTGGACGCGCAGGAATCCCGCGATCACCGCGGCCCTGGCAGCGCTCGGCCGCAGCGGCGTCCCGGTCTATCTGCTCCAGGCGCCCGGCAAGGCACCGGTGATCCTGACGGAAATCCTGAGCAAGGACGAGGTGCGCGAGGCACTGGCCTCGCTGTGACAATGCTTAGACCCTGAGGCGGTACGGGTTGTCACAAGCGGATGAAGAATCCGCTCTAAGCTGTGGTGGTTGTTGAGATTTATCCACAGGAGGTCAAAGCTGACCATGGCTTCACCGTCATCTTCCGAATCGCGTTCCGTCCGCGCCGCGCGCAATGCCCGCGCCGCCCTCGACCGGGCTTCCCGCCGGGCGATCATGACCGCCGCGGTGGCCCTCGGCGCCACGTTCCTGATGAATTCGCAGGCCCTCGCCGCACCCGCCGTGGGCCAACCGGCCCCCGATTTCGTCGGCGTCGACACCGCCGGCAAGCAGCACCGCCTCTCCGACTTCGCGGGCAAGTTCGTGGTGCTCGAATGGACCAACCCCGGCTGCCCCTTCGTGCGCAAGCATTACGGCAGCGGCAACATGCCTGCCACCCAGAAAGCGGCGACGGCCAAGGGCGTGGTCTGGCTGGCCATCAATTCGACCGAACGTGCCGCCAGCGACTACCTGAAGCCGACGGCGCTCGATGCCTGGATGAAGGACCAGTCCGCCGCACCGACGGCCGTGCTCATGGACGAGGACGGCGTGATCGGCCGCACCTATGGCGCCCGGACGACGCCCCACATCTTCATCGTCGACCCGAAGGGCACGCTGGTGTATGCGGGCGGCATCGACAGCATTGCGTCATCCCGGCCCGACGACATCAAGACCGCCACCAACTACGTCAACCAGGCACTCGGCGAGGCTTACGACGGCAAGGGCATCAGTGCCGCAACGACGCGGCCCTACGGCTGCTCGATCAAGTACAAGAGCTGAACCTGTCGGTCGTCGTCCTTCCCGCATGGCCCGGCGGGGCCCCTGCGACAATCGCGGGATGCCATTCGCCCCCCTGAAGAACGATACCTTCCTGCGCGCCTGCTGGCGCCAGGCCACTGACCACACGCCCGTCTGGCTCATGCGACAAGCCGGGCGTTACCTTCCGGAATACGTGGCGACGCGTGCGAAGGCAGGCAGCTTCATGGGCCTCGCGACCAACACCGACTACGCCACCGAGGTCACGCTGCAGCCCCTCGAGCGCTATCCGCTGGATGCGGCGATCCTTTTCTCGGACATCCTGACGGTGCCCGACGCCATGGGCCTCGGCCTGTCGTTCGAAGCGGGCGAAGGTCCGCGCTTCGCGCGACCGGTGCGCGACGAGACATCGATTTCCGCTCTCGAAGTGCCCGACATGGACAAGCTCCGCTATGTCTTCGATGCGGTCGCGTCGATCCGCCGGGCGCTGGACGGCCGCGTGCCACTGATCGGGTTCTCGGGCAGTCCCTGGACGCTGGCCTGCTACATGGTCGAGGGCGCGGGGTCGAGCGACTACAGGCTGGTCAAGACGCTTCTCTACAGCCGACCGGACCTGATGCACCGCCTGCTCGCAGTCAACGCGGATTCGGTGGCCGCCTACCTCAATGCGCAGATCGACGCGGGCGCGCAGGCCGTGATGGTGTTCGACAGCTGGGGCGGTGTGCTCGCCGACGGCGCCTTCCAGGAATTCAGCCTCGCCTATACGGCGCGCGTGCTGTCGCAACTGAAGCGCGAAGGCGCCGACGGACGACCCGTGCCGCGTATCGTGTTCACCAAGGGCGGCGGCCTCTGGCTGCAGGACATGCGCAAACTCGACTGCGAAGTTCTCGGTCTGGACTGGACCGTCAATCTCGCCGAGGCGCGGGCACGCGTCGGCGAGGGACCCGAGGGCAAGGCGCTCCAGGGCAACATCGACCCCAACGTCTTGTTCGCGCAGCCTGCGCAGATCGAAGCGGAAGTGACGAAGGTGCTGCAGAGCTTCGGTCGACCGCACATGGACCCCGCGACGAGTGGCCCCACGCACATCTTCAACCTCGGCCACGGCATCAGCCAGTTCACGCCGCCGGACCACGTCGCCGCCCTCGTTGCGGCGGTTCACGCCCAATCTCGCGCGCTGCGCGCATGAACGTATTGTTATCACTTGTAAGCACCGAGAACGACTGTCCGGCGCTTGTCAAGGACTAAAAAGCGTGAGGAGGGACTGACTTATGCACAAATCGCTTGTTGCGGTGCGAAAAAAAAAATTTGCGCGTTCGCAGCTGCTCCTAAACCGATAGCGCGGCTAAGTCGTTGATTCATATAGCTTTTGAACTTTGCTTTTTTTGCGTGCATTCCAGCGAGGCCCTTGATTTTCAAGGGCTGGCGGCGAGTCAAGCCCCGATATCAACAAAGTTATCCACAGAAAATCTGGATGGACTGCAAAGCGCAGATAAATCAACAACTTAGGTCGTTTTGCTCAAAGTCGCTTTAACAAACCGCCGTAGCGGGAGCCCGTCTTGAAGTGGCGCGTCGACGTCGCCGTGCAGACTCCGGCGCACAGTGCACTAGGGGATGTCCTTAGCTACGTGAGTGTTGTGCCGATGGTTCGCGGCGCCCTGGTTCGGGTGCCGCTGGGGCGTCGCGAGGTCCTGGGCGTCGTCTGGGCGGTCGAACCGGACGATGGCGAAGGTTCGAGCGATATCGAACTCAAGCCGGTCAGTGCAGTGCTGGATGCCCTTCCTCCACTCGGGGACGCGTGGCGCGACCTGGTGGCTTTCGCCGCCCGCTATTACCAGCGTTCCCTGGGCGAAATCGCGCTGGCGGCGCTGCCGCCGCAACTCAGGGACCTGACCGCCGTTCAGCTGGCACGGCGACTGAAGCGCCAGGGGCCTTCGGGCGTAGCGGAGGCCACGGGAGAGATTCCACAGCCGGTCGCGCTCACCGAGGAGCAGTCCCGGGTGCTGGCCCGCTTCGACGCAGAAGCCGGTCCCTTCCTGCTGTTCGGCAGCACGGGCAGCGGCAAGACGGAGGTCTACCTGCGCGCCGTAGCGACGCTGCTGGCGCAGGATGCGAACGCCCAGGCGCTGGTGATGGTGCCCGAGATCAATCTGACGCCGCAGCTGGAAGCCCGCTTCAAGGAACGTTTCGAAGGCCTGTTCGGCGCCTCGGCGGTGGTGTCGCTCCACAGCGGCATGACGAACCCGCAGCGGCTGGCGAGCTGGCTCGCCGCGCACAGCGGCACGGCGCGCATCGTTCTCGGCACGCGCATGGCGGTGTTCGCCTCGATGCCGGGTCTGAAGCTCATCGTCGTCGACGAGGAGCACGACCCCAGCTACAAGCAGCAGGAAGGTGCACGGTATTCGGCGCGCGACCTGGCGGTGTGGCGCGGCCAGCGCGAGGACGCGAAAGTGATCCTCGGCTCTGCCACTCCCTCGCTCGAAAGCTGGCACCAGAGCCGTCCGGCGCAAGAAGATGATCCGGGCGGACGCTATGTCCGGCTGGCAATGCCCTCGCGCATCGGCACGAGCACCCTGCCGGCGGTGCGGCTGGTCGACATGAACCTGCAGCCCCCGAGGACAGTACTGTCCGGCGCGCTGCTTGATGCCATCGGCCAGCGGATCGCACGCGGCGAGCAGAGCATGGTGTTCCTGAATCGGCGGGGCTATGCACCCGTGCTCGCCTGCGGCGACTGCGGCTGGAAGAGCGAATGCCCGCACTGCAGCGCCTACCGGGTGTTCCACAAGATCGACCGCACCCTGCGTTGTCATCACTGCGGCTTTACCGAGCGTGTGCCGCGCGCCTGCCCGGCCTGCGGCAACCTGGACATCGCGCCGGTGGGGCGCGGCACGGAGCGGCTCGAAGAACACCTGGGCGAACTGTTCTCCGCCGTGAGGCGGCCCGATGGCGGGGAAGTCCGCGTCGCCCGCATCGACGCGGACAGCACGCGCAAGCAGGGTGCGCTCGAATCGCAGCTCGCGGCGGTCCACGCCGGGGAGGTCGACGTGTTGGTCGGCACGCAGATGATCGCCAAGGGTCACGATTTCCGGCGCATCACGCTTGTGGCGGCGATCAATCCCGACGGCGCGCTGTTCTCGAGCGACTTTCGGGCCCCGGAACGCCTGTTCAGCCTGCTCATGCAATCGGCCGGGCGGGCGGGACGGGATGCGGCGTATCTGGCCGCGCAGGGCGCGACGGCGGAGATGTGGATCCAGACACATCACCCGCAGCACCTGCTTTTCGCGGCGTTGCGCCGGCATGACTACCCCGCCTTTGCTCAACGTGAACTGGAAGATCGCGTCGCCGCAGGCATGCCGCCTTTTGCTTTTCAGGCGCTGTTGCGGGCCGATGCCCGTAGCCAGGATGCAGCCCAGGCGTACCTCAACGCGGCGAGCGCGTCAGCCGATGTGCTGGAGGGGGCCGACCGTGTGACGCGCTATCCGGCCGTTCCGCTGGCGATCCAGCGCGTGGCGAATGTGGAACGTGCGCAGATGCTGATCGAAAGCGCGTCGCGCGCAGCGCTCCAGCGCGTTCTCTCGGGCTGGCAACCGTTGCTGCACAACCTGCGTCGTGCACCCGAAGGCAAGGGTGTGATTCGCTGGCTGGTCGACGTCGACCCGCACAGCATCTGATTCAGCCTGCGCCTCGCTTCAGAGCAGGCCGACCGGCTCCTTGCCGACCTCGACATATTGAAGGGCGGAACGGCGTCGTCGATGCGCACCCGGCCACATCAACAGCACGAAGCTGAGCACGCCCGTCGCGAGCGCGCTGCCCGCGCCAAGGGCGCCTACATGCCATAGCCAGATGGTGCTGACGAGCCAGACCATCCACAGGACCCCGCGCAACCATGTCGTCATGCCAACTCTCCCGATTCAGGGATTCACTTTAGCAGCGCTTTTGAAAACCTAAGCACTACCCATAAGCAATAGCTACGACTATTGCCCTATTTGCGAACCCTGGGCGTAGGAAATACTCTGAAACAACAGTTGACGATCCGCCGACGCGCTGTCCAATCTACGAATCTGGCGGGATTCAACTGAAACTCGCGAAAAGGGGGTGCGTCGTGAAATCGCCATTCAGGTTCATGTGGGTTTTTTCCCTCGCGTGCATGGCATGGAGCGCATACGGGGCCGAGCTGGAACTGGATGGCACCCGGCTGGTCGTCAACGGGATGCTCGACGGCAGCGCCATCAAGGAATTCGAGGAGCACCTGGCCACCGGCAAGGTACGGACCGTGGTGTTCGAGAATTCGCTCGGAGGCACCCCCGAGGTTGCGCGCGACTACGCCGAAGCGATCCGCGCGACCGGCGTGAACACCGAGGCGAAAGGCCAGTGCCATGCCGCCTGTGCCTACGCCTTCCTCGCCGGCAAGGAGCATCGCTTCGGCCGCGGCTTCCAGGTGAATGGCCTGCTGCTGCCAGTGTCCCAGCGCCCCCGGCCCTCGGACCTCGTCAGCCGCTGGAACGGGGAAGACAGCTACCGGACCTTGGCTGAATTCACCGGCCCGGCCGCCAATCCGGCGTCGGCCGGTGCGCCGCCAGCGACCGTGACGGCATCGAACACCCAGGGGGCCGCCTCGCCGCCCACGACGAGGGAGGGCTGGCAGCCGGACCAGGGCGTGCTTTTCACTTCCACGCCCACGTTGTTCGGCCGTGTCTACAACAGCTTCTATTGCGATGGCACGCAAGGCCGCGACATGTCGCGCTGCGAGCTGCTGCCTGACGCCGACCCGTACAAGCTCGGCGTGTTGACGCCGTAGGCTGTTCGCCTAGCGCATCCAGCCGACCGCCAGCGGAAAGCTGAAGAAGGCGGCGACGGTCGTCCAGAGGATGATGCGGGCCACGCGACCGTTGTCGGCCCCGAAGCGCTCGGCGAGCATCGAGACGTTGCTCGCACTCGGCAGCGCGGCGATGAGCACGATCGTGACCAGCGCCGTGCGGTCCAGCGGCAGGCCAAGCGCCATCACGCCCGCGGCGACACCGTAGACGAGCAGCGGATGGACCAGCAGCTTGATCGAGACCACCGGCAGCACGTCGCGCAATGGCGCCTGTTGCGGCGCAGCCGTCGCACTGCCCATTGCGGCTGCAACCACCGCGCTGGCGCGATGCTCGCGCGCCAGCAGGGCCGACCGCGCCAGCACGGCACCAATCGTGAACAACGCCACCGGCGATGCCGCCTCGGCCAGCATCGCGACCGTGTGATCCACAGGGCCTGGCAGTGAAAACCGGCTCGCCGACGCCGCGGCGCCCAGCAGGATGGACCAGGGCATCGGGTTCTGCAGGATCCCGCGCAGTGCCTGCCGCGCAGCCTTGGCGGCGCCGTGCTCGTCCGCGCCATCGAGGCGCGACAGTGCGATGCACAAGGACGAGGTCACGATCATGTCGAAGGCGATGGTGATGATCGTGGGCGATGCCGCCTGCGCGCCGAGGATCGCCACCAGCAGGGGAATGCCCATGAAACCGGTATTCGGAAAGGCCGCCACCAGGGCGCCGAAGGCTGCGTCGTTCCAGCCGACGCGCTCGTTGCGACTCAAGGCGACCGTCGCGCCGACCACGATCAGTGCGCTCACGCCCCATGTCAGCGCGACCGTGCCATTCAACAGCTGATCGATCGGGGCGCCCGCGCCGAAGCGAAAAAGCATGCAAGGCAATGCGAAATAAAGGACGAAGACATTCAGCCCTGGAATCGCCGCCATCGGCAACGCGCCGCTCCGGCCAGCGGCATAGCCAGCGGCGATCAGCGCGAAGAATGGAAGGGTGACAAGAAATATCTGGAGCACGCGGCGATTGTGCTTGGCACGCCTAGCACATCGGCCAGGCCGGGCGCGCGCGACGCGACCCGTATCATTGGCCGCTTTGCGCCCCTCCGTTTCCCCATCCATGTCTTCCGGTCTCAATCTAGCGCAGCAAGAAGCGGTCAACTACATGCACGGACCCTGCCTCGTTCTCGCGGGCGCGGGCTCGGGCAAGACGCGGGTGATCACGCACAAGATTGCGCGCCTGATCCAGGCCGGGCTGGAACCACAGCGCATCGCCGCCATCACCTTCACCAACAAGGCGGCCGCCGAGATGCGCGAGCGCGCCAAGGGGCTGATCGGGCGCGATGCCCGGAAGGTGGTGGTCTGCACCTTCCACGCGCTCGGCGTGCGGATGATGCGCGAGGACGGCGCCGTGCTGGGCCTGAAGCCCGCCTTCAGCATCCTCGACAGCGACGACGTGACGAAGATCCTGAAGGACGCCGGCGGCACCACCGACGCCGCGACCGCCCGCATCTGGCAGTGGACTATCAGCAAGTGGAAGAACATGGGCCTGAACGCCGCGCAGGCCGAGGCGCAGGCGGCGGACGACAACGAACGCATCACCGCCCGCATCATGGGCCGCTATGAAGAGCGGCTCGCCGCCTACCAGAGCGTGGACTTCGACGACCTGATCGGCATGCCGCTCAAGCTGCTGCAGGACTTCGACGAAGTGCGCGCCAAGTGGCAGGCCGCCCTCGGCCACATCCTCGTGGACGAATACCAGGACACCAACGCCACGCAGTACGAAGTGCTCAAGGCGTTGGCGGGGGAACGCGGTCGCTTCACCGCGGTGGGCGACGACGACCAGTCGATCTATGGCTGGCGAGGCGCCACGCTCGACAACCTCCGCAAGCTGCCGATCGACTACCCCAGCCTGAAGGTCATCAAGCTCGAGCAGAACTACCGCAGCACGAGCTCGATCCTGCGCGCGGCCAACAACGTCATCGGCCCCAATCCCAAGCTGTTTCCCAAGACGCTGTTCAGCGAACTCGGCGAAGGCGAGCCCGTACGCATCGTCGATGCCGACAACGAGGCGCACGAAGCCGAGCGCGCGGTCGCCCGCATCCAGAGCCTGCGCGCCGGCGATGCCACCTCGCAGGGGCCGCATTTCAAGGAATTTCGGGACTTCGCGATCCTCTACCGCGCCAATCACCAGGCGCGTGTCTTCGAGCAGGCGCTGCGCAAGGCCCAGATTCCGTACAAGGTCTCCGGCGGCCAGAGCTTCTTCGATCGCGCCGAGATCAAGGACCTGTGCGGCTGGTTCCGGCTCTGGGTCAACAACGACGACGATCCTGCATTCCTGCGCGCAGTGACGACGCCCAAGCGCGGCATCGGGCATACGTCGCTCGCCAGCCTCGGGACTTTCGCGAGCCAGTACAAGCTCAGCCTGTTCGAAGCCCTCTTCAGTTCGTCCCTGCCGAGCGTCATGCCCAAGCGCGCCCTGGAAGGCCTGCATGAGTTCGGCCGCTACATCAACGACCTCGAATACCGGGCCCGCCGCACGATGGGCGCCGAGGATGCGCGCGCATTCCTGGCCGAGTGGCTCAAGGAAATCGACTACGAAAAGCATCTGTACGACGGCGAGGACAGCGAGCAGGCCGCCGCGAGCCGGTGGACCAACGTGCTGGAGTTCTGCGACTGGATGTCGCAGCGCTGCGGCGGGCAGATCGACGACGCCTCGGGCGCCACCGTCGAAAGCGAACGCAAGAGCCTGCTCGAAGTCGCGCAGACCATTTCGCTGCTGTCCACCATCAGCGAGCGGGAGCAGGACCAGAACATGGTCACGCTGTCGACGCTGCACGCTTCCAAGGGCCTGGAGTGGCCACACGTGATGCTCGTCGGCGTGACCGAGGGCTTGCTGCCCTTCAAGCTCGACGACGACGAAGGCCGGCAGGAAAAACTCAGCGAGAACACGCTGGAGCGGCTTCAGGAAGAACGTCGCCTGATGTACGTGGGCATCACGCGCGCGCAGCGCAGCCTGGCCGTGAGCTGGACCAAGCGCCGCAAGAAGGGCCGCGAGATGGTCGCGGCGCAGCCGAGTCGCTTCATCGCCGAAATGGCGCTCGACAAGAAGACGATGAAGGAAGACCCGCGCGAGAAGCTCAAGGCACTGCGCGCGGAATTTGCCAAGAAGGCGCAGGACAACGCTGCGGCTGCCGCGGCGGCCGCATCGGCGCCATGAAATACGCGTGGATGGCCAGCCTGGCCGCTGCCGCCTGCCTCGCTTGGGGCGGCGCCGCAGCCGGTGGCCGGCAAGAGACGCCAGCCGCAGCATGCCCGACGCGCGGCAGCGAGATGCCGCTCGAAGCACTGTTCGGCACGTGGGAGGCGCGCATAGACGGCCAGAAGGGCGTCGCAAAAGTCAGGCTGAACAAGCATCCGGACTACGCAGGGGTGCGCGGAACAATTTCGCGGGGCGGGGACGGTTCGCCCACCGCGGTGGCCCAATTGGCGGGGGACATCGACGACGAAGGCATGCTGAGCCTCGACGAATCGCAGGATGGCCGCGCCATCAGCGGTGTCTGGCTGGGCGAATTGCAGCCGTGGTCGTGCGGCAAGGAGTGGAAGGGCATCTGGCGTGACGCTGCGAGCGACACGACGCATCCCTTCGTGCTGAACAAGATTGGCAGCAGCAACCCGGCAACTGAACGATGAATCAACGCATACATCTTTTCTGCGCTCTTTTCACCGTGATCTGCGCCACCGGCGCGCAGGCCCAGGCCGTCGACAAGCCGCCCAGTCCCCTGGCCGAAGCCCAACTGACATGGCAGACCTGCCAAAGCCTCGCGGGCAGCGCCAACAACGAGGCTCGGCTGGCCTGTTTCGATCGCTGGGCCCAGCAGCAGACCTTGCCCGCCGCGGCGGTGCCGGCAGCGCCACCCGTCCTCGCCGAAACCCTGCCGCCGGTCAATTCCGAGATACCGGCGACGCGCGTGGTCACCATTGCCACGGAGGACGGCTGCCGCGACCGCCAGTACTCGCATCTCTCGCGCTTCTGGGAACTCGAAGCGGGGAGCAGTTGCGGCACCCTCGGCTTCCGTGGCTACCGTCCGCTCAGCGTCGGCATTGGCGTAGCGGCCCGCGATCCCGAGACCGCGATGTCGCCGGCGCCCAACCACAACGGGGTCGACCGGCCCTACCAGGCCCAGGACATGCGCATCGGCCTGTCGCTGCGCACCAAGCTCGCACAGGGAATGCTCACGGGGGACAACCCGGCCAAGAAAGACGGGCTCTGGTTCGCCTACTCGCAGGCGTCGACCTGGCAAGTGTTCAACGAAGATCTCTCGCGGCCCTTCCGCACAACCGATCATGAGCCGGAGCTGATCTACAGCTACCCGACCGACGTCCAATTGCCGGGCGGCTGGCGCATCCGCTACACCGGCCTGGGCCTGGTGCACCAGTCCAACGGCCAGGACCTGCCTTACTCGCGCAGTTGGAACCGGGTCTACCTGATGGGCGGGATGGAACTGGGCGACCAGTTCGTCATCACCGGACGCGTCTGGAAACGCATCTCCGAAAACCCGGCCGATGACGACAACCCCGACATCACCAAGTACCTCGGCAACGCGGATATCCGGGCCGCCTGGCAAGTCGACCGCCTCAACCAGCTTGCCATCTCGGCGCACGGTGGCAAGGGCGCGGTCCGGCTCGAATGGTTCAAGGCGATCGGCGACCCGGTCAAGAGCAATCTGCGCTTCACGGCATCGCTCTTCTACGGCTACGGCGACACGCTGATCGACTACAACCGGAAGCGCACGGTGTTCAACATCGGGCTCGCGCTGGTCGACTTCTAGACGAACTTCCGAACCGGGCGCGCAGCGTCGGCGCTGCCGTCTGCGCGCTGGTCGGTCATTTCTTCTCGGCGAGCAGCTTTCGCAGGTCTTCCTCGGCGCGGTCCAGGTCGATGCGCATCTGAAGAATCACGTTCTTCTGGCGCATGACGCGCGCCTCGTGCGTGTCCTTGGCGGCGATCTCCTCGCATCGCGCCTGCAGGGCATGCAGGTTCTCTTCGATCTGCCGCCTGCGCAGCATCTGCCCCCGGGATCGCGCCGCGCGCATGTCCTTTTCCAGCGCGGCCTGTTGCGCGTAGCAATCGGCCTCGGTCGGTTTCGGCTGAGCGGACGCCGGTGTTGCGAAGAGCATCGCGACCGCAACCGAAGCAATACACAAGTGAATACGCATGGGGCTATACCAAGTCGAGGGAAGCGCCATCTTGCACCAAGAGTCGGCCTTCCAGCCAGTGCGTCGGACGGCGAGCGAGGTTCGCAATGTTCGATCTGCCGCAACGCGTTGGAGTGATATGCCATGCAGAGCGATCCGAATCCTTCGCTCACGATCCGCCGTTTGATCGAGGGCTACCAGGTGTCCCCGGTGCGGTGATCGACGCGGGGGTTTCGCCGTGAACGAAGCGATCCCGCAATGACAAAGCCCCTGAGTCGAGGACGAATCAGGGGCTTGGAATTTGGTGGCCTGGGGCGGAATCGAACCACCGACACGCGGATTTTCAATCCGCTGCTCTACCAACTGAGCTACCGGGCCTTGGTGTGCAGCCTGCGATTATACAGCGCTCCGACGCCCTCTCGAAAGATCGACGCCAAGTTGCTTCAGTTTTCGATAAAGGTGGGTGCGCTCGAGACCGGTCTTTTCGGCCACGCGCGTCATGGAACCGTTCTCCATGGCGAGGTGGAACTCGAAGTAGGCCTTTTCGAAACCATCGCGCGCATCTCGCAGCGGGCGATCCAGGTCGAAGCTCTGCGTGGACTGTGGGCCCAGGTCCGCCGCCGGCAATTGCGGCGCAGCGGGTACCAGTGCGCTGTCGCCCACGGTCGTAACGACGGCGGCGAAGCTGCTCGCGGGTGGCACCACGCTGGCTGCGGCGCGCCTTGCGCTCTCTCGTGCAAGACCCTGCTCCACAGCCTTCAACAGCTTCTGCAAGGTGATCGGCTTCTCGAGGAACGCGAAGGCACCGATGCGCGTGGCATCGACCGCGGTATCGATCGTCGCGTGGCCGCTCATCATGACGACCGGCATGCTCAGAAGGCCGGCTGCGGACCACTCCTTGAGCAGCGTCACGCCATCGGTGTCGGGCATCCAGATGTCGAGTAGGACGAGGTCGGGTCGGGCACGCTGTCGAGCGGCGCGCGCTTCGGCTGCGTTCTCGGCGAGTTCCACGTTGTGGCCTTCGTCATTGAGAATTTCGAAGAGCAGGTCTCGGATGCCCAGCTCGTCGTCGACCACGAGGATGTTTGCCATTGTGCTTAGTTGTGCGCCGTCTGTCTTATAAGGTAATGGTTCGCTTGCCGGTCCGCCGTCTGCGCGCTCAACGTGCTTCAGGTGACGGACGACTTCGAATCTTCGGTGTGAGCGACCGCTCCCTGCGGCTCAGCTGCAAGCGCGAATGATAACGAGACTTGCGCGCCAGCCACAGCCCCATCGGAGACCCGATTGGAAAGTTCGATGCGTGCGCCGTGCTCATCGGCGATTTTCTTGACGACCGCCAACCCGAGTCCGGTGCCCTTGGCCTTGGTGGTGACGTAGGGCTCGAAGGCGCGCTTGAGGATGTGCTCGGCAAAGCCGGGGCCGCTGTCCTGCACCGTGAGGCGTACCCGCCGGCCGGAGTCCGCGAGCCGCGTACGAATGACGACTTCGCCCGGATGGCCCGTGCGATGCGCTGTCGCTTCCGCCGCATCCTGGGCGTTTTGCAACAGGTTGTGAATGACCTGGCGAATCTGCTGCGCATCCGCGCGAATCGGCCTGCAACGTTCGTCCAGTTCGGATCGCAGCACGACGGTGGCGCTGTCCGGCGGATAGAGGTGCAGCACATCGGCGACGAGCGCATTCAAGTCGACGGGCTTCAGCTCGGCCGCGGGCAGGCGTGCGTAGTCGCGGAACTCGTTCACGAGGCGCTTCATGGCATCGACCTGGTCGACGATCGTCTTGACGGACTTGGTCAGGATCGCCTGCTCGGGCTGTGCGACCTTGCCCGAGAGCTTCATCTCCAGCCGCTCGGCCGAGAGCTGGATCGGTGTGAGCGGATTCTTGATCTCGTGTGCAAGGCGCCTCGCGACCTCCCCCCAAGCCTGTGCGCGCTGCGCCGAGACGATTTCCGATATGTCGTCGAAGACGAGAAGCCTGGCCGCATCGGGCAGTTCGGCGCCGCGGGCGACGATGTTGATCGTGTCCTGGTCCATCGCATCGCCTTCGGGGTGAAGTTCGAAGGCGTGCTGCCAATGGTCGAGCCCGTGCTGCATCCGCTCGACCTCGAAGTCGTCGAACTGCTGCTGCACGTTCTGCGCGAACTCGCCAAGCCCCGGCACGTCGGCCAGCCGCTGACTTTCGAAGGCGGCCAGCGGCGCACGCAGTACGCGGGTGGCGCCCGGGTTGGTGGACATGATGACGCCCTGAGTGTCGAGGACGATCACGCCCGAGGTCAGGTTGTCGAGAATGGTCTGCAAGTTGGATCGGGCCGCGTCGAGCTCACCCATGGTCTTTTCGACCGCGCCGCGTGCATCGGACAGCTGCTGGGTCATGACGGCGAAGGATCGCGTGAGGCCGCCCAACTCGTCCTTGCCCTGCAGCACGGCAGTGGGTCGCAGGTCGCCGCCGGCGACCTGCCGCACGCCATCGGCAAGCACCAGCAGCGGTCGCGCCAGCTGGTTGCCGAAAAGCACCGCAAGGAGCACCGCACCAAAGACCGCGAGGAACAGCGTCAATGTCAACGTGCCGATGTACATCCGGCGCAGGCCCTCGCGGGCAAGCGCTCTTTCCTGGTACTCGCGGTTGGCTTCCTGCACGGCGAGCGCGTTCGCGACGACCGCCGGCGGCAGCGGCTGGGTGACCTGCAGGAAGCGCGGCTCGGTATTGAATTCGAAGCCTTGCCGCTGAACCAGCGCCAGCGCACGGACGTTGGCCGGGGGCGGCGCTGCGGCGCCCGGTGCAGGCGTTTCGTCCAGACCTTCGATGTGCGCAACCGCCCGGTCGGCCCGCACCTGCCGAAGCTGCTGCGGCGTGGGTCGCTGGTCCGGATTGAGCTGGAAGCGCGACAGGCCGGCGCCCGCGACGAGTTGGCCATTGCCCGTCCAGAGGACGACATCGGTGGCGCCGAGCTGGTCGCGAATGCGCTCGAGCACAAGACCGGCGCCCGCATCGGACACGTTGGCCAACTGGCCGCTCGCCGACTTGGTCTTGTTCATCAGGTCTTCCGACAGCGAATCCAGCGTGGCACGACCGAGGTTGAGGCCGGCGTCGAGCGCGCCCTCGACCTTGACGTCGAACCAGCTTTCGATCGATCGCGCGACGAACTGATAGGACACGACGTACACCAGCATGCCGGGCACGACACCCACCAGCGCGAAGATCGCGGCCAGCTTGATCAGCAGGCGGCTGCCGAACTTGCCCTGGCGCAGACGCCGCAGGAGCCTGAACGCCACCCAGCCGATGACGAGGATGAGCACCACCGCGACGACGACGTTGATGCCGAAAAGGCGCGCGTAATTCCGCTCGTAGAAGGCCCGGTTGTTGGTGGCCTGCGCGAGGAGGAACATGAGCACGAGACCGATCGCGGTCACCAGCGCCGCGCCGACGCCAATGGCCCAGCGGACCGCACGCGAACGCCGACGCACCGCCTGCGGCGGCCGGGTGCCACCGCGCGATTCGTTGCTCACTTCGCCTTCTCCAGCGGAAGCTTCGCGCTCTTCTCGATGGATATGTTCCAGTCGGACTGGCCGACGGCGCCGATCTGGAAGGGCCTCGGAAGCTGGGAGGTGTCGAGCCTGAAGCGAAAGGTCACGGGATGGGTCGCTTCGTCGCCGATCTCGGTGGCATCGCCGAGGCGCATCCTTCCGACCCTGCGCACGCCGTCGAGAGCGTCGGCCAGGGTGTCGAAGTTCTGGTTCAGCGAGACGCCGAAACCTGCATTGGTGATGGGCACGGGAGATACGTTGAGGCGCCAGCGGCGACTCAATGGCTGGTAGGCGAGTCGCATGTGCCGCGCGGCCTGTGCAACTTTGAGGTCCGTCCAGTACCAGCGTTCCCGGTAGATCTCGGCCTCGGCCACGAAATAGATGGCTATGCCCTTGTCGAGCACCTCCTCGATGGCGGGCGGCAGCTCGAACTGCACCTGCGAGGTGAGATAGACGCCGTCGTCCGCCTGCTCGAGGCGCATCTGCGTGACCGCCGTCGCGTGGGGGTCGGCGGCCGCGGTACCGGGCAGCCATCCCAGCAGTCCGGCGATCATGATCCACGCGGCCAGCCAGGCCGGCGCGCGGCGGCCGGTCCTAGTGCTTCTCAAGCAATGCGTAGAAGAAACCGTCGTGATCACCCAACGGATTGTCCGGGACGCCACGGGCATTCACCCCGCTTTGGGGGAGCAAATGGCCCGGCGAGGGCAGCAAACGGGCATCGGTGTTGTGTGCAAGGAACGCCTCGATCTGGTGCGAGCCTTCCTCCCTGAACACCGAACAGGTGCAATAAAGCAGGCGGCCACCTTGCCGCACAAGGGGCCACAACGCCGCCATCAGCATCGCCTGCTGGAGCGCAAGCTGCTCGATGTCGCTTTCCCTGCGCAACCACCGGACGTCCGGGTGCCGGCGGACGATCCCCGAAGCGGTGCATGGCGCGTCCAGAAGGATGCCGTCGAACAGCACGCCATCCCACCACGCGGCGGGACGCGAGGCGTCGGCAACGATCACCTTGGCGCTCAACCCGAGCCTCGAGAGCGTTTCGTCGATGCGCCGGCTTCGCGCGGCGTCGACTTCCAGGGCCGTGACTTCGATGGCCCCGGGAGCGGCAAATTCGAGGAGGTGCGCCGTTTTGCCGCCAGGCGCCGCACAGGCATCGAGCACCTTCATCGGTGAGGCGTCTTGCGGGCTAAGGCCCTCGAGCAGGAGTGGCGCGGCGAGCTGGGCAGCAGCGTCCTGCACCGAGAACTCGCCGTCGAGGAATCCCGGAAGCTGCTGGACCGGGCGGGCGCGGGTCAATTGCAGCCCGGAGGCGCCCACGGGAATCGCATGCAGGCCACCTGCCTCCAGCGCGCGCTGGAAGGACCCGACGTCTGTCTTCTGCGCGTTGACCCTGAGAGTCATCGGCGCCTGCTGGTTGTCGGCGGTCAGGACACGCTGCCACTCGCGCGGATGGTGTCGCTTGAGCCGCTCGATCCACCAGCGCGGATGATTCCATTGCGCGACGGGCTCGCGTTCCGTCGTCGCGACGAGTTCGTCGCGCTCCCGCAGGAAGCGCCGCAGGCAGGCGTTGACGAAGCTCGCCTGGGCGCGGGTGCCGGGATTGCGCTTGGCGGCCTCCACGGCCTGGTCGACCAGCGTGAAGGGCTCATAGGGGGAACGCCCGGCATCCCAGGCAAGGGCGAGCGCGGTGCAGAGAAGCGCATCGGCCGCCGGCGGCGGCGTGCGCTTGGCCAATTGGCGACGCAGCGCCTCTGCGCGACCAAGCCAGCGCAGCACCTGAAAGCCCAGTGCCTGCACGCCCGGCCGCAGGGTCGGATCGACCGCCTCGAAGGCGACCGATCCAGACACGCCGCTGCGAATCGAGGCGAGCGCCGAAGCGGTGAGCTGCAACTGGCGCCAAAGGGGGGGCGAATCGGGAAGGGAGTCTGAAGGATCTGGCAACTTGAGTCGATGGTAATGGCAGGACGCGGCCCACCGCACCGTGCGGGGCCTAGCGCAGCGGGGCCGCGGGTCGGAGCTGCATGATCCACGCCACCAGCAAGGCCGGAAACTGTGAAATGGCCGCGTTGTAGTGGGCGACTGCCAGATTGAACTGACCGCGTGCAATCTCCGCCGCTGCCGAGGGCTCGGGCCATGCGATGGGGGCCGCACCCTCGGTCGGCTCGTCATGGCCATTCAGCGGGGCGGGCCTGGACAAGGTTCCGTCCGCCTCGAAGCTGATCACGGCATCGGGGTGCATGTGCTGCCATGCCACGACCAGGACATGCGTCGCCGTTCCGAGCGCGGCGATGCCGGCCGGATCGAGCGGTCGCACACGCGTCGCCGCAAGGAGGGTCGCGAGCTGGGTGGCCGCTGCGTTGATCGAGGCACCCGGCTGAAGGCCCGGCGCAGCGGTCTCCTCGGTCTGGCCAAGCCGCGACTGCACGAAATCGAGTTGACGCACCAAAGCAGCGTCAAGGGCTGCATACGCCTGCAATGCGGCCGAGCGCAGCCGGACCAGGCGGTTGTACGCGCCGACGAACCAGAAGAGCGCCAAGGCCCCGGCGACCCAATACGGCAAGGAATCGGGCATCTGGCTCACGGTGGCGTCGGGCAGAAAAAAGCCCCCGATCCGCGGGCGGAAGGGGGGCGTTCGAGACCGGTCATGGCCGGTGATGCTAACCAGTTATTCGGTGGCAGCGCCTTCGCTGGCGTCGACCGTGGTTGCATCGTCGGCGTCGGCGGCGGCGGTGGATCCGGACAGCTCGGCCGCTTCCGCTTCGGCGATCGCGCGCCGCTCGGCTTCGTCCATGGCGTCCTTGACCTTGCGGGCCTGGTGGTACGCCATGCCGGTGCCTGCGGGGATCAGGCGGCCGACGATGACGTTTTCCTTCAGGCCGCGCAGTTCGTCGCGCTTGCCCATGATCGCGGCTTCGGTCAGCACGCGCGTCGTTTCCTGGAACGATGCGGCGCTGATGAAGCTGTCGGTCGAGAGCGATGCCTTCGTGATACCCAGCAGCAGGTTGGTGAACGTCGCGGGAAGCTTGCCGTCGGCGCGCAGGGCGTCGTTGGTGTTGAGCATCTCGCTGCGTTCGACCTGTTCACCGGCGATGTAGTTGGTGTCGCCCGGGTTCTCGACCACGACGCGGCGCAGCATCTGGCGAACGATCACCTCGATGTGCTTGTCGTTGATCTTCACGCCCTGCAAGCGGTACACGTCCTGCACTTCGTCCACGATGTAGCGCGCGAGTTCTTCCGAACCCAGCAGGCGCAGGATGTCCTGCGGGTCCGCCGGGCCGTCGACCACGCTTTCGCCCTTGTTCACCACCTGGCCTTCGTGCACCAGGATGTTCTTTTCCTTCGGCACGAGGTCTTCCCAGACCTTGCCGTCCGGATCGGTGATCTGCAGGCGGATCTTGCCCTTGGTCTCCTTGCCGAACGACACGGTACCGGTCATCTCGGCCAGCATGCCCTTGTCCTTCGGCGAACGCGCCTCGAACAGCTCGGCCACGCGCGGCAGACCGCCGGTGATGTCGCGGGTCTTCTGGCCTTCGACCGGAATACGCGCCAGCACTTCGCCGGGGCCCACGTCCTGACCGTCACGCACCTGCACCAGCGCACCGATCGGGAAGCCGATCGTCACCGAGTGGTCGGTACCGGGGATCTTGACCTCGGCACCGGAGGCGTCGATCAGCTTCACTTGCGGACGCACGACCTTCGCAGCGCCGCGGCGCTTCGGGTCGATCACGACCAGGGTCGACAGGCCGGTCACTTCGTCGACCTGCTTGGCAACCGTGAGGCCTTCCTCGACGTTCTCGAACTTCGTCAGACCGGCGAACTCCGTGATGATCGGGCGCGTCAGCGGATCCCAGTTGGCCAGCACGTGGCCCGCCTTGATCTGCTGGTCGGCCTTGACCGCCAGGATGGCGCCATACGGCACCTTGTGGCGCTCGCGCTCACGGCCGTGCTCGTCATGAATGACGATCTCGCCCGAACGCGCGATCACGACCAGCTCGTTCTTGCTGTTGGTCACGTAGCGCATCGTGGCGTTGAAGCCGATCACGCCGTTGGACTTGGCTTCGACGCTCGAGGCGACTGCCGCACGCGATGCCGCACCACCGATGTGGAAGGTACGCATCGTGAGCTGCGTGCCAGGCTCGCCGATCGACTGCGCCGCGATCACACCGACCGCTTCGCCGTTGTTGACCAGCCCGCCGCGGCCGAGGTCGCGGCCATAGCACTTGGCGCAGAGGCCGAAGCGGGTCGCGCAGGTCAGTGCCGTGCGAACCTTGACTTCGTCGACGCCTTCAGCTTCGAGCGCTTCGATCACGTCTTCGTCGAGCATGTCGCCCGCCTTGGCCAGCACTGCACGCGTTTCCGGATGCAGGATGTCCTCGGCCGCGGTACGGCCCAGGATGCGCTCGCGCAGCGATTCGATCACTTCACCGCCTTCGACGATCGCGCGCATCACTGCGCCGTCCTGCGTACCGCAGTCCTGCTCGATCACGACCAGATCCTGCGTCACGTCGACCAGACGACGTGTCAGGTAACCGGAGTTGGCGGTCTTCAGTGCCGTGTCAGCCAGACCCTTTCGGGCACCGTGGGTGGAGATGAAGTACTCCAGCACGTTCAGGCCTTCGCGGAAGTTCGCCGTGATGGGCGTCTCGATGATCGAGCCGTCAGGCTTGGCCATCAGACCCCGCATGCCGGCGACCTGGCGAATCTGCGCAGCGGAGCCGCGCGCGCCGGAGTCGGCCATCATGTAGATGGAGTTGAAGGATTCCTGCTCGACTTCCTTGCCGTGGCGATCGGTGGCCCTCTCCTTGGAGAGCTTGGCCATCATGACCTTCGACACTTCGTCGCCGGCCTTGCCCCAGATGTCGACCACCTTGTTGTAGCGTTCGCCGGAGGTGACGAGACCCGAGACGTACTGCTGCTCGATCTCTTTCACTTCCTTCGCGGAACGCTCGATGATGCCGTGCTTCTCGGCCGGCACCAGCATGTCGTCGATCGCGATGGAGATACCGGCCTTGGTTGCCAGACGGAAGCCGTTCTGCAGCAGCTTGTCGGCGAAAACAACCGTTTCCTTCAGGCCGCACTTGCGGAACGAGACGTTGATGAGCTTGGAGATTTCCTTCTTCTTCAACGCCTTGTTGATGTTCGAGAACGGCAGGCCCTTCGGCAGGATCTCGGACAGCAGCGCACGACCCACGGTCGTGTCCACCAGCGAGGTCGACGGGATGAATTCGCCCGTTTCCTTGTCCTTGGTGTACTCGGTGATACGAACGGCCACCTTGGCGGTGAGTTCGACCACATTGGCGTCGAGCGCGCGCTGGACTTCACCGATGTCGGAGAAGACCAGGCCTTCGCCCTTGCCGTTGATGCGGTCGCGGGTCGTGTAGTACAGACCCAGCACCACGTCTTGCGACGGCACGATTGAGGGCTCGCCGTTGGCCGGGAACAGCACGTTGTTGGACGCCAGCATCAGCGTGCGGGCTTCCATCTGCGCTTCCACCGACAGCGGCACGTGGACGGCCATCTGGTCGCCGTCGAAGTCGGCGTTGAAAGCCGCGCAAACCAGCGGGTGCAGTTGAATCGCCTTGCCTTCGATCAGGATGGGTTCGAAGGCCTGGATGCCCAGTCGGTGCAGCGTCGGTGCGCGGTTCAGCATCACCGGGTGTTCCTTGATGACTTCCTCAAGGATGTCCCAGACCACCGGCGTGCCGGATTCAACTTCCTTCTTCGCCGCCTTGATGGTGGTGGCGATGCCCATGGCTTCGAGCCGCGAGAAGATGAAGGGCTTGAACAGCTCGAGCGCCATCAGCTTCGGCAGGCCGCACTGGTGCAGCTTGAGCGTCGGGCCCACCACGATGACCGAACGGCCTGAGTAGTCGACGCGCTTGCCCAGCAAGTTCTGGCGGAAGCGACCGCTCTTGCCCTTGATCATGTCAGCCAGCGACTTCAGCGCACGCTTGTTGGCGCCCGTCATGGCCTTGCCGCGACGGCCGTTGTCCAGCAGCGAATCGACCGCTTCCTGGAGCATCCGCTTTTCATTGCGCGCGATGATTTCCGGCGCCTTCAGTTCGAGCAGGCGACGCAGGCGGCTGTTGCGGTTGATGACGCGGCGATACAGGTCGTTCAGGTCAGAGGTCGCGAAACGACCGCCGTCCAGCGGCACCAGCGGACGCAGGTCCGGCGGCAGCACGGGCAGCACTTCAAGCACCATCCAGTTGGGCTTGATGCCGGACTTGCGGAAGGCTTCCAGCACCTTGAGGCGCTTCGAGTTCTTCTTGACCTTGACTTCGGAGCCGGTCAGGTCGCCGCGCAGCTTTTCGATCTCGCTGTCGAGCTCGATGCCTTCCAGCAGGTCCTTGATGCCTTCGGCGCCCATCTTGGCAACGAACTCGTCGCCGTATTCCTTGCGCTTCGCGTCGTAGTCGTCCTCGGACATGATGCCGAACTTCTTCAGCGGGGTCATGCCCGGATCGGTGATCACGTAGGCTTCGAAGTACAGCACGCGTTCGATGTCGCGCAGTGTCATGTCGAGCACGAGGCCCAGGCGCGACGGCAGCGACTTCAGGAACCAGATGTGGGCGCAAGGCGCGGCCAGGTCGATGTGACCCATGCGCTCGCGACGCACCTTCGTCTGCGTGACTTCAACGCCGCACTTCTCGCAGATCACGCCGCGGTGCTTCAGGCGCTTGTACTTGCCGCACAGGCACTCGTAGTCCTTGATCGGGCCAAAGATCTTGGCGCAGAACAGGCCATCGCGCTCGGGCTTGAAGGTCCGGTAGTTGATGGTCTCGGGCTTCTTCACTTCGCCGAAAGACCACGAACGGATCTTCTCGGGCGAAGCCATGCCGATGCGGATGGCATCGAAATGCTCATCGGGTGTGAATTGCTTGAACAGGTCGAGTAGCGATTTCATAAGACTCTTTCCCTTTTCAAATTAAGAACGCTCGAGCTCGATGTCGAGCCCCAGCGAACGAATTTCCTTGACCAGCACGTTGAACGACTCCGGCATGCCGGCTTCGATCGAGTGTTCGCCCTTGACGATGCTTTCGTACACCTTGGTACGGCCTTGCACGTCGTCGGACTTCACCGTGAGCATTTCCTGGAGGACATAGGCAGCACCGTAGGCTTCGAGCGCCCACACTTCCATTTCCCCGAAACGCTGACCACCGAACTGCGCCTTGCCGCCCAGCGGCTGCTGCGTGACGAGCGAGTACGGGCCGGTCGAACGGGCGTGCATCTTGTCGTCCACCAAGTGGTGCAGCTTCAGGAAGTGCATGTAGCCGACAGTCACCGGACGCTCGAACTGGTCGCCAGTACGGCCGTCGTACAGGTACGCCTGCGTACGCGACTCGGTCAGTCCCTTGAGCTTGGCGATCTCGTCCGGGTAGGCGAGCTTCAGCATGCCGCGGATTTCCTCTTCCGAGGCACCGTCGAACACCGGCGTCGCGAAAGGCACGCCCTGCGACAGGTTCTCCGCCATCTCGAGCACATCGGTATCGCTCAGCTTGCTCAAGTCTTCCTTGCGGCCCGACCCGTTGTAGAGCTCGTCCAGGAACTTGCGCAGTTCGGCCACCTTGGCTTCGGCTTGCAGCATGTCACCGATGCGCTGGCCGACGCCCTTGCCGGCCCAGCCCAGATGCACTTCGAGCACCTGACCCACGTTCATCCGCGACGGCACGCCCAGCGGGTTCAGGCAGATGTCGCACGGCGTGCCGTCGGCCATGTGGGGCATGTCTTCGACCGGAACGATCTTCGACACCACACCCTTGTTGCCGTGACGGCCGGCCATCTTGTCGCCAGGCTGCAGGCGACGCTTGACGGCCAGGTAGACCTTGACCATCTTCAGCACGCCCGCAGGCAACTCGTCGCCTTGCGTGAGCTTCTTGCGCTTTTCCTCGAAGGCGAGGTCGAAGCTGTGGCGTGTCTGCTCAAGCGAGTTCTTGATCGACTCGAGTTGTGCCGCAACTTCGTCTTCCGCCGGACGGATGTCGAACCAGTGGAATTTCTCGATCGACGACAGATAGGCCTTGTCGAGCTTGGTGCCCTTGGCCAGCTTGTTCGGGCCGCCGTTGGCCACCTTGCCGGTCAGGAGCTTCTCGATCCGGTCGAACGCGTCGGCTTCGACGATGCGAAGCTGATCGTTCAGGTCAAGGCGGAAGCGCTTCAGTTCGTCATCGATGATCTGCTGGGCGCGCTTGTCGCGCGTGATGCCTTCCCGGGTGAACACCTGCACGTCGATGACGGTGCCTTGCGAGCCCTGGTCCACGCGCAGCGAGGTGTCCTTCACGTCGGAAGCCTTCTCGCCGAAGATCGCACGCAGCAGCTTTTCCTCAGGCGTCAGCGTGGTCTCGCCCTTCGGCGTGACCTTGCCCACCAGCGTGTCGCCGGGCTGCACTTCGGCGCCGACGTAGATGATCCCGGATTCATCCAGGCGATTGAGCTGCTGCTCGGCCAGGTTCGGGATGTCGCGCGTGATTTCCTCGGCACCCAGCTTGGTGTCGCGAGCCATCACCACCAGTTCCTCGATGTGGATCGAGGTGTAGCGGTCTTCGGCCACCACGCGTTCACTGATCAGGATCGAGTCTTCGAAGTTGTAGCCGTTCCAGGGCATGAACGCGATCAGCATGTTCTGGCCGAGCGCGAGCTCGCCCAAGTCGGTCGACGCGCCATCGGCCACCACGTCGCCCTTGGCGATCTTGTCGCCGCGCTTGACGATCGGACGCTGATGGATGTTCGTGTTCTGGTTCGAACGCTGATACTTGATCAGGTTGTAGATGTCTACGCCGACTTCACCGGCTGCCGCTTCGGCGTCGTTCACGCGGACCACGATGCGGGTCGCATCGACGTAGTCCACGATACCGCCGCGGGTTGCAGTCACCACGGTGCCCGAGTCGACCGCGGAGACGCGCTCGATGCCGGTACCGACGAACGGCTTCTCCGGACGCAGGACAGGCACGGCCTGGCGCTGCATATTGGCGCCCATCAGCGCGCGGTTCGCATCGTCGTGTTCCAGGAAGGGCACGAGCGAGGCAGCCACCGAGACAATCTGCGCGGGGGACACATCCATGTACTGCACGCGTTCGGCGCTCACCAGGATCGATTCGCCGGTTTCGCGAGCGGAAACCAGGTCGCCGGTCAGCTTGCCGTCCTTGTCCAGCGCTGCGTTGGCCTGAGCGATGACGTATTTGCCTTCCTCGATGGCCGAGAGGTAATCGATATCCATCGTGACCTTGCCGTCCACCACGCGACGGTACGGGGTCTCGATGAAGCCGTATTCATTCAGGCGGGCATACAGCGCCAGCGAGTTGATCAGGCCGATGTTCGGGCCTTCAGGCGTTTCGATCGGGCACACGCGACCGTAGTGGGTCACGTGCACGTCGCGGACTTCGAAGCCTGCGCGCTCGCGGGTCAGACCGCCCGGGCCAAGGGCCGAAACGCGACGCTTGTGCGTGATCTCGGACAGCGGATTGGTCTGGTCCATGAACTGGGACAACTGCGAGGCACCGAAGAATTCCTTCAGCGCAGCCGAGATCGGCTTGCTGTTGATCAGGTCGTGGGGCATCAGCGGCTCTTGCTCCGCTTGGCCCAGACGCTCCTTCACGGCCTTTTCAATCCGCGCGAGACCGGTGCGGTACTGGTTCTCGGCGAGTTCGCCAACGCAACGCACGCGACGGTTGCCCAGGTGATCGATGTCATCGACTTCGCCGCGACCGTTGCGCAGGTCGACGAGGATCTTGACGACAGCGAGGATGTCCTCGTTGGTCAGCACCATCGGGCCGGTCGATTCGTCGCGGCCGACCTTGGCGTTGAACTTCATGCGTCCGACGCGCGACAGGTCGTAGGTATCTGGGTTGTAGAACAGGCGCTGGAACAGAGCCTGCACCGCATCTTCCGTCGGTGGTTCCCCGGGGCGCATCATGCGATAGATGGCAACGCGCGCGGCGAATTCATCCACCGTTTCGTCGATTCGCAGCGTTTGCGAAATGTAGGCGCCCTGGTCGAGTTCGTTGGTGTAGATCGCCTGGACGTCCTGCACGCCGGCGGCGCGCAGCTTCTTCAGCAGCGCTTCGGTCAACTCGTCGTTGGCCTTTGCCAGGATTTCGCCCGAGTCGGGGTCGACGATGTTGCGGGCGATGACACGGCCGACCAGGAAGTCTTCCGGCACGCTGATATGCGTCGTGCCCGACTGCTCGAGTTCGCGCGTGTGGCGCGCGGTGACGCGCTTGTCCTTGGCAACCACGACCTTGCCGGACTTGTCGGTGATATCGAAACGCGCAACTTCACCACGCAGGCGCTCGGAGACAAACTCCATCTGCGCGCCGCTGTCCATCAGGCGGAAGTTGTCGTTCACGAAGAAGTTCGCCAGGATCGATTCCGGGTTCAGGCCGATGGCCTTCAGCAGGATCGTGACCGGCATCTTGCGGCGACGGTCGACGCGGAAGTACAGCATGTCCTTCGGGTCGAACTCGAAGTCGAGCCACGAACCGCGGTAAGGAATCACGCGCGCCGAGAACAGCAACTTGCCCGAGCTGTGCGTCTTGCCCTTGTCGTGCTCGAAGAACACGCCCGGCGAACGATGCAACTGCGACACGATGACGCGCTCGGTGCCATTGATGATGAACGAGCCTTTTTCAGTCATGAGCGGAACTTCGCCCATGTAGACCTCTTGCTCCTTCACTTCCTTGACCACCTTCGACTGCGAAGTCGATGATTCGCGGTCATAGATGATCAGTTGGACCTTCGCGCGAACGGCCGAGGCGAAAGTCAGGCCGCGGGTCTGGCATTCCCTGACATCAAAGGCAGGTTTCGCGAGGTTGTACTCGAGGAATTTCATCTCCACAAAACCGTTGTGCGAGACGATCGGGAACGCCGCGTCAAACGCTGCCTGAAGACCTTCCACGGTCCGTTTCTGGGGAGGGACACCGGCTTGCAGGAAAGCGGTGTATGCGTCCTTCTGCATTTGCAGGAGGTAGGGAATTTCGACGACGCTATCGCGATTGCCGAAGTTCTTTCGGATGCGCTTGCGTTCGGTGTAACTGTACGTGGACGTTTGGGCCATGAGAGCTCCGGAGCTTGAGATCTTCAGCGACTTGTCAGCGGCGCTTTCGCGCCTCTGCTTGGCGGCTGGCCACTACCAGCCGATGGCGGACAGTGATGCGTTGCACATCACCCGAACCAAGGGGTCTTCTGCAGTCGGGGTCAGAAGACACTCAAAAATCGCTGAAAACGGCGGCTTTTGGGTGCGCTCTGAAAGCGGCAAAGGCTGGAGGGCCTTGCGGCACACTCCAGCCCTCCGGTGGGACCGAATTACTTCAGTTCCACCTTGGCGCCAGCATCTTCCAGCTTCTTCTTGGCGGCTTCGGCGTCTGCCTTCGGCAGGCCTTCCTTGACGGCCTTGGGAGCGGCTTCCACCAGATCCTTGGCTTCCTTGAGGCCCAGGCCGGTGATTTCGCGCACGGCCTTGATCGCCGACACCTTGTTCGCGCCTGCGTCGAGCAGAACAACGTTGAACTCGGTCTTTTCTTCGGCGGCCGGGGCGGCAGCGCCACCGCCAGCAGCGGGAGCGGCCATTGCAGCGGCGCTCACGCCGAACTTCTCTTCGATGGCTTTCACCAGGTCGTTGAGTTCCAGGACCGTCATGCTGTCGAGCGCGGTCAGAAATGCGTCTTTATCGAATGCCATTTTGATTTCCTAACAATTGGGTTGAATATTTCGAACGCAAGGCCTAAGCAGCTTGCGCTTCAGCCGGAGCTTCGGCCGGTGCATCGCCACCACCACGCTTCTCTGCCAGCGCGGCCAGAACACGGGCCGTGCGCGAGATCGGGGATTGCATCAAGCCCAGCAGTTGCGCCAGCAGCACTTCCTTCGAAGGGATGTTGGCCAATTGCTTTACGCCTTCGACGTCCAGGGCCTTGCCACCGAATGCGCCACCGCGAATCACCAACTTGTCGTTGGTCTTCGCGAAATCGGCCACCACCTTCGCGGCGGCCACAGCGTCTTCGGAGAAGCCATAGATCAGCGGACCGGTCATCTGGTCACCAACAATCTCAAAAGCGCTACCCGCGACAGCACGGCGTGCCAGCGTGTTCTTCAACACGCTGAGGCTCACGCCTTTGCTGCGCGCATCGTTGCGCAGTTTGGTCATATCGGCCACCGTGATGCCACGGTATTCCGCCATCACGAGCGTTTGAGCTTTTGCGGCGAGGCTGGTCACATCACTGATGACCGCTTCTTTCTCACTGCGATTCAGACTCAAGGTCTACTCCTTTTAATGCGCCCTTCAGCTTGAGCCTCCGAGCGCGCTTCATGCAGCGACCAACTGTTTCGGAAACAAATTCCTCTGCAGCGGGATCGCCATCTGCGCTGGCTGCCTCACGAAATGCGAAGCGATTAAGTGCAGCACGCACCGCACACCAGCGGTCTTGGATGGCCCGAGGCCGCTCGTCGCAGCCTCGACCCACCACATCGCCCCGCTGACGCTTTACCGACAAGGGGGCAAATTCTCAGGGCCTCGCATCCGCGAGGACCTTCCATACACTCAGCCCTGCTGAGCGATGGTTTGCGTGTCCACGCGGACGCCCAAACCCATCGTCGACGACACGGCAACCTTGCGCAGATACACACCCTTGCTGGTCGCCGGCTTGGCCTTGACCAGGGCTTCGATCAGCGCAGCGAGGTTGCCCTGCAGCTTTTCGTTGTCGAACGAACGGCGACCGATCGTGCCGTGCACGATGCCCGCCTTGTCGACGCGGAATTGCACCTGGCCAGCCTTCGCATTCTTGACGGCGGTAGCGACATCGGGCGTCACGGTGCCGACCTTCGGGTTGGGCATCAAACCGCGCGGGCCGAGGATCTGACCGAGCGTACCGACGACGCGCATTGCATCCGGTGCGGCAATCACGACATCGAAAGGCATGTCGCCAGCCTTCACCATCGCAGCCAGATCGTCCATGCCGACGATATCGGCACCGGCTGCCTTGGCTTCTTCGGCCTTGACCCCTTGTGCGAACACCGCGACGCGCTTGGTCTTACCTGTGCCGTTGGGCAACACGACGGCGCCGCGCACCACCTGGTCAGACTTCTTCGCATCGATACCGAGCTGAACAGCCACGTCGATCGACTCGTCGAACTTCGCAGTCGCGGCTTCCTTGATGATGCCGATGGCGTCGGCAAACGCGTACAGCTTGTTGCTGTCAACCTTGCCTGCAAGCGCCTTTTGCTTCTTGGTGATCTTGGCCATTTACACGCCCTCCACATTCACGCCCATCGAGCGGGCAGAACCGGCAATAGTGCGAACCGCGGCGTCCAGATCGGCGGCCGTCAGGTCCTTCATCTTGGTCTTTGCGATCTCTTCCAACTGAGCGCGCGTGATCTTGCCCACCTTGTCCGTATGCGGCCGAGCAGAACCCTTTTCGAGCTTGATGGCCTTCTTGATCAAGGTGATCGCTGGAGGCGTCTTGATGATGAAGGTGAAGCTCTTGTCGGCGAACGCGGTGATCACCACCGGCAGCGGCAGACCGGGCTCGACGCCTTGAGTCTGCGCGTTGAACGCCTTGCAGAATTCCATGATGTTCAAACCGCGTTGGCCCAGTGCGGGACCGATCGGCGGTGACGGGTTGGCCTTACCAGCTGGTACTTGCAGCTTGATGAAGCCGACGATTTTTTTCGCCATGCTTTGCTCCTTGCGGGTGATGACGCCTCGGCCTCAGCCTTGGCTCCCCGGGGTTAAACGACTCTTCGATCTAGGCCGCGCGCCGAGTCGGACAACGCGCAGCCGGAATTGGTTCCAATTCGCTGAGACTCAGGTCTTTTCGACTTGACTGAATTCGAGCTCAACAGGCGTGGCACGTCCAAAAATCATGACCGACACACGCACTTTGCTCTTTTCATAGTTCACTTCTTCAACGGTGCCATTGAAGTCGGTGAACGGACCTTCCTTGACGCGCACGAATTCGCCGGCGACGAACTCCACCTTGTGCCGCGGCTTCTCGGTGCCTTGCTGCATCTGGCTGACAATATCTTCAACTTCCTTCTGGGAAATTGGCGCAGGTCGGTTTTTTGCACCACCAACGAACCCGGTCACCTTGTTTGTGTGCTTCACAAGGTGCCAGCTTTCGTCGTCCATGATCATCTCGACGAGGACATAGCCGGGGAAGAAACGACGCTCGGTCGTCCGCTTCTGGCCATTCTTGATCTCGACCACCTCTTCGGTCGGCACCAGGATGCGGCCAAACTTGTCCTGCATGCCGGCCCGGGCGATGCGCTCGGTGATGTTGCGCTCCACGGCCTTTTCCATGCCGGAGTACGCGTGCACGACGTACCAGCGAAGATCCGGATGTGCGGGCGCGGCAAGCACTGAAGTGCTCTCCGGTGTGGCTTCGACAGCTTCATCAGTCATTATTTTCTCCAGCCCAGAATGAGGTCGAAAAACACCCATTCGAGCGTCTTGTCGGTGAGCCAAAGGAAGATCGACATGATCGCAACGAAGGCAAACACGTAGGCCGTCATTTGGATCGCTTCCTTGCGGGTAGGCCATACGACCTTTTTGACTTCCCGCCAAGAGTCACGACCAAAAGCCCACAACTGCCGACCGCTTTCCGAACTCGCGAAAGAGCCTACCGCGGCAGCAAGACCAACCAACAACGCCGCCCACTGCACGATTGCCCCTTGGCGAGCGAGCAAATAGAACGCAACAATGGCGCCAACCGCCAGCACGGCGGCAACGGCCAGCTTGGCCTTGTCCGCACTGGTGCTCACGGTTTCAATTTGAGAAGTGGCCATCTTGGGCTTTGTTCCTGAGGCCTTGAGGCCTTCAATTCAATACTTCGCTGGAGACGCCAAAGCCCGTCAGGACATGACGGGCTTGCTTTGGGGCCACCTTAGGTGGCAGGGGCAGTAGGAATCGAACCTACAACCTTCGGTTTTGGAGACCGGCGCTCTGCCAATTGAGCTATACCCCTATGCGATCCAATCAGATGTCGAGGATCTTCGCCACGACGCCCGAGCCCACGGTACGGCCGCCTTCGCGGATGGCGAAGCGCAGGCCTTCTTCCATCGCGATCGGGTTGATCAGCTTCA
>NZ_JBPJZT010000024.1:0-61726 GCF_051216375.1 Variovorax glacialis | reverse complement strand
CGCGCTCGTGGGCGTCACGCTCGCCGCAGGCGTCATCACCTGGGCCTTCTCCCCCATCAAGTTCCAGGCCGACATGGGCATCCTGCTGACCTTCATGTTCGTCTGGAACATGGTCGGCGCCCTCGTGCTCATCCCGGCGCTGTCGCACTTCCTGTTGAACGACAGGCATTTCAGGCGTGCGGCGACGACCGGGCCCTCAGGCGCTGACCGCTTTCTCGCCGTCGCGGAACGAGGTGGGTGACACGCCCTGCCAGCGCTTGAACGCGCGCGTGAAGTTGCTCGTGTCGCTGAAGCCCAGCAGGAAGGTGATCTCGGTGATAGACAGCGAGGACTGCTGGACGTAGCCGGAGGCCAGTTCCTTGCGGGTCGTGTCCAGCAGGTCGTGGAAGCTGGTGCCGCGCTCCGACAGCTTGAACTGCAGCGTGGTCGGGCTGATCGCCAGGGCGCTGGCCACCTTGTCGCGGGTGCAACTGCCGTTGGGCAGGAACTCGATGATCTTCTGCCGCACGCGGGTCACGACGTCGTCCTTCTCGAGGCGGGCCAGGTAGGTGTTGGACAGGTTGTCATTGAGCTGCGCCAGTTCGGCACAGGCGCCGATCAGCGGGTTCAGAAGGTCGGAGCGGGGTAGCACCAGCATCGGGTCCGAGTGCCCGAAGCTCACGGGCGCGCGGAAGAGCGCTTCGTACGGCGCGATGTCTTCGCGCGGTGCCGCATGCGACATCACCACACGCAGCGGATTGAACTCGGGCTTGTAGAGCTGCCGCATCGCGAGCACGACGAAGCCGAGGAAGGCGTCCTCCGTTTCGGCGGACACGTCGACCAGCAGCCGGATGCGGAGTTCGAGCTCGTCCTTCGTCTCGACCACCTTGATCTCGCAGGTCTGGGAGGCGAGCCTGAAATAGCGTTCGAGCCGCTGGCAGAACTCCAGCAGGTTGGCACTGGCCGCGAGCGCATAGCCCAGCGCATGCAGGTTCGAGATGTGGATGAAGCGCGCCACCGTCAATCCGAAGTACGGATTGCCGGTGACGTCCGTGCAGGCGCGAAAGAGCCGGGTGAGGGTGCTGACGGGCAGCCGGCTCATCGGATCGTTCGTCATCGTCAACGGAATGCCGACCGCCTTGAGGACACGGGCGCTGTCGACCCCGCTGGCCTGGAGTGCCTTGGAGATCGCCAGCACGTAGCCGCCGATCGTGGTGGGTTCTTGCAGTGGCGGGCCGGGCGCGCGCAGGGGAACGTTCATGCCCCGATGGTCGCCGCGAGCGGCTCTTTTGACAATGCCGTTTGCCCGGGTTTCGCTGCCCGCAGGGACCACCGATTTGACGTCAAAGACCGGCGCCACGGACTGCCCGTTCCTAGACTGGACCTCCAGCATCGCAGCAAGAAAACCGGAGACATCGGATGACACAGGATTCCCGCGACGACGCCGACAAGGCGATCGATCCGCCCCCGGGCACAACGCCCGATTCACCCCAGCCGCAGCACCTTCCGCTCGCACCCACGCCGACCGCCAGCATGGCCGGCCGCACGCTGGCCCAGTCGACCCACCAGTGGCGCACCAAGGCGTCACCGGTGCGCGCCGATGCGCCCAACGTCCTGATCATCATGCTCGACGACGTCGGCTTCGCGCATGCCGACACGGTCGGCGGCGCAATCCACACGCCGACGCTCAGCCGCATCGCCGACACGGGCGTGCGCTACAACGCCTTCCACACTACCGCGATCTGCTCGGCCACCCGCGCATCGCTGCTGACCGGCCGCAACCACCACCGGGTCGAGTCCGGCACGATCACCGAATTCGCGAGCGACTTCGACGGCTATACCGGCGAGATCCCGAAGAGCGCGGCCACGATCCCCGAGGTGCTCAAGCACCACGGCTACAGCACGGCGGCCTTCGGCAAGTGGCACAACACACCGGCACTCCAGACTTCGGCCGCCGGGCCCTTCGACCGCTGGCCCACCGGCTGCGGCTTCGATCACTTCTACGGCTTCATCGCCGCGGAAACCTCGCAGTACCAGCCGAGCCTCTATCGCAACACCACGCCGATCGAGGCGCCGAACGATCCGGCCTACCACCTCAGCGAAGACCTGGCCGCACAGGCCCAGGGGTGGCTGCGCGAGCAGCACGCACTGACGCCCGACAAGCCTTTCTTCATGTACTGGGCGCCAGGGGCGGTCCATGGTCCGCACCAGGTCTTCAGCGAATGGTCCGACAAGTACAAGGGCAAGTTCGACGCCGGCTGGGACGCCTACCGCGAGCAGGCCTTCAGGCGGCAGGTCGAGATGGGCTGGATCCCGGCGGACAGCCAGTTGACCCCGCGACCCGACACGCTGGCCGCATGGGAGAGCCTGCCCGAGAACGAACGCAAGTACCAGGCGCGGCTGATGGAGGTCTACGCGGGCTTCCTGGAGCACGCCGACGTGCAGGCCGGCAAGGTCATCGATGAACTCGAACGCCTGGGCCTGCGCGACAACACGCTGATCTTCTACGTGCTGTCCGACAACGGCGCCTCGGCCGAAGGAGCGGGCGGCACGATCAACGAGATCCTGTCGATCAGCGGCGTGCCCATCCCGTTCGCGCAGCAGATGAAGATCCTCGAAGAGGAGTACGGCGGCCTGCAGGCAATGGGCGGACCGAAGATCGCGAACATGTACCACGCCGGCTGGGCGTGGGCCGGGGAGAGCCCGTTCCAGGGCACCAAGCTCGTCGCGGGCTACTTCGGCGGCACGCGCGTTCCGATGATGGTGTCGTGGCCCAGGCGCATCGCGGCCGACGCGGCGGTTCGCGGGCAGTTCCACCATGTCAACGACATCGCGCCGACGATCTACGAGCTCATCGGCATCGCGCCGCCCGCCACGGTCAACGGCGTCGCGCAGGATCCGCTGGACGGACTCAGCCTGGCCTACAGCTTCACGGATGCATCGGCACCGACGCGCAAGGCGCAGCAGTACTTCGAGATCTTCGGCAGCCGCGGCATCTACGCCGATGGCTGGATGGCATCGGTCTTCGGCCCGCGCCTGCCGTGGCTCTCGGCCACCGCCGCGGCCTATGCGAACTGGAATCCCGACGAGGACGTCTGGAAGCTCTACAAGCTCGGCAGCGACTACTCGCAGTCGACGGACGTCGCGGGGCAGCATCCCGAGAAGCTGGCCGAACTGCAACGCAAGTTCGACGAAGAGGCGCGTGCGAACCACGTCTATCCGATCGGCGCCGGCCTCGGCCCGCTGCTGAATCCCGCCGCTCGCATCGGCACGACGCAGACCGAATGGCACTTCAACGGGAGCGTCACGCGACTGCCCGAATTCTGCGCACCCAACCTGCGCGCGCGCAGCCACAAGGTGTCGATCGAGGTGGACGTGCCTGCGATGGGCGAGGGCGTGCTGTACGCGCTCGGCGGCGTGGCCGGCGGCCTCGTGCTCTACATGGACGCGGGGCACCTGCACTACGAATACAACAGCCTGAGCGTCATGCGCACCAAGCTTCGGAGCGCCGGCCGCATCGAGGCCGGACCGCATCGCTTCGAGCTGCAGACGCTCGTCGCCGGTCCTGCACCCGGATCGCCCGCCACCTTCGTGATGCGCGTCGACGGCACCGAGGTGGCCCGCGGCACGGTCCCGTTCACCGCACCGCTGTGCTTCACCGCCAGCGAAACGCTGGACATCGGCACCAACCTCGGCTCGCCCGTCTCGCTGGACTACTACGACCGCGCGCCGTTCCGATTCAACGGTCGCATCGGCGACGTGCACATCGTCTACACGCCATGACAAGAAGACCAGGAACTCTCAACCCGGCGCAGGCCGACCCGCAGAGCGCGGACTACATCGTCATCGGCGGCGGCTCCGCCGGCTGCGTGCTCGCGGCCCGGCTCAGCGAGGACCCGGACGTAACGGTGTGCCTGCTCGAAGCGGGCGCAGCGGACACCAGCGCGCTGATCCAGTGCCCGTCCGGCCTGCCGATCCTTCTGCCGTACCCGATCTTCAACTGGGCATTCAAGACGCTGCCCAACAAGGGCCTGAACGGCCGCATCGGCTACCAGCCGCGCGGCAAAGCACTGGGCGGATCGAGCTCGATCAACGGGATGATGTACATCCGCGGCGACCGCAGCGACTACGACCGCTGGGCCGCGGCCGGCAACATCGGCTGGAGCTACGCCGACGTGCTCCCGTACTTCAGGAAGTCCGAGAACAACGAGTTCTGGGGCGATTCCGAATACCACGGCGCGGGCGGTCCGCTGAACGTGGCCGACGTGATGGAGCCGAGCATGTACGCTCGCGCCTTCGTCGAGGCCGCCGTTCAGGCGGGGCATGCGCGCAATCCTGACTTCAACGGCGAGCGCCTGGCCGGCGTCGGCCTGACCCAGCTCACGCAGAAGAACGGCGAGCGCTGCAGCGCGGCGAAGGGCTTCCTGACGCCGAACCTGGCGCGCCCGAACCTGCGCGTCATCACAAAGGCGCGAACCACGCGCATCGTGATGGAAGACAAGCGCGCGGTGGGCGTCGAATACCGCGACGCCGACGGCGCGGTGAAGCGCGTGTCGGCGCAGCGCGAGGTCCTGCTCTGCGCGGGTGCGTTGCAATCGCCGCAGGTCCTGATGCTGTCGGGCATCGGCCCGGCCGCGACGCTGCGGCAACACGGCATCCCGGTCGTCCACGACGCGCCGGGCGTCGGACAGAACCTGCAGGACCACATCGACGTGGTGCACAGCTACGAAGCCGGTGTCTCCCGCGGTCTCATCGGGCTCTCGTTCAGCAGCGCCTGGACCGTGCTCAAGGGCCTCTTCCACTGGCGTCGCTACCGGCGCGGCGTGCTGACCTCCAACTTCGCCGAGGGCAACGGCTTCATGAAGACGCGGCCCGAAGAGACCGTGCCCGACCTCCAGACTGTCTTCGTCGTCGCCAAGATCATGGACCACGGTCGCAAGATCCTGTTCGGCAACGGCTACTCGCTGCACGCGTGCATGCTGCGTCCCAAGTCGCGCGGCAGCGTGTCGCTCGCGAGTGCCGATCCGATGGCGGCGCCGTTGATCGACACCAACTTCCTGTCCGAGCAGAGCGATGTCGATTGCCTCGTGCGCGGCTTCAAGCGCCTGCGCGAAATCACGCGCCAGCCCGCACTGGCCCGCTTCGGCGGCAGGGAGTCGAAGAACTCGGCCTGGGCGCAGACCGATGCGCAGATCGAGAAGTTCGTCCGCCGTCACGCCGACTGCGCCTACCACCCCGTGGGCACCTGCCGCATGGGCGACGGGCCGAACGACGTGGTCGATGCGCAGCTGCGCGTGAAGGGCGTCGAGGCGCTTCGCGTGGTCGACGCGTCGGTCATGCCGGACCTCGTGTCGGGCAACACCAATGCGCCGACCATCATGATTGCCGAGAAGGCAGCCGACATGATCAAGGCCGCGGCACGCCGCGCGCATGTCGGCTCGGCGACGGCCCCGGATGTGCCGGCGAGCGCCACGCGGCCCGTAGCTGTAGCGGAGGCATCGTGAGCACGAACGACACCGTCGAAGGACTGAACGCCACGCTCGCGAAGCAGCGCCAGGCTTTCCTGGCAGCGCCATCCCCCGGGCTCGACCAGCGCATCCGCGATCTCAAGGCGTTGCGCCTCGCGCTGCAGCGCTACCAGGACCCGCTCTCCCGCGCGATGAGCGACGACTTCGGCCGCCGCTCGGCGTTCGAATGCAAGATGCTGGACGTGCTGGGGCCTGCGGTCCAGATCGACCACGCGCTGTCGCACCTGAAGCGCTGGATGAAGCCCCAGCGCCGCAGCGTGGACTGGATGTTCCTCACCAACCGCGCCAAGGTCGTGTACCAGCCGAAGGGCATCGTCGGCGTGATCGCCGCGTGGAACTTCCCGGTGATCGAATCCATCGGCCCGCTCGTGACGGCGCTGGCCGCGGGCAACCGCGTGATGATCAAGATGTCGGAGTTCTCGCCGCGCTGCACCGCGGTCCTGCGCCGCATGCTGGCGGAGGTCTTTCCGGAAGAGCAGGTCGCGATCTTCGGCGGCGGCGTCGAGATCGGGCAGGCTTTCGCGGGCCTGCCGCTCGACCACATCGTCTTCACCGGCTCGCCGGAAATCGGCCGGCACATCATGCGCGCCGCATCGGCGAACCTGACGCCGGTCACGCTGGAGCTCGGCGGCAAGTCCCCGGCGATCGTCGGTCGCTCGGCCTCGATGGCAACGGCCGCGCGGTCGATCGCGCACGGCAAGGCCTTCAACAGCGGACAGGCCTGCGTGGCACCCGACTACGTGCTGGTGCCGGGCGAGCGCATCGACGAATTCGTCGCTGCCACTGCGCGTGCCTTCGCACGCATGTACCCCGATCCGGTCGCGGACCCGAACTACACCAGCATGGCCTCTGACCGGCATGCGGACCGTACGCGCGAACTGCTGGCCGATGCCGTGGCCAAGGGCGCGAAGGTGACTTCCTGCGGCACGGGCGATGGCGCACGCATCATTCCGCTGCAGATCGTGACCGGCGTGACGCCTGCCATGCGCATCATGCAGGAGGAGCTCTTCAACCCAATCCTGCCGGTGCTGGCCTGCGATTCGATGGACCAGGCTGTCTCGTTCGTCGCATCGCGACCGCGTCCGCTGGCGCTCTACTACTTCGGCACGGAGCCCCCCGAACTGCGGCGCTTGACGCGCGACGTGCATGCCGGCGGCATGACGGTCAACGACTGGGCCTGGCACGTCTTCCAGTGCGACCTGCCTTTCGGCGGCACCGGCAATTCGGGCATCGGAAGCTGGCGCGGTCCGGAGGGATTCCGGTCGCTGTCGCATGCGAAGGCTGTCTTCGCGGTGCATCGCTTCTTTCCCATCCAGCTGTTCCATCCGCCGTACGGGTCGTGGGTCCAGCGGCTGACGCTGAAGCTCTTCCTTGGCCGAGGCCAGCACAGTTCGACATCCGCCGAGGCCACGCCGAGTACGGGGAGTGCGACGACATGATCGCGGCAGACATCCATGCGGCGCCCTCCGGCGACGAGGCGACACGGTCGGCCGGCGCCTATGCGTGGACCGTGTTCGCGCTGACCTTCGGGCTGATGCTCTCGGACTACCTCTCGCGCCAGGTCATCGGTGCCGTGTTCCCGTTCCTGAAATCGGACTGGGGCGTGTCGGACTCCCAACTCGGTGCGCTGGTCAGCATCGTCTCGGTGGTGGTCGGCGTGCTGACCCTGCCGATGTCCATGGTCGCCGACCGCTGGGGCCGGGTGAAGAGCATCACGCTGATGGCCTTCGTGTGGTGCCTGGCGACCATCGCCTGCGGACTGGCCACCAGCTACACGCAACTGCTGGTCGCACGCGCCATGGTCGGCGTGGGCGAGGCCGCCTACGCGGCCGCGGGCGCAGCGCTGCTGGCGCATACCTTCCCGATCGGCAGGCGCGCCGCGATCCAGGGCGCATTCCAGTCGGCGGGGTTGTTCGGCTCGGTCCTGGGCGTGGTGATCGGCGGGGCCGTCGCAAGCCAGTTCGGCTGGCGCACCGCGTTTTTCGTGGTCGGCGCGCCGGGCCTGCTGTTGGCGCTGCTGTATCCCTTCGTCGTGCGCGACTACCAGCCGCCGAAGCTCGTGGCAGGCGATCGCGGCAGTGCGGCGCTCCCGCTGGGCCAATTGGTGCGGCAGGTGTTCGTCTCCCGCTCCGGCAACCTCACCTTCCTCGCATTCGGCCTGCAGATGGCCATCCCGTCCATCCTGATCGCGTGGATGCCGACCTTCCTGGTTCGCTCCTATGCGTTCGATCCGCGCAAGGCGGCGCTCATGGCAGCGGTGGTGGTGCTGGCTGCTGGCATCGGCGTGCTTTTCGGCGGCGGCATCGCGGATCGGCTGAGCAAAGGTCGCCCCCGGTACCGGGCCATCGTCCCCGCCGCCTACACGCTGATCTGCGGCGTGATGCTGGCAGCGGGCTTCGCGTTGCCGCCGGGTCCGCTCGCGCTGGGGCTGATCCTGGCGGGCGCCGTGTTCGCCGTGGCGCACGGCGGCTGTGCGGTGGCCATCGTCATGGACGTCACGCACCCGGCCGTGCGTGCCACCGTGACCGCCACCGCGGTGCTGGGCGCGAGCCTGCTCGGGCTGGCGCCCGGGCCCTTCGTGGTGGGCCTGATCTCCGACATGAGCGACCTGAAGACGGCACTCACGGTCGCGCCGCTGGTGTCGCTGGTCGCGGCGGGGCTCTTCCTTCTCGCCTCGCGCACCTACGAACGCGATGCCGCCAGGTTCAGCCGCGTGGCGGCGCCCGACCCCTCTTCGTCGGTGCCTCGCGCGTCGATGAAGACGGCGACCCCCTAGCGTCGCAACGCCTGCCTGCCCGGTCGGCATGTTCGACCGGACCGGCGAAACCTCTGCAATGACCTGTCGCCGAAGGGTGCGACTTCTAGCATCCCTTCATCGACTTCAGGACCACTTCGCCGTGCGTCCCGACCCCCGCCGAAAGCGGACCCAAGAGAGACATCATGAAAGACGACATCCTGCTCATCGAAGCGCTCGGCCCCGTTGCGCGCATCACGCTGAACCGCCCCAGGGCCATGAACGCCCTGAACCTGGCGACCCTCGCCGAACTGGAGCGCGGTCTTGCCGACATCGCGCGCAACGACGAAATCCGCGTGCTGGTGATCACCGGCAACGGTCCCGCCTTCTGCGCCGGCGCCGACCTCAAGGAAGTGCTGGCCGGTGCGAATCTCGCGCCCGGTGAAGCCGACTTCCTCGATCGCGCCAACGTCGTGTTCGGCGCCCTGCGTGCCTTTCCCAAGCCCGTCATTGCAGCGCTCAACGGCGTGACGATGGCCGGCGGGCTCGAACTGGCCATGTGCGCCGATATCGTCGTGGCCGGCGAGAGCGCCAGCATCGCCGACGCGCACGCCAACTTCGGCGTCTTCCCGGGTGCGGGCGGCGCCGCCATCCTTCCGCGGCTGATCCCGCTGAACATGGCGATGTACCTGCTGATGACCGGCAAGGCGCTCTCGGCCGCGGAGATGAAGGCTTGCGGCCTGGTGTGCGAGGTTCATCCCGACGCGAGCCTCGCCGAAGCCACGCTCACGCTGGCCCGCCACATCGCGCAGAAGAGCCCGATCGCCCTGCGCCGCATGAAGCAGGTGGCGCGTGCAGCGGCAGACAAGACAGGCGCCGATGCGCTCCTGCACGAGCAGGTGATGCTGCGCCAGCACATGCGAACCGCCGACTTCCACGAAGGCCTCACCGCCTTCGCCGAGAAGCGCGCACCGAATTTCCCGGGCCGCTGAGCTGCCCGATCACACGAGGACTCAAGCAATGAACGATATCTACGTGGTTGGCGTGGGCATGACGCCCTTTGGCCGCCTTCTGGACCGCACGGTCTACGACATGGTCGAAGAGGCCGTGCTGCTGGCCCTGACCGACGCGGGCTGCGTCATCGAGGACATCGGCTCGGCCTTCTACGCCACGCTGACCAACGGCCAGTTCCAGGGGCAGACCGCCATCCCCGGGCCTATCGCGATGCGTCGGCTGGGGCTGGAGGGAGTGCCCGTGTTCAGCGTCGAGAACGCCTGCGCCTCGGGCTCGTCGGCATTCAACCTGGCGACGATGGCCTTGCGCTCGGGCAGCTGCGACATCGCGCTGGCCGTGGGCGCCGAGAAGATGAACATCGCCGACAAGGCCAAGATGTTCAGCGCCTTCGACGGCGGCTGGGACGTGTCGACCGCGGACCAGAACAAGGCGACATTGATGGCGATGGGGCACCGCGTGGTGCCGCCGCCCGGCACCATGTCCGAGAAGCCCTACAGCGTCTTCATGGACGTGTACGCCGCGTTCTGCCGCCAGCACATGCAGACCTATGGCACCACGCAGCGGCAGATCGCCGCCGTCGCGGCCAAGAATCACCAGCACTCGGTGCACAACCCGCTCGCGCAGTACCGCGAGCCCTGCAGCATCGAGCAGGTGCTGGCGGCGCCGCCGATCACCTATCCGCTGACGCTGCCGATGTGCTCGCCCATCAGCGACGGCGCCGCGGCAGTCATCCTCTGCAACGCCGAAGGCCTGAAGCGCCTGAAGGGTGCAGGCGGCCGCGCGGTGCGCGTGCTGGCCAGCGTCGTGCAGACCGGCAGCACGCGCGGCATCGACGAGCCGCACAAGATCGTGGCCCACCTCGGCGCGAAGAAGGCCTACGAGCAGGCCGGCGTGTCGCCCGGCGATGTCGACGTGGCCGAGGTGCATGACGCCACCGCCATGGGCGAGATCCTGAACGCGGAGTCGCTGATGCTGGTCGGATTCGGCGAAGGCGGCCCGGCTGCCGAACGCGGCGACTTCATGGTCGGCGGGCGCATCCCGATCAACCCGTCGGGCGGCCTGGAATCCAAGGGCCATCCGATCGGCGCCACCGGCCTCGGCCAGTTGCATGAACTGGTCACGCAGTTGCGCGGCGAGGCCGGCAAGCGCCAGGTCGACGGTGCCCGCATCGCGATCCAGGAAAACGGCGGCGGCCTCTACGGCATCGAGGAAGCCGTCGTGGCGATCACGATCCTGGCCCGGCAGTAACTCACAGAACAGATACGGAGCAATCAATGGGACATGTCATCAGAACCGAAGAGCAACAGGCAGCCATCGACGGCCTGAAGCGCTTTCTCGACGCCGAGATCGAACCGATCTTCAGCAAGGAATACCGCGACAAGTTCGTGCCGAAGGAGCAGATGCGCACGATCATGCGCGAGCTCTCCCGCTTCGGCCTGATCTCGGGCACGGTCGACGAAGCCCACGGCGGCATGGGCCTCGACTGGCTCACGATGATCATGCTGTTCGAGGAAGTCGCCACCACCTCGGCCGACCTGTCGGTGCCGGTGCTGATCAATTCGTTCGGCGCCTACATGCTCCAGCAGCTGGCTCCCGCGCACCTGCGCGAGCGCTACCTGCCGGGCCTGGTCAGCGGTGAACTGTTCTGCAGCATCGGCATCTCGGAGCCGGATGTCGGCTCCAACGTGCTCGAGATCAAGACGCGTGCGCGCCGCGATGGCGACCACTTCGTCCTCAATGGCGAGAAGACCTGGATCAGCAACGGCTCGTACTCCGACTTCCTGATCTGCACCTGCCGCACCGGCGATGATCCGCGCCGCGGCCTCACGCACTTCCTGCTCGACCGCAAGGAGCATCCGTACGAGGTCCGCGACATCCACAAGATCGCGTGGAACAGCCAGTCGACCGCGCAGATCTTCCTGAACGACGTGCGCGTGCCGGCGAGCAACATGATCGGCAACGAAGGCGAGGCACTGAAGAACACGCTGTCGATGTTCGAGCGCTCGCGCGTGTTCGTCGCGGCGCAGGGCCTGGGCATCGGCCGGCGCGCGCTCGAGGAATCGGTGCGCTACGCCACGGAGCGCAAGCAGCACGGCAAGGTCATCGCGGGCCATCAACTGATCGCCGCGATGCTGGCCGAGATGGCGACCCAGGTCGATGCATCGCGCCTGCTGGTCTACCGCGCCGCTTCGATGATCGAGGCCGGCGTGCCCGCGGAGATGGAAGCCGCGATGGCCAAGTACTTCGCCTGCGAAGCCGCAGTGACGATCGCCCGCCAGGCCGTGCAGATCCACGGCGGCAACGGCGTGACCCGGGAATTCCTGGTCGAGAAGCTGGCCCGCGAGGCCATCGTCGCGCCGATTCCCGAAGGCACCACGCAGATCCAGCAACTCCTCATTGCGCGCGCGCTCACCGGCGTCAACGCGTTCTAAGCCTCCCACAGGACACACGTCATGCGAATCAAGGACAAAGTCATCGTCATCACCGGCGGTGCATCGGGCCTCGGCCTGGCAACGGCCAGCTACATGGTCAAGGAAAAGGGCGCGAAAGTCGCGATCTTCGACGTGAACCTCGATGCCGGCCAGTCGGCCGTGGCGGACCTCGGCGCCGACAGCGCGATGTTCGTGCAGACCGACGTCAGCGACGAGACCTCCGTGCAAAGGGCCGTCGATGCCGTGATGGACCGCTTCGGCGCCATCCACGTCTGCATCAACGGCGCGGCCATTCCGACCGGCTTCAAGGTGCTGGGCAAGGACGGCAAGGCGGCACCGCTGGCCCGCTTCGCGCAGACCACCGCGGTCAACATCAACGGCGTCTTCAACGTGATGTCGAAGTGCGCCGAGCAGATGGCGAAGAACGAGGCGGAAGTCGGCGAGGAGCGCGGCGTCGTCATCAATGTGTCCTCGGGTGCCGCCTACGAAGGCCAGATCGGCCAGGCCGCCTATGCCGCGTCCAAGGCCGCCATCATCGGCATGAACATGCCGGCCGCCCGCGAGCTGGGCGCCATCGGCGTGCGCGTCAACGCCATCGCCCCCGGACTCTTCCTGACCACGATGGTCGCCGGCCTCGACGAAAAGGTGCTCGCGTCGCTCAAGGAGCAGATGGAAGCGCCCCGACGCCTGGGCGACATGCGCGAGTTCGCGCATTGCTGCGCGTTCATCGTCGAGAACGCCTACGTCAACGCCGAAACGATCCGCCTGGACGGCGCGGCACGCCTGCGTTCGAAGTAGGGCGTCGCCTCGACGGCGGCAGGCCCATCAATCCATAACGAGAGACATACACCATGAGAATCGCTGACTACTTCGACGGCGCCGCTGCGCAGTACCCTGACAACCTGGCCTTCGTCGATGGCGAGATGCGTATGGACTTTGCGCAGGCGCAGAAGACCTCGCATGCCATCGCGAACGCGCTCAGCCGCGAGAAGCAGGCCGGCGCCGGTCCGCACGTGGCGATCTACAGCCCCAACGACTACCGCGTCACGCTGCTGCACCTGGGCATCAACCTCGCGGACATGGCGTGGCTGTCGGTGCACATCAAGAACGCCGTCGAGACCAACGCGGAAGTGCTGGACTACTTCGATGCCGACATCGTCTTCTTCCACAGCCACTTCGAAAGCAGCGTGCCGCTGCTGAAAGCCAGGTTGTCGAAGGCCAGGCTCTACATCTGCATCGACCGTGCCTCCGAGCATGGCCGCTCGATGGACGAATGGATGGCGGATTGCTGGCATTCGTTCCGCAACGAACAGGAAGATCCCGAGACGGTGGCCTTCCTCCAGCCCACCGGCGGCACCACCGGCCCGTCGAAGGGCGCGGTGCACACGCATCGCACGCTCGAGATGATGGGCCTCGCGGTGTCGATGGAGTTCGAAGTGAATGCCGAGTCGCGGCACCTGGTGATCGCGCCCCTGACGCATGCCGCCGGGTTGATCGTGCTCGGGTTGGCCGTCCGTGGCTGCGCGACCATCATCCTGCCCGGATTCGACGCCGAGGCCGTTCTGGGCCTGATCGAGAAGGAGCGGGTGACGCATCTCTTCCTGCCGCCCACCGCGGTCTATGCGCTGATGGCCCACCCCAGGACGAAGACGACGGACTTCTCCTCGCTGAAGTGCTTCATCGTGGGTGCGGCACCGATTGCGCCGGAGAAGTTCAAGGAGGCCGTGCGCGTGTTCGGCCCGGTCATGTACGAAGGCTTCGGCCAGACCGAGACGCTGATCCCGATCCTCGTGAAGCGTCCCTCGGACTACCTCCTCGGCGACGGCAGCTTCGATGAAGACGCGGTGCGCGCGGCGGGCAAGCCGGTCCGTGTCGTGCGCGTCGGCATCATGGACGCGGAAGGCAAGCTCCTGCCTGCCGGCGAGCGCGGGGAGATCGTGGTGCGTTCGTCGATGACCATGCAGGGCTACTACAAGAAACCCGAGGACACCGCGGCCGCCTCCACCTTCGGCTGGCACCACACGAGCGATGTGGGTGTCATCGACGAGCGTGGCTTCGTCACCATCGTCGACCGCATGAAGGACATGATCGTCTCCGGCGGCTTCAACATCTTCCCGGTCGAGATCGAGAAGCTGATCCAGGGCCACCCGGCGGTGCTCGACTGCATCGTCGTCGGCGTGCCGGACGAGAAGTGGGGCGAGGCGGTCAAGGCGGTCGTGCAGCTCAAGCCCGAGCAGACGCTCGACGAGGCCGAACTGATCGCCCTCTGCAAGGACCAACTGGGCAGCGTCAAGGCGCCGAAGACGGTGGAGTTCTGGGACACGCTGCCGCGCAGCGCGGTCGGCAAGCTGCTGAAGAAGGACGTCCGGGCGAAATACTGGGGTGACCAGTGGCGGGCGGTCTGATGGGGGATTGCGCCGCGAGACCTGTCGCGGCGGTCGATCCGGCCGAGGTGGTCGATGAGGCCATGCGAGGGCGCCGATCGGTTCGTGCCTTCGCGTCGACACCGGTCTCGCAGCAGACGGTGGCCGAGATCCTCGACGTCGCGGCGTCCGCGCCCAGCGGCACCAACACCCAGCCATGGCACGTCATCGCGCTGGCGGGCGCCCCCAGGGATGCGCTCTGCGAGCGCGTGCTGCACGCCTTCCACCACGAGCCGGGCCAGCACGCGCCCGAGTACGACATCTATCCACCCGAGTTCGTGGAACCCTACCTCGGCCGGCGTCGAAGGAACGGCTTCGAGCTCTATGCCTTGCTCGGCATCGCCAAGGGCGACAAGGCCGCGATGCAGCGACAGCACGCACGCAATTTCACCTTCTTCGACGCGCCGGTCGGGCTCATCTTCACGGTCGACAGGCGAATGGCCCGCAGCAGCTGGGTCGACTACGGCATGTTCATGCAGAACATCATGCTGGCGGCTCGCGCGCGCGGCCTCGACACCTGTCCCCAGATGGCGTGGGCCATGTATCCCCGCATCCTCGGCGACGTCCTGGAACTGCCGGAGCACCACATGGTGGTATGCGGCATGGCGCTCGGCCACGCCGACACGGCCGCGGTGGAGAACCGCCTGCGTGCCGAGCGCGAGCCGATGGAAAGCTTCAGCCGGTTCTTCGGCTTCTAGGCGACGCCGGTCACGGCCGGTTGGCTGCCGAGATCACGATCTCGACGCGACGGTTCTTCGCCTTGCCCTGCGGCGTGGCGTTGCTCGCCACCGGGCGCGCATCGCCGAAGCCCTGGGCCGAGATCGAGTTCTGCGGCACGCCCTTCGAGGTGAGGTAGCGCGCGACGCTGTCCGCCCGTGCCGACGAAAGCTCCAGGTTGGACGGGAAGCGGGCCCGCAATGCCGGCCCGATCGGCTCGTTGTCGGTGAAGCCCTGGACGATGATCTGCTGGCCCGGCAGGTTCGACAGCGTCGGCGCGATCTTGCCCAGCGTCTCTTCGCCCTTCGGGCTGAGCGTCCAGCCGCCTTCGGGGAAGAGGATCTCGTTGACCATCGTCACCTTGAGTTCGTTCTGCATCTGGGTGATCTGCGCCTGGTCGGCGCTCAATTCACCCGAGAGCTTCTGGTTGAGCGCTGCGTAGGTGTTGGCCTTGCTGACTTCGGTGTTGTAGGTCTTGTCCGTTACGCAACCCGCGGCCATCAGGGCGGCGCAGAGCACCAGGCTGAGCTTGATTGATTTCATGCTTTTTCTCCACTTGGTTGAACAAACACGATGCGACCCCCGGAGGGGCCTCGACCGGCCCTGTCCTATGCCCGGGCACCCGGTATCCGCATCGGATCTTTACGCGATCTGCGGCCCTTGAGAATGGGGTCCTGGGGCAAAGCCGTTGCCCTAAAGGGCAAGTGGACTTGCGGGAGCGTTGCGTGGATCATGCAAAGTCCGACACTTGCGGCGCGATCGAACGATGGGCAGTCAGACAGCGGAGGCTTCACGGGGCGATCCTTGCGCAGGGCGCACGGCCGCACCGAATCGGGGCAGACGCTGGCATGGGTGGCTTGTCGCCATTTGTTGCGTTCTGGTCGCCCCGGCGGCGGCCGCCGCCGACGCCCGGAACGTGCTGGTGCTCTATTCCAATGGCCGCCTCGTGCCGGCCAACGTCGACGTCGAGCGCGGGTTGAGGGGCGCGATCCTCGATACCGCCGACCGGCCGGTGGAGATCTTCACCGAGTTCCTCGACTACCCCGAATTCGCCGGCGAAGACTACGACGACACCATTGCGACCTACCTGCAGCGCAAATACGCGGGAAGGCCGCCCGATGTCGTCATCGCCGTGGCAAGGCAATCGCTCGACTTCGTTCTGCGCCACCGCGCGCACCTTTTCCCCGGGGCTCCCGTCGTCCACACGGCCGCGTTCAGGGCGTATCCCGATCCGTTCCCCACACTCCCCGCCGATGTGATCGGCGTGCCGGTCGAGTACGACCCTGCCGGCACGGTCGAGCAGGCGTTGCGCTGGCATCCAAAGGCGCACCACCTTCTGGTCGTGACCGGCGCGGTCCCGCGCGACCGCGAATGGGAGGTGGTGCTGCGCGACGCCTTCGCCCGTTTCGAAGGCCGGGTGGCGATCGAGTACCTGGCAGGGGCGTCGACCGACAAGATCCAGGAGCGCCTTCGCGGACTCGACGAAGACTGGATCGTGTTCACGCCCGGCTTCTACCAGGGCAGCGACACGCTCAAGTACACGGCGCGCGAATCGGTCGAGATGATCGCCAAGGCGTCCAGGGCCCCTGTCTACGGAACCTACAGCACCTTCATCGGCACCGGGGCCGTGGGCGGTCGCGTCCCGAGCTTCGAGGCCACGGGCCGGCAGGCGGGGCAGATCGTCAACAGCCTGCTCGACGGCGTGTCGCCCGCTGCGCTGCACCTGCCCAAGGCCATGCCCAACGAGTTGAATGTCGACCTGCGGCAGACGCGCCGATGGGGCATCGCCGACAAGGACATACCTTCGGACGCGGTGGTGCAGTTCAGGCAGCCCACGTTCTGGGAGGCGTACCGGTCGGTCGCCCTCGTTGGCGGCACGATCATCCTGCTGCAGGCCGGGCTCATCGCCTCACTCCTGATCGAGCACCACCGTCGCCGCAAAGCCGAGACGGCGCTGGTGCAGCGCGGCAGCGAACTCGCGCACGCCTCGCGCCTGGCGATGGCCGGCGAACTGACGGCTTCGATCGCGCATGAGATCAATCAGCCGCTGGCGGCCATCCTGACCAATGCCGATACCGCTGAACTGATCCTCCAGTCCGGCACGGATCGGCGCGAGGACCTGCGCATGATCCTGAGCGACATCCGGCGCGACGACCTGCGCGCCAGCGATGTCATTCGCCGCCTGCGCACGCTCCTGTCCAACAAGGAGATCGAACGCCAGGCCTTCGATCTCGGCGGGGTCGTGAGCGATGCGTGCGGCATCCTCCAGGCCGAAGCGCGGCGCAGGGAGGTGAATCTCGTGGTGCGGGATTCCGCGGCGTCGGGCCGCGTCTTCGGCGACCCGGTCCAGATCCAGCAAGTGCTCATCAACCTCGTGCTCAATGCAATGGATGCTGTCGCCGGACTGCCCGGGGACCGGCGCACGGTCACCGTGTCGGTCGAGTCGCGGGCCGGGGGACTGGCCATGACCGTGCGCGACCGGGGCCCGGGCATCGCGCCCGAACATCTTCCCAGGCTCTTCGATTCGTTCTTCAGCACCAAGCGCCGCGGCATGGGGCTAGGGCTGTCGATCGCCCGGACCATCGTCGAAGCGCACAAGGGCGGCATCCGCGTGGAGAGCGATCCCGACCACGGCACCGTCTTCACCGTCTCGTTGCCCGTGCACGATGAGAGCAGCATTCCGACCACCGCCCCTGCATGACCACTTCACCGCTCATTCATGTCGTCGATGACGACGAGTCGCTGCGCATCGCGTTGCTGCGCCTGCTCGAAGCGGCGGGCTTCGAGGCGCGCGGGTATGCGTCGGCTGGCGAGTTCCTCCTGCATCGACCGCCCGATCGTCCGAGTTGCCTCTTGCTCGATGTGCGCATGCCCGGTCCTTCGGGCCTCGACCTTCAGGGCGCGCTGGAGGAAAGCGGCATCGCGCTGCCGATCGTCTTCCTGACAGGGCATGCGGACGTGCCTTCCACCGTGCAGGCCCTGAAGGGCGGGGCGGTGGACTTCCTGGAAAAGCCGATCCAGCGCGATGCCCTGCTTGCGGCACTCGGGCGCGCACTCGAGCGCGATGCGGCGCGGCGGGCTGTGAGCGCCGAGGCCGCGCGTCTGCGCGCCCTGTTCGCCACGCTCTCGACGCGCGAGCGCGAGGTCTTCGACCGCATCGTCGCAGGCAAGCTCAACAAGCAGATCGCCGACGAACTCGGCATCAGCGAACGCACGATCAAGACGCAGCGCGCGCAGTTGATGGTCAAGCTCGGCGTGGACTCGGCGGCCGAACTCGGCGCCCTGGCCGAAAGGCTGAGCCGCAGCGCTCCCTGATGCAGGAACCGAGTGCCGGCTGCCCTTTCGGGCAGTCAAACTGCCCCTTTCCCGGATGGTCGTCCATCGGGTCCAAGGCGACGATCGTGAAGGCGCCTCGCGCCGACGCTCGCCGCACCGAAGGAACTCGATGACACCGCTCTTCCGCCGAACCTTGCCCAGCGCCTGCATCGCAGCGGCGCTGGTCCTTCTCGCGTCAGGCTGCGCGACGCCCGGATCGGGCAACGCCGGCATCACCGCCTCGGACCACCTCGCCAAGGTCTCCAACGTCGGCTTCCTGTCGGAGCCCGACAAGCTGAAGGCCCAGCCCGCGAACGGCGGCTTCCTGTGCTGGCGGCAGGCCGGCGTCAACTGGAGAAGCTACGACAAAGTGATGTTCGAGCGTATCCAGGTCTACGTCACGCCGGCCACGGAACAGAGCCCGATCGACCCCAGCGATCTCAAGGCGCTGGTCGACTACTTCCACAGTGCGATGGTCAAGAGCCTGGCGCCCGACGTGCAGGTCGTCAACGCGGCCGGCCCGGGCGTGCTGCGGGTCCGGCTTGCATTGACCTCGCTGGTGCCGACGAACACGCTGGCGAGCATGGCCGGCACGGCGGTGCCCTATGGCTTCGTTGCCGAGATGGGCTCCGGGGCAGCGACCGGCCGCCCCGCCGGCTCGACGCCCTACCTGGGCAGGACCGGCCTCGAGGCACAGTTCCGCGACGGTGCGTCGGGCGCGGTGCTGGCCGAGTGCGCGGACACCCAGATCGGGCTCAAGTACGCGGCCGACCTCGACAAGGGGGCCACCACCGCCGCGGAGGCCTGGATGAACGGCTACGTGAGTTCCTTCACAAGTTGGAGCTACGCGCAGGACGCCTTCAACAAATGGTCGGCCGCCTTCGCCCGGCGATTTGCCGAACTGCGCGCCCAATCACCGCAATGAAAGCGTTGTCCACCGCCTTCTGCAGCCTCGCCGCCGCGACGGGCTGCCTGTCCGCGGCGGCGCAGACGAATATGCCTGCCGCCAACGAGTGGCAGTTCGAATTCGTTCCCTATCTCTGGCTGGCGGGCATCCGCTCGGATCTCAAGCTGGGGCCGTTTCCCGGGAATACGGTGTCGGTCAGTTCCAAGAGCATCCTGGAGGCGCTTGACTTCGGCGCCATGGGGACGCTCGAAGCCCGCAAGGGCCCATGGGGCGGATGGCTCGACGTGCAATACGTGAAGCTCGGCGTGTCGAACCAGTTGGCCGGCGGCCTGCTGGGCGGCTACAACGTCAAGTTCGACCAGACCATCGCGACGCTGGCCGGCTTCTACCGCGTGGTCGACGGCCCGGTGGCGGTCGACGTGCTTGGCGGCGTGCGCTATGTCGACGCCAAGACCACCGTCGACATTGCGCCCAGCCTGCGCGGCCTCGGTGCGCAGCTCGGGGAGAAGGCCGGCTCGACCGACGGCATCGTCGGCGTGCGCACGATCGTGCCGCTCGGCGACAAGTGGTCGCTGCTGGGCTATCTGGACGTCGGGGAGGGCGGCTCGAGCTCGAGCTGGCAGGCGATCGCCGGCGCCAGCTACCAATATTCCCCGACCACCTCCTTCAAGCTCGGCTATCGTTACCTGGCGTACAAGCGCGACGATGGGCTGCTCAACAAGGTGGCCATGGGCGGCCTCTACTTCGGCGCCGGATTCAAGTTCTGAACGAAAGCATGACGACTGAAACTTCCGCATCGATCGATGTCGTCCAGGCGCCGCCTCCGGGCATGGTGTGGATTCCGGGCGGCACCTTCCGCATGGGCTCGGACCACCACTACCCCGAGGAGAAGCCGTCGCACCGCGTGACGGTCGACGGCTTCTGGATGGATGCGACGCCGGTCACCAACGCGCAGTTCAGCGCCTTCGTCGAGGCCACCGGCCACGTGACCTTCTGCGAACTCCCGCCCGATCCCAAGGACTATCCGGGCGCGCTGCCCGAGATGCTCAGGGCCGCCTCGTCGGTGTTCGTGGCGCCGCCGGGCCGCGTGAGCCTGCGCGACCACTTCCAGTGGTGGGGCTTCGTCGCCGACGCCAACTGGCGCCAGCCGCAAGGTCCGGGCAGCACCATCGCCGGCAAGGACGACCATCCCGTGGTGCACCTGGCCTGGAGCGATGTCGAGGCCTATGCGAAGTGGGCCGGCAAGGAGATCGCGACCGAAGCCGAGTGGGAGTTCGCGGCACGCGGCGGACTGGAAGGAACCGAATACGCCTGGGGCAGCGAACTCGCGCCGGGAGGCGTTCACCAGGCCAACACGTGGCAGGGCGAGTTCCCGTGGCAGAACCTGGCCGAGGACGGCTTCACGGGCACCTCGCCCGTGCGCAGCTTCGCGCCCAACGGCTACGGCCTCCACGACATGATCGGCAACGTCTGGGAGTGGACCCAGACCTGGTATTCGCCGAGGCATCCGGACGAGAAACTCAAGGCCTGCTGCATCCCGGTGAACCCGCGCGGCGCCGCGAAGGAGCAGAGCTTCGATCCCGGCATGCCGCAGATCCCGATCCCGCGCAAGGTCATGAAGGGCGGCTCGCACCTCTGTGCGCCGAACTATTGCCGGCGCTACCGGCCGGCCGCGCGCATGCCGCAGCCAGTGGACACGTCGACCTCGCACCTGGGGTTCCGATGCATCGTGCGCTTGCAGGGACAGCCATGACACTGGCAAACGACGCGGTCCCCGCCAGGCTCGGGCGGATCCTCGCCTTCGCCGCGGTCGTCGAAGGCGTCACCGGCCTCGCCTCGCTCATGGTGCCCGCACTCGTCGTCCGCGGGCTGTTCGGTGTCGAGGTCCAGGGTGCGTCGCTGGCGCTCGGCCGCGTCTGCGGCATTGCGCTGATGGCCCTCGGCTGGGCCTGCTGGCCGGGCGGGCGCGGCCTGCAGGGCACCATGAAGCCCTCGCGCGCCATGCTGGCCTACAACGCATTGATCGCGCTCTACCTCGCCTGGGTCGGCCTGGGGCATCCGCCGGTGGGCCTTCTGCTGTGGCCGGCGGTCGTCCTGCATGCGATCGTGGCGGGGCTTCTGGTCCACGCGGCGCGAACGGACGCCTGAGCCTCCGGCGGCTTCGATCCGGGCCGGCGGCCTCCGCCCTGCAGGCGTCTCACGGCGCCATGTCGCACTCGATCATCTTGTTCAGGACGGGGGCGGCAATTCGATCGATGAAGGCCACGCGGGCCTTTTCGTTGTCACGAAGCAGCGCGATGGCTGCCTTCTTCGCCATGGTGGGCGGCTCGTCCTTCCGGGCCTTGATCTGCTCGCAGGTCGCGCCCTCGAACTTCCTGATCACCTCGGCGGCAGCGAGGTCCACGGCCTTGCCCTCGACCTCGCCGAGTTCCGAGGCGTTGCCGCGCCCCGGCCAGCCGCCCAGCACGAGCACCGCGACGGCAGCGGTGACGAACGTGCCCAACCTGCTCGATTTCTTCATCATGTGCTCCTCGCCCGGCGTCACGGAATCATTCCGCACGTGAACATCTTGTTGAGCACGGGCGCGGCCACCTTGTCCACGAAGGCGGCCCGGGCTTGTGCATCGTTCTGCAGGAAGGCCTTGACCTCTTTCTGCTTGTCGGTCTGCGGCGCGTCCTTCTGCGCCTTCAGCTGCTCGCAACTGGCGGCCTGGAACTTCTGAACCATCTGGCTGGCCGCGTAGTCCAGCAGCATGTTCTGCTGGGCGGAGGCCATGCCCGCGCCGAGCAGGCCGCATGCACAGATGAAAGCGGGGATTCGTCTCATGTCGTGCGCTCCTTTCAGTCCTTGGCCCTGGCAACGGCTTCCTGAACCTTCTTCTCCTCGGCGGCGACAAGCTGCGACCGCCCGAGGTTGAACGTCAGCTTGTCGATCTTCCCGTTGAAGCGGAACGGCACCTTGTAGTCGAGCTCGTTCACGCTCGTTCGTGTGTCGACCCCGACGTCGAAGGTCTCGTCGGCCGGCATCAGGAAGGGCACCGTCTTCGGCACCGACAGGGTGCGGGTGGTCTTGCCGTCCACGGACAACACACCCGTGCCGCCCTTCGCGATGCCGGGGCCGTCGTACGTGAAGTCGAACACGATGGTGTGCTTGCCGGGCGTGAGCGGCGGCTGGTCGCCCGCCCAGCGGGCCGTCAGCAGCGTGAGCATGTTGTAGGTGAACACCGGCTGCCCCTTGAGCAGGTACAACCCGTAGCCCCCGAAACGCCCACCGAGGGTCACGAGCATGCCGTCGCCGCCCCCTTGCGGCACGTCGACGTCGGCCGTGATCTTGAACGACTTGTTCAGGATGTTCGGCGCGTTGCCGAGCGGGATGCCCCAGTTCTCGCCCGTGTAGGTGAACACGGTCTTGCCCGCGACCGCACTCGGGCGAGGCGCGATGGCCCTCGCGAACTGCGAGTTGTCCAGCGGCAGCACCTGGTACTTGGCGGCCTCCTGGTCGAAGATGGCCTGCATCTGCTTGACCTTCTCGGGCATCTTCTCGGCGAGGTCGTTCGACTGCGAGTAGTCCTCGGCGAGGTTGTACAGCTCCCACTTGTATTCGTTCACGGGCGGCATCGGCGCGTTCAGCACCCAGGGCGCGACCGGCGGTGTCGTGTTGGCGTACCAACCCTCGTGGTAGATGCCGCGGTTGGCGATCAGCTCGAAGTACTGGGTGGTGCGCTTCGAGGCCACCGTGGCGTTCGCCTTGTCGAAGGTGTAGGCCATGCTGATCCCCTCGATCGGGCTCTGCTTGATGCCATCCACCACGTCCGGCGCCTTCACGCCGGCCGCTTCGAGGATCGTCGGAACGATGTCGATGATGTGGTGGAACTGGTTGCGCACGCCGCCCACGTCCTTGATGCGTGCGGGCCACGAGATGGCCATGCCCTGGCGGGTGCCGCCGAAGTGCGAGGCGACCTGCTTGGTCCACTTGAAGGGCGTGTCGAAGGCCCACGACCACGCGACCGCCATGTGCGGGTAGGTCGCCGACGAACCCCAGGCGTCGTAGAACCGGAGTTGTTCCTGCACCGGCACGTCGAGGATGCCGTTGTAGGCGGTGTACTGGTTGGGCGTGCCGATCGTGGTGCCCTCGGGACTGGTGCCGTTGTCGCCGCTGATGTAGATGACCAGCGTGTTGTCGAGCTTGCCCATGTCCTGCACCTGCTGAATGACGCGGCCGATCTCGTAGTCGGTGTAGGCCGTGTACGCCGCGAAGACCTCCGCCTGGCGCGCGAAGAGCTTCTTCTCGTCGGCCGAGAGCGTCTCCCATTTCGGCAGGCTGTCGGGCCAGTCGGTGAGCTTGGCGTCCGCGGGAATGACGCCCAGCCGCTTCTGGTTGGCGAAGATCTGCTCGCGCATGACATTCCAGCCCATGTCGAACTTGCCCTTGAACTTGTCGATCCACTCCTTCGTCGGCTGGTGCGGCGAGTGGCTTCCGCCGGGCACGTAGTAGACGAAGAAAGGTTGCTCCGGCGATGCGGCGTCGAGGTTCTTGATATGGGAGATCGCCTCGTCCGCCATGTCGGTGGTCAGGTTGTAGCTGCCCTCCTTGCCGACCCAGGGGAAGATCTGCGAGTGATCGCGGAACAGGTACGGCTCCCACTGATCGGTCTCGCCGCCCATGAAGCCGTAGAAGTAGTCGAAGCCCATGCCCGAGGGCCACTGATCGAAGGGGCCCGCCGCGCTGTACTGGAAGCCGGGCGTGTTGTGGTTCTTGCCGAACCACGACGTCGCGTAGCCGTTGCCCTTGAGGATCGTGCCGATCGTCGCCTTGTCCGGCGTGATGATCGAGTCGTAGCCCGGGTAGCCGGTCGAGAGCTCGGTGATGACGCCGAAGCCGGCCGAATGGTGGTTGCGCCCGGTGATCAGCGCCGCACGCGTCGGCGAGCACAGCGCGGTGGAACAGAACTGCGTGTAGCGCAGGCCGGCCTTCGCGACGCGGTCCAGGGTGGGCGTCGGAATGACGCCGCCGAAGGTGCCGCTCACCCCGTAGCCCTGGTCGTCCGTCATGATCAGGAGCACATTGGGCGCGCCCTTGGGCGGCACGACGCGAGGCGGCCACCAGGTCTTCGAGTCCTTGGCGCTTTCCTTGATCACGCCGCCGAACTTCGGCGGCTGCGGCGGGATCTGCGCGCCTTCGATGGTCGTCGTGGCGCTCGGCGTGCCCAGCACGCCGTTGACCTGCTGGCCCGCGGCCGGGCCGACGGCCACCATCGCGGCGACAAGAATTGCCATCGCGTTCACGGCGCCGCGCGATCTGGTTGCTTCCTTCTTCATGGAATGCCCCTTTCGAAAGTGCAGGCCCGGCCGCAATTGGGAGGGCCTGCGGGACATGATCCCGGTCGCGGGTCGACGCGTAAATCCGGTCGAGGGGCAACTACGTTGCCCGAAAGACGCAGCGCTCGATGAAGAGGAGCGTCCCGCTTCCCTTTCGGGCAATGGATCTGCCCTTCGACCCAGTTACCTTTCGCGCGCCGACGCGCAATGATCACTCCGAACCGAACGCAGCTCGCCGATCGGTCGCCCGGCGGCGCGAGCTCGCGCATCACCACGCAACGGAGAGAAGGAGTCGCGCGCATGAATACCGCCCCGCTGCACTTCTCGCGAGGACGCGGCCACCGGCGATGTGCCTTCCCGCAATGACGTCAAACCCGACTCGCGTGGTGCTTGTGGTGGAAGACGACGACAGCATGCGCCAGGCGATCGAGCGCCTTCTCCAGGCAGCCGGACTGAAGACCGAGACCTATGCATCGGCGGAAGCCTTGCTGGCGAGCGGCCCGAACGCGATCGCGGATTGCATCGTGAGCGATTTCCATCTGCCCTGCATGTCCGGCCTGGACTTGCTGACCGAGTTGCGCAGGCGCGGGAGCGGGCCGCCGGTCATCGTGATCACCGCACACGACGCCCCGCAGCTGCGCGACGAGGCGACGCGACGCGGCGCCTCGGGCTATCTCGCGAAGCCGTTCCACGGCAAAGACCTGCTGGCTGCCATCGAGCTTGCGGTACAGGCTGGCTCGACGCCGTGAGACGCGGCGCGCCTGGGCGCCTTCCCTTTCGGGCAGGTGACTTGCCCTCGGACCCCATTCCCACCGGCGTCCGATCGCGCGATGATGCACCCCACCACAGCCGCCAGTTCGTCGGCATCACCCAAGGAGTCACCATGAAGCGCTACCTTCTCGCCGCGACAACGGCGCTCGGCATTCTCGGACTCGTTCCGTCCGCATCCTGGGCGGTCACTTGCGCCGCCGGCGTGTACCGCGCCGGCTGCGCCGGGCCCAACGGCGCCGCGGTGGTCAAGAAGCCGCCGCCTGCACAAGTCACGTGCGCCAAGGGTGTCTATCGGGAAGGCTGCGCCGGGCCCAACGGCGCGGTGGTTCGCAGGCGCTACTAGCGGCCGGCGGCTAGGGGCCGCGGTCCTTCGCGGGCGGTCTGTTCTCGCCCGCATGGCGGTCCCACAGGAACATGGCGATCAGCCTGCGTTCGCCCAGCGCTTCGGTGAGCACCTGGAACGCGAAATAGGGAATGAGCACCAGCACCAGGATGAATATGCCGGCGAGCACTTCGGGCAGACGCGTCACGAACATGTCGGCCAGGGAGTCACCCATGGAACGCCGGTGAATCCACCCGACCACGACCTCCTCGATGACCGTCAGGACGATCAGCAACGCCGCGAAGGAAAAGGCCTTTCGCAGCGTCGGCCAGATCAGCGGGCTTTCGGGGTTGTGTTCGCCGACCTTCAGGGCCTTGCCGACCATCACGAACTTGGCGAGCAGCAGGGCCTTCACGATGGCAACGCCCCAGTACCCCAGGTCGATGCCGTGATCGCGAAGGACCGCGGCCTTCATCAGGTTCACCGCGGCGATCGTGATGAAGAGGTAGGCCGTGAGGACCGCGATTTCGAGGAGCTCGTCGATCACCCGCTGCTTGGCGGGCAACTTGGGCTTGGTGACGGATCCCATCGCGGACGCTCGCTTCGCCTCAGGTGCCGCTGCCCCGGCTTCCCGCCTGCAACATGCTCAGGGCCTTCTCGACGCTCAGCGTCATGGACACCTGGCTCGGCGGATAGTCCTTGAAGGTGGTCAGGAACTTGCCGACGATCCCGACGGCCGGGATCATGGTCCAGAGCTTCTCGCCCCACCAGCGGCCATACAGCAGGCTTTCGTCTTGGTATCGCTCCCACGGGTCCTGCCGCAGGTTGGTCACCAGCGGCACGTTGGTGCTCTCCGGCTTCCCATTGAAGAGATTCCCCTCGATAGTCTTGAAGCTGACCTTCCAGGCGTTGTAGCGCACGGCCATCAGGTCGCCGTTGTCGCTGAAATAGAAGAACTCGTGCCGGGGTGCCGGAATTTCGCCCTTGAAGTAGGGCATGAAGTTGTAGCCGTCGAGGTGGTTCTTGAAGGTCTTCTCGCCCGCCTTGTGGCCTGTCAGCAGCTTTTCCTTGATCTGGGGATCGCCCGCGGCGGCCAGGAGGGTCGGCATCCAGTCCTCGGCCGCCACGATGTCATTGACGATCGTACCGGGCTTGATCACGCCGGGCCACTTGGCCACCATCGGCACGCGGAAGCCGCCTTCGAAGACCGTTCCCTTCTCGCCGCGGAAGGGATGGTTGCCGCCATCGGGCCAGCTGAAGATCTCCGCGCCGTTGTCGCTGGTGAACATCACGATGGTGTTGTCGGCGATGCCTTCGTCGTCGAGCTTCTTGAGGATCTCGCCGACGATCCAGTCCATTTCCATCATCGCGTCGGCGAAGATGCCGAAGCCGCTCTTGTCCTTCCACTTCGGGCCCAGGTGGGTCCACACATGGCAGCGCGTGGAGTTGTGCCAGAGGAAGAAGGGCTTGTCCGCCTTCACCGAGCGATCGATGAAGTCGATCGAGCGTCGCACGAGTTCGGCGTCGACGTCCTCCATGTTGAACTTGGCTGCCGGGTCCATGCCCGGGCCCGGAGGCAAGGGACCGGCATCGATGATCTTCTGCTTGCCGACGCGGCCCCAGCGCGGCTCTTCGGTCGGATCGTCGACATCGGTCGCGTAGCTTTCAATGACGTTGCGCGGCCCGAACTGCTCATGAAAGCCGGCCATCTTCGGATACTCGCCGTCGTAGGGCTCTTCCATCGCATTGAGGTGATAGAGGATGCCGTAGAACTCGTCGAAGCCATGCACCGTAGGCAGGTATTCGTTGCGGTCGCCCAGGTGGTTCTTGCCGATCTGCGCCGTGGCGTAGCCGAGGGGCTTGAGCAGCTCGGCAATGGTCGGATCGCCATCCTGCAGGCCTTGCTTCGCGGCCGGCATGCCGACTTTCAGCAGTCCGGTGCGGAATGGCGTCTGCCCGAGGATGAAGGCAGCGCGGCCGGCCGTGCACGACTGCTGGCCGTAGTAGTCCGTGAAGAGCGCCCCTTCCTTCGCGATGCGATCGATGTTCGGCGTGCTGCCGCCCATCATGCCGCGGTGGTAGCAGCTGAGATTCCAGATGCCGACGTCGTCGGACATGATCATCACGATGTTGGGAGCCTTGGTGGCCATGCGTCTCTCCAGTTCTGCGGTTGCGTGCAGCCCATCCTGACAGGGCAGGCGAAGGCTGGAAATACGGACAAAGGGCAGCCGGCTTGCCCCAAAGGGCAACCCGGCTCAGACGTGCACGCCCTTCATTCGGGCAGCGCGTTCAGCACGTAGGCAGCCTCAATCAACGGCGACGGCGTGGTGCCGGCCGGGAAGCTCTGCCTGAACACCTTGGCGATCTCGCCGCTGCGGTAGGTCTCGGCCAGGGCACGGTTGACCGCGAGCCGCATGTCCGGGTCGCGGCGCATCATCAGCGCATAGGTCTCCATCGACAGGTAGTCGTCGCTGAGCCGCAGTGTCGCGCCTGCCGGGCCGCCCAGGACTTCGCCGACGAGGATCAGGCGATCGCTCGCGTAGGCATCGGCCCTGCCGTCACGCACCGCGGCGATGCCGTCGGAGGTCGTCTGCACCGTCACCAGGACGGGCACGACGCCGCGCGCGGCAAGTCCCTTCAGAACCTGCTCGGTGGTGGTGCCGGGAATGACGCCGACGCGCTTTCCGTTCAGGTCGACCGCGCGCCCGATGGGCGAGGAGGCGAGCGAGACGAAGGACGCGCCCTCGACCCAGATGGTGTTGCTGAAGTCGACCTGCTGCTCCCGGCTCAAGGTGCGCGTGGTGCTGCCGCACTCGATGTCGACGCTGCCGTCGTTGACGGCCTGCATCCGCGACGTCGCGGTGACGGGCACCCATTGCACATCGAGCTTGGCCAGCTTGAGTTGCGCTTGTAGCGAGGCGGCCACGCGCTTGCACAGTTCCACCGAATAGCCCGTCGGCGCGCCGTCGGCGCCCTTGGACGCGAACGGCTTCGCATCCTCGCGATAGCCGAGCTTGAGCGTCTGGGTCTGTCCGATGCGGGCAAGGGAGTCCTTGGGCGGCCCCCCTGGCGCGCTGGCACAGGCACCCAGGAGGGTCGAGATCAAGAGCGGCGCTACCAGCGACAGAATGCGCGAATCCATGCGGAGTCCTTTGGGATTGAACCGTTCCGGTGTTGACGAGGTCGGGCAGGCCGGCCACTGCGCAGAGCTCACCGAAACGGCGCCGCGAAGCCGGCGCATTGTGCGGCCCACTCCCACCGCTTGGCAATTACGATTGGCGGACGCCCCCTCCTGGAAAGGGCGCCAGCCTCAGCAGGGCATCGTCTTGCCGAAGGACAGCCGTTCGCGCAGGCTCAGCGCGGAAGCTCCAGCGCCTCCCACTGGCGCAGCATCGTGACCTGCCGGCGAAGGTAGTCCGTCGGAATGGCCTGCGAGCCCCAGACCGGAATACGCCCTGCGTACTCCCCCAGCAGCCAGAACTGCCGCACCGCCATGAAGCGTGCGATGGCGGCGACGTCGACATCGGCGACGGGCCTCGTCGCGCGATAGGCGCAGATGAAATGCCGCCACTGCGTCTTCGCCTTGTCGCTGGGCACGCCGTCCGGCGCGCGCGGGTACAGGTTCCATGGATAGACCGCCAGCTCATAGGCCAGGTAGCCCGGTCCCGCCTCGTCGAAGTCGAAGAACACGGCCTCGCGCTGGTCCTGCGCGCCGGTCACGATGAAGTTGTTGCTGCCATGCGCGTCGCCGTGGCACAGCACCTGGGCAAGCTCGCCCAGTGCCACGATGTCGTCATGCAGGCGACGGCCCAGCGCCTCGAACTGCGGGCGCAGCGCGGCAGTCATGGTCGGGGCGCGCAGCAGGCCTTCGAGCGGCCGCACCAGGAGGTAGTCCAGATCCAGGCGATAGGCGCTGGCCGGGCCCTCGTAGCTTTCGCCCGCGATGTGCAGCGCGGCCAACCCGCGCGCAAAGGCCTCGATGTCTTCAGCCGAATCGCTCGTGAACTCACCGTCCAGATGCTCGAAGAGCGCCAGTGCACGGAGGCCCTCGGGCAGCGGCACCTGGATGGCAACCTCACCGGTCGCGCTCGGCAGGCATCGCGAGACTCGGCATCCGGCCTCTGCCAGATGCGCCAGCGCAAAGGATTCGAACAGGACATTGGGGCCCCCCCGCGGACGCTCGGCGCAGAGTCGCGCCACGGCACGTTGCCCACTGGCAAAGCCCAGCCGATAGACCTGGTTGAAGCTGCGCCGCAGGAACTCGCTCTCGACGACTTCGCCCAGGTCGTAGTGCGCCTGAACGATCGCCGCGATGCTGGCCGCTGTCGGCGTGGATTGCGCGATTTCCAACTGCATCGTGCCCCCAAGTAAAAAGGGGCGCGATTATGCCGCCAGGCAAACGGCCGTCGCGCGCGCACCACCCAAATGATTGCCAGGGTTGCAACCGACGACAAACTGCCTATTTAATCCCGGACGACCGAATCGACTTTCCTCACTCACCTGGAGACGCCTCGCATGAGCCCCACCCGCCGCAAACATGGCGCACACCTCATCCTTGCAGCCGCGATGCTGCCTGCCATGTTCACTGCGCAAGATGCGCTGGCCCAGGCGCGGCTCGAGCAGGCGACCGACGAAAGCTGGCGTTTTTCCGCGGGGCTGGGCGCCTTCAGTCGGCCCAAGTACCCGGGCAGCGGCGAGTCGCAGGTCGTGGCGCTGCCGCTCGTCAGCGCCAACTACGGGCGCTATTTCATCGGAGGCACGCCCGGGGCCGGCTTCCCTTTCGGCGTCGGCGTCAATCTCATCCAGGACGACAACTGGCGCTTCGGCGTGGCACTGGGAGGTGAACTCACCAAGCCGCGAAAGGCGTCGGACGCGCCGATCCTCCGTGGCTGGGGCGATATCTCGCAGACGGCGCTCGGCAGCGTGTTCGCTGCCTACACGCTCGACTGGCTGACCGTTCGAGGCTTTCTCGTCTCCGACATCGGAGGCAACGACCAGGGCACCCGATTCGCCGTCGACCTCGAAGGGAAGTACCAGGCCAGCGAACGGCTCATCCTGACGGCCGGACCCGGCGTCACCTGGGCGAACGGGAAGTACGCGCAGACCTACTTCGGCATCAACCCCACGCAGAGCCTCATCGCCGGCGTTGCCCCCTACGCGGCCGGAAGCGGCGTCAACTCCCTGCGCTTCTCCGTCGGCGCCCTGTATCTGTTGAATGCACAGTGGAGTGTCGGCGCCAGCGTCACGGCCTCGTGGTTGCAAGGCGATGCCAAGGACAGCCCGATCACCGAGGACAAGTCGCAGAACGTCTACGGGATCTTCGCCTCGTACAGGTTCTGACGATGTGAGCGCGGGCGATCCCCGCTGCTCGTTCAGAATGCCGGAGGCTCGCGCATCGACGCGATGGTGGCGAGAGCGGTCTGCGCGCGACGCTGGCACTCGGCGTCGATGAAGTCGATGAGTGCTTCGACTTCGCGGAAGTCGAAGTGGCGCTTGTCCTTGGGCAGGCTGTGCACTTGCAGAAGCAGTTCGTGCACGCATGTGACTGCGCGATACGCCTCTCTCAGCTCTTCGATCTGGGCGACGGCTCGCGCCGACAGTGCGGCGAGATCACTACCGGATGGCATCGAGGGCAGCTTTGAATTCGTCTTGCTGGCTCTAGCGAGAGCGGACGTCGTTTGCGCAATGCTGGACTTCGGCAGCCGGCCATAACCTGATGTTCTTTTCGCTTTCTCAAAGCGGACGAGGATCAGTTTCTCCGCCTTACGGGAGGTGGCGTCCACGACCCGTCCATGGCCGCAGCCTTTGGCCAGTACGCGCGGACGTAGAGCGAGAAGTCCCCCATCGGCGCGGGCAGCCAGTTGGCGCGTTGCGCCGGATCGCCGGGCTCTCCCGGCTGCACGAAAATCGTCAGCGAGCCGTCGGCATCGAGTTTGAGATCCTTGTTCTTCGTGCCTACCGAGTAGCGGTGGATCGGGTTGGCGACAAAGAAATGGTGCTCGTTGTAGATCGAAAGTGACCAGAAGCCGTGGACCGGCGGCGTGCCATCCTTGGGGAAGGTGACCGTGTACTTTTTGTCGCTGTGGAGCCTTGTGCCTGCTTCGTCCAGGTCCTGGTAAAAGTATTTCGTCTCGTCGGGAGAGTTGACCAGGATGTTCGACTTCGCAACGGCGGTCCGCGTGAAGTAGTCGGTGCCGAAGGCCGACTCATTCGAGATCGTGGTCCAGTGATTGGGCAACCGCTGGCCGTAGTTGCGGAACTGGAACAACGGATTCACCAGTTCTTCCTCGGCCTGCGTTGCGGCCTCGATCATTGCCTGCTTCAGGTCCGGTTCGTCCTTGGCAGCCGCCAGCACGGCGAGGACCTGCGCGTAGCGGGCTTCTTCGCCCGGCAGCGGCGGCGCATCCGCCAGGACCTCCGCGAGTTCATCGAAGAACTTTTCAGGCAGGACCCATCGAGTCTCTTCCTCGCCATGCGGCGCGGCGGGTGCCTTCAGAATCCGGCTCCAGTCCGTCGCCTTCATTTGCCCGTCGTACTCGGCCAGCGGATACATCACGACGCCGGTCAGTGCCGCTTGGATGGCCTGCTTGTCTTGCGCCGTGTCGTCCTGAAAGATGCGCGGTGCGACGAGACCGGTCTTGCTCGATGCGCGAAACACGCGGGTGATGCCCGCTGGAACTTCTCCGTGCCAATCGGGGCCGACGAGCAGGTAGAAGCCTGTCGTGCTGCCATGCATCTTTCCCAGTTGCACGAAGCTGTCGGTGCGCAGATCGACGATCTGATAGACCCAGAAGCGGTCCCCGAAGTCTGGCACCTGAATGACGACCGGCGACACATCCAGTGCAAGCATGCCGAGGCCATAGACCACGTCCTGGTTCGGACAGGCGACATTGCGTTCCTCCGGATCGACGTAGTCCATGAGCATGGTCAGTCGGTTGAGCGGGGCTTCGAGCAGCGGGCCGACATGCCTTTGCTCATTCATCGTCGAGAAGGCGATGCGTCGGTTGTAGAGGTTGACCAGCGGCCACGCCCAGAAAAACACATCGCGGGCGACGTGCGCCGCGTATGCCTTGGTGATGCTGACCCGCACATCGGGTGTTGGCGGCAGGGAGCGAGCCCACGAAGGGGACAGCCGCGGGGTGATCTTCGCGCTCGCGCCCTCTGCAGCAGCAACGGGATTTCTCATTTCGTGCTTCCTTTTCGCTCGCGATCAATTGCAAGGAAGACGCAGCTTACGCCGCGATTCCCTCGATCAGGCCGCGATGTGCCAAGGTCTGCTTCGGCAAAACCTGGACAGCAGCAAAGGGGCCCGTAGCAGACTTCCGGCAGGTCCAGCCAATGTCGTCATAGCCGCCGCCTAGTGCACCCTGGGGTGCTGGCTGCGTGCACCACGGCACTCCGCTGCACCAAGGCTGCAAGTTTCAGCATCGACCAGGTCGTCGAGAAGTTGATGCCGAAAGAGTTGAGGCGTTCGCCACGGCCCGAAGCTCGATGCGAGCGTCCAAAGAAAAACCCGCCGGAGCGGGTCAAGTGCAGCCCTTGAGGGAGGGAGGAGGATAGCGGGCTGCGGGGGAAAGTATCGGGCGCAATACTTAGCGGAGGGTTAGCGAAAGCGGCGTTTGCAGCCGATGTTCCATCACGGGCCGACAGTGGGTGAAGAAGCGCTGCCCTTCAGAACGTCCACTTGGCACTGACGCGCGCACTCCTTGGTTCCATGGGGTGCACGTGACGCCCCTCGATACCCGCGCCGCAGGCGCCGCTCGCGATTTCTCCGGCCGTGCAGGACGCGTAGAAGTACTCGATGTCGTAGCCCTTCTTGCCCGCAAGATTGAAGACGTCGAGCCCCAGCGTCAGGTGCCGGTTGACGGCGTAGCGTGTGCCCAGGTTCAGCAGCGTGTTGCTGCGCGAACGCACCGCGTTCAACGTGTCCAGCGCACGGGGGCCGAGGTAGCGCAGCCACAGTGAGGCGGTCCAAGGTCCTTCGATGTATGTCAGGCCGGTGGCGAGCACGCTTTCGACGGCGTTGTCGACGTAGTTGCCTTCGCCTTCCGGGGCGACGCCGCGGAATCTGGCGCGTGAATACGCAGCGTCGACGTCGAGCCGAAAACCGTTGGGCAGTTTCCAGCGCAGGGTGGCCTCGATCCCCCGCCGATTGCTCGCCCGGCCCGGTTCGGTGGAACCCGCGTCGCCGACGTACACCAGTTCCGAATCGAGCTTGAGCTGCCACAAGGCGACGGTGGCCATGACATCCTCGTTCGGCTGAAACCGCCAGCCGACTTCTGCGCCATTGCCCTTGGCCAGCGCCGGCACGCGGTCGGCCGGCAGGCCGGTCTGGGGGTCGACCGTGATGGTGGCGCCGCGCACGTCGTTGCTGTGGAAGCCGACGCCGGCGTTCAGGTAGAACTCCTGCTGCGGCGAGAGCGTGAAGATCAGCCCGGCCTTCGGGCTGGCCAGGGAATCGTGGCCGCTGCCGCTGTTCAGCGGTCCGTAGACCGGCTCGCGTCCCTGGACGTCGTAGCGCAGCAAGTCGCCGCGCAGGCCGACATAGCCGCGCCAGCGGTCGTTGAAGTAGACATCCTGCTGCGCATACAGGGACAGGAGATCCTGCGACACCTTGTCGTTGCGCACGGTGGACAGCCGCTCGCGCGCCTCGGTGTTGAAGAGGCCCACCTCGCCGATGCGGTCGCCGCGCCACTGCGCGCCGAAGCTCAATACGCCGTCCAGTGCGCCGAGCTTGTCGGGCATCTGGTGCGATGCCTGCGCGCCGAAGACGTTTCGCCGGTCGGTCTGTTCGAACTGATCGCCGTTGACCGGGTTGTTGAGGAAGTAGGTGAAGTCGGAGAACAGGTCGAAGCGGTAGGCCATCGCGTAGGCATTGATGTTCGTCTCGCCGGTGGCGCTCTTGTCGAACCATCTGCCTGACAGGCTGTACCGCTGGCTCTCGCCGCCATCGGTGGCGTTGAGCGAGCCGAAGCGCGGCAACTCGCCGCTGTCGATCAACCGCTCGGGGACCTGGTCGGTCGCGTTCCAGCGGGCCTTGTAGGCCATGCCCGTGATGCTGAAGCCGTGCGTGGGCGAGCCCTGCGAATAGCGCAGTACGGCGTTGGCCTTCTTGAGATTCTCCGGAACCTCCCAGGGGCCATCGTTGCCCACCAGTTCCAAGGCGCCCATCCAGGTCTGATCCTCGACCGTGCGCGAACCGGCCGCCAGCAGGCGGCGATAGTTGTTGGAGCCATAGGTGATCTCCGCGAAAGGCGCATCGAGCACGCTGAAGTAGTTGATCGCCGCGCTGCCGGCCAGGGCGAAGTCGCTGTTGTCGGCAAAGTAGGGCCCCTTGCGATAGGCGACGCCCGAGACCAGTTCCGGTATCAGGAAATTGAGGTCCGCATAGCCCTGGCCGTGGCCGTGCGTCGGCATGTTGACCGGCATGCCGTCGACCTTCATCGAGAAGTCGGTGCCGTGGTCGAGGTTGAAGCCGCGCAGGAAGTACTGGTTGGCCTTGCCGTCACCGGAGTGCTGCGTCGCCACGACGCCCGGCACGGCCTCGATGATGTCCCCCGGGCGCAGCTTGGGCCGGGCCTGGAACACCTCGCGTTCGGCCGCGCCCTCGCTGGCACTGTCGGCCGAGCCGATGGTCGCATCGCGGGGACCGCGCACTTCGACCTCGGGGAGATGGCCCTCCTGGGCCCAGGCGCCGCCGCTCAGCAATGCTGCCACGGAGAGGAAGTGCGGCAGGCGGCGAGAAGAATGCATTGGGCGGCGATGTAGGAAGACTCGCGAATTCCAGGTGAGTGTGCGAACTGGCAATGACGAGGTCGTGAAGCGTTGCATGAGGCTCGCCTGGCGCGGGCGAGCGGATGATCATGGTTCCTCTTGTACGGCGCGACATGTAGCCTTGGTTCACTCGAATATTTCGATTCCGGCCGAAGTTCTCCGCAGGCTTGATCCGCGAAAGACATCGGCGCCAGGTGCGCGGCGCGACTTGACTTCTTTTTGCAACCGCAAGTAGGCTCCGGTACTGAAAAAGACTATGGGTCCAGAACCCGGCAGGAGCGAGGAATGCATCCGAGGAGATCGCCGAAGCGCCGGTGCGTACGCTTCGGAACGGTTCGCGCGGGCGCGCGCGCGTCGTGCGCAGCCCATGGCACAGGAGCCCGATGAGCTGGGTGACCTTCCTGTGGGCAATGGTCGCCTCCGCCTGCCTGACCCTCGCCGCGGTGCACCTGCCGGTCTGGCTGCGGGATCGCACAGCCTGGCCGAGTCTGTTCTTTGCCATGCAGTGCGCATCGACCGCATGGTTCGCGTACTGCGAACTCGCACTGATGCACGCGCAGACCATCGATGCCTATGCGTCGGCGATGCGGCTGGCCCACGTGGCGGTGCTGGGCTTCAACATTGCGGCCATCGGCTTTGTCCTGCTTGGGCCAGCGAATGCGTATCAGGGCGCCCGAATCACATCGGAGGTGACGCCGTTCTCGTTGACCGAACAATTGAAGGGCCGCGACTGCCCGGCCACGCTCAACGTGACCACGTAGTAGCCGTCCTGCATCGCCTGCTGGTCGCTGATCGGCGTGACGGTGTCGCGTGGAACCTTGAGGTAACGCGCGACCGCGTCGATGCAGCCGGTGCGGGACACCTGCGGCGACAGGAAGCCGGCGAAGATGGCCGGCGGCTTGTAGCCGCCGATGGTGTCCGGCGGGGCCTGCGCTGCGCACGCGACGACGAGCAGGCTGGCGCAGACGATGGTGGGTGTGTGGAGTCGGCGAACTCCCTTGGCGGTGCAGCTTCCGAATGACTTCATGTTGAATGCCTCGATTGCCTCGGCGCGAGGATAGGAGCAATCGCTCGCCTGCACACCTTCCCTAAAGGGCAGTAGACGCTCAGTATCGGCAGACCCACAGTGGGCGGAATCCGTCGATGAACGATCGCCAACCCCTTCATGTCGCCGTCGTGGACGACGACCCAAGCCTCTGCCGTTCGCTGGGCCGGTTCCTGCGTGCCTCGGGAATAGAGTCGCGGGTCTACGATTCGGCTGAAAGCTTTCTTGCAGATTCGGATTCGCGCTTCGATTGCCTGCTGCTCGACGTCCAACTCGGCGGCCTGTCCGGGCTCGACCTGGCTAGGCAGCTTCGCGTGCAGGGAGACGGGGTACCGTTCATCTTCGTCACCGCGTACAACGATGACGACACGAAGGCTTCGGCGCGCGAACTGGGCTGCGCCGGCTATCTCCTGAAAAACGGGCCGGGCGCCGAGGTGATCGAAGCCATTCGCCGGGCAGTCTCCGGCGTCGGGCCCCCGTAACGATCGTGCCGGCGCGAGGTGCCTGGGCTATAAAGCGCATGTCGGATGAACGCCGACGCCAAGCCCGGGGGGAGACAACCGTGAGAGACAACGCCATTGCCGCCCTGGCAACAGCCCCGCTGGGTCGGCACCAAACCCTCCAGGCCGGGCTGGACCTGCTCGACCAGGGGCTCTCGATCTTCGACGCCGACCTGCGGCTCGTGGCATGGAATCGCGCCTACGAGCGGCTGCTCGATTTTCCGGAGGGCATGGCGCACCTCGGCACACCCTTCGAGACCTTCATCCGCTACAACGCGCGGCGCGGCGAATACGGTCCGGGCGAGCCGGAGGCGTTGGTGGCCGATCGCGTGGCCGCGGCGCGCACCTTCGAGGCGCATGACATCGAACGCACCCGCCCCGACGGCCGCGTGCTGCACATCCACGGGGAGCCGCTGCCCGGCCACGGGTTCGTGACGCTGTATTCCGACGTCACCGCGCAGCGCCGCGCCGAGCGCACGATCCGCGAGCAGAACGCCGATCTCGAAAATCGTGTCGCGGCCCGTACCGCCGAACTGGTGAGCAGCGAGCAGCGGGTGCGGCTGGTGATGGATTCGATTCCGGCGATGGTGGCCTATTTCGATCGGCGCCGCGTCTACGGCTATCTCAACCGGGGCTACCACGACTGGTTTCGCGTCGACACCTCCCGCCCCGAGGGCGTCAGCGCGCGCGCCTTCCTGGGCGACGAGGTCTATGGGCTGGTCAGGCCGCACGTGCTGCGGGCGGTGACGGGCGAGTCGGTGAGCTTCGAGTACGAGCTGGTCGTTCACACCGGCGAGCGACGGACGGTGCGCACCTCGCTGGTCCCCGAGCGCGCCGGCGACGGGACGGTGGCCGGCTGCTTCGAACTCACCTTCGACATCACCGAGCAACGGCGTTCACAGGAGCTGATCGCGCGCGCCCAGAAGCTGGAGGCCTTGGGCCACCTGACCGGCGGCCTGGCGCACGACTTCAACAACATCCTGACGGTGGTGATCGGGAATCTCGCCGCATTGAAGCAGGCGCAGCCGGACGATCCGCTCGTGCCCGAATACATCCAGCCGGCGCTGGACGCGGCGCGCCGCGGCGCAGGGCTGGTGAACGGACTGATGCACTTCGCGCGACGCCAGCCGCTGCAGGCTGGCGCCGTGGACGTCAGGCCGTGTTGCGTGGGGTCGAAAGCCTGCTCAGGCACTCCCTGCCCGAGCGCGTGCAGCTCGTGGTCGATGCCAAGGGCGCCGGCGCGCAGCCGTTGACGACCTGGATCGATGCCGCGCAGCTCGAGCAGGCGCTCATCAACATGATCCTCAATGCGCGCGACGCCATCCCCTCGCAAGGCCGCATCACGCTGCGCGCGTGCCCGGCCGTGCTGGATGCCGACGCGGCCACGGCGCTGCAGACCTCGCCCGGCGACTGCGTGCGCATCGACGTACAGGACGACGGCGACGGCATGGACGAGCACACGCTGACGCACATGTTCGAGCCCTTCTTCACCACCAAGCAGCCGGGCAGCGGCACCGGTCTCGGCATGGCGATGGTCTATGGCTTCATCAAGCAGTCGGGCGGCGCGATCGACGTGCGAAGCGCGCCGGGCCGCGGCACGACCCTGTCGCTGTGGCTGCCCGCGGCGGCGCGTGCCGGCGACCGGCCGACGCCCGCCGCCGCGCCGGTGGCATCGGGCCGGCGCGGCCTTGCGCTGCTGGTGGACGACGACGGGCAGGTGCGGCATGTCGTCCGCCGCGACCTGCTCGACCTGGGCTATGCCGTGCTCGAAGCCGGCGACGGCGTGGAGGCGCTGGCCTTGCTCAGGCAGACGCCCGACATCGCGCTGCTGGTGTCGGATGTGTCCATGCCGGGCGGCGTCGACGGCTACGAGCTTGCGTCGACGGCACGCCAGCAGCATCTGGCCCGGGCCGTGGTGCTGATGAGCGGCAATGCGGACGGCAAGCGCGCGGTGGCCGGCGTGCCGTGGCTGGCGAAGCCCTTCTCGGCGACTCAGCTGGCGGCTGCGATCGAGGTGGCACGCTCATGAACACGCACGCTTTTCCCTCGGCGGACGAGAGCGCACCGCGTTCCCTGATCTTCCTGGTGGAGGACGATCCGGCCGTGACGAAGCTCGTCCTGAACGCGCTGCACGAATTCGGATTCGCGGCCGAGGGCTTCCAGACCGGGGCCGCGGTGCTGCGCCGCATGCAGACCGAGAAGCCCGACCTGTGCATCGTCGATCTCGGGCTTCCGGACATGGACGGCATCGACCTGATGCGTCGCATCACTGCGCATTGCAGCGCGGGCGTGCTGATCCTCACCGGCCGCGGCCACACGGCCGATCGCGTGAAGGGCCTCGAACTCGGCGGCGACGACTACATGACCAAGCCTTTCGAGTCGCGGGAGCTGGTGGCCCGGGTGCGCAGCATCCTGCGCAGGCGCATGGCCGCACCGGGCGCGACCGCCGGGCGGCCACGCCGTTGTGCCTCGTTCCTCGGCTGGCGCATCGATTGCGAGACCCACATCCTGCGCGCGCCCGACGGCGAGGAACACCTGCTCGGCACGGCCGAGACGCAGGTGCTGCGCTGCTTCGTGGAGCGCCCGCACCAGATCCTCACGCGCGAGCAATTGATCGGCGCGCGGGACCTGCTGCCGACCGACCGCAGCATCGACGTGCGCATCTCGCGCCTGCGTCGCAAGCTGGAGGCCGATCCTCACGACCCGGTCATCATCAAGACCGTCTATGGCGCGGGCTACATGTTCGCCGCCTCCGTCACCTGGGACTGACCCGCCGGCACTGCAATGTGACGAATGTTTGCATGCGCCCCCGCGGCGCGATGCAGCGGTCAAGAATCGTTCCGACCCCACCCTGACGAAGTGCTTTCTTGGTGTGCTAGCGCACAGACTCGAACCCACGGCGCGCGCAGGGTAGGGCAGTTGCTGCACGCAAAGGAGATATCAGTGAGCGAAGAAGCGATCATCTACCCGGTACCCGACGCCGTCATGAAGGAGGCGTACGTATCCGGCATGCCCGCCTACCAGAAACTGGTGGCCGAGGCCGACGCCGACAACAGCGCCTACTGGGCGCGCCTGGCCCGCGAGTTCGTGAGCTGGCGGACGCCCTTCACGAAGTCGCTCGACGAAAGTGGCGCGCCCTTCTTCAAGTGGTTCGAGGACGGCACCTTGAATGCGTCCTACAACTGCCTCGATCGCCATGTGGAGCGGGGCCGGGGTGACAAGGCGGCCATCCTCTTCGAGGCCGACGATGGCCGTGTCAGCCGCGTCACTTACAGCGAACTGCTGGCGCAGACCTGCCGCCTGGCCAATGCGCTGAAGGCGCGCGGCGTGAAGAAGGGTGATCGCGTCGTCATCTACATGTCGATGAGTGTCGAGGGCATCGTGGCGATGCAGGCCTGTGCGCGAATCGGCGCCACGCATTCGGTCGTGTTCGGCGGCTTCTCGGCGCAGAGCCTTCGCGACCGCATTGCAGGGGCGGGCGCGGTGATGGTGATCACGGCCGACGAACAACTCCGCGGCGGCAAGCAACTGCCGCTCAAGGCCATCGTCGAGGAAGCCATGGCGCTGGGTGGCTGCGAGTCGGTCAAGGACGTGATCGTCTACCGGCGCACGGGCGGCCAGATTGCCTGGGATGCGTCGCGCGACCGCTGGATGCACGAGGAGACGCAGGCGCAATCCGATACTTGCGAGCCCGAATGGGTGGGTGCCGAGCATCCGCTGTTTCTGCTCTACACCTCCGGATCGACGGGCAAGCCGAAAGGCGTGCAGCACTCGACGGGCGGCTACCTGGTGCAGGCGGCGGTAAGTACGACCTGGACCTTCGACCTGAAGGACGAGGACGTCTTCTGGTGCACGGCCGACATCGGCTGGGTCACCGGCCACACCTACATCAGCTATGGCCCGCTGGCAATCGGCGCCACGCAGGTGGTGTTCGAGGGCGTGCCCACGTACCCTGATGCAGGACGCTTCTGGAAGATGATCCAGGACCACAAGGTCAGCGTGTTCTACACCGCGCCCACTGCCATCCGCTCGCTCATCAAGGCGGCCGAATCCAACGAAGCGGTGCATCCGCGCAGCTACGACCTGGGCAGCCTGCGCATCCTGGGTTCGGTCGGCGAGCCGATCAATCCGGCCGCGTGGGAGTGGTATCACCAGCACGTGGGCGGTGGCCGGTGCCCGATCGTCGACACCTTCTGGCAGACCGAGACCGGCGGCCACATGATCACGCCCCTGCCCGGCGCGACGCCGCTGGTGCCAGGTTCCTGCACGCTGCCTTTCCCGGGCATCGCGGCTGCCGTCGTCGACGAGATGGGCAACGACGTCCCCAACGGACAAGGCGGACTGCTGGTGGTGAAGAAGCCATGGCCCGGCATGATCCGTAACATCTGGGGCGATCCCGAGCGCTTCAAGGCCAGCTACTTCCCTGAGGAGCTCAAGGGCTACTACCTGGCGGGCGACGGATCGATCCGCGACGCCGGGACCGGCTACTTCACCATCACCGGCCGCATCGACGACGTGCTCAACGTCTCGGGCCACCGCATGGGAACGATGGAGATCGAGTCGGCACTCGTGTCCTGCACGGCGCTGGTGGCCGAGGCCGCCGTCGTCGGGCGCCCGGACGAGACGACCGGCGAGACGATCTGCGCCTTCGTCGTGCTGAAGGGTGTGCGGCCGACCGGCGACGAAGCCAGGAAGGTCGCGACGGAATTGCGCAACTGGGTCGCAAAGGAGATCGGGCCCATTGCCAAGCCCAAGGACATCCGTTTCGGCGACAACCTGCCCAAGACCCGCAGCGGCAAGATCATGCGCCGCCTGCTGCGCTCGATCGCCAAGGACGAGGCCATCACGCAGGACATTTCCACGCTGGAGAACCCGGCCGTCCTCGAGCAACTCATGGAAAGGAACTGACCATGGAAAACGATCTGACATCGAGGATCCTGCGCGACCCGAACTACCAGGCGCTCAAGTCGAAGCGTTCGCGCTTTGGCTGGTGGCTGGCCGCGGCGATGATGGTTGTCTACTACGGCTTCATCCTGCTGGTTGCCTTCGACAAGCCCTTTCTCGCAACTCGGATGGGCAGCGGCGTCATGACCATCGGCATGCCGATCGGCCTGGGCGTCATCGTCTTCACCATCGTCATCACGGGCATCTACGTGCACCGGGCCAATGGCGAATACGACAGGCTGACCGAAGAGATCGCCAGGGCGGTCCTGAAATGAGCCGCTCACGCCTTGCGAAAACGCTGGGCCTGGTGGCCCTGATGGCGGCAGCCGGTGCCGCACAGGCCGCCGGCGCCGATCTCGGGCAGCTCGAGAAGCAGCCCACCAACTGGACAGCCATCGGCATGTTCGCCGCCTTCGTCGTCGGCACGCTTTTCATCACCAAGTGGGCCGCGGCCAAGACCAAGAGCGCCGCAGACTTCTACACCGCGGGCGGCGGCATCACCGGCTTCCAGAACGGCATGGCGATCGCCGGCGACTACATGTCGGCCGCCTCCTTCCTCGGCATCTCGGCAGCGGTGATGGTCGGCGGCTTCGACGGGCTGATCTACTCGATCGGCTTCCTGGTGGGCTGGCCGGTGGTGACCTTCCTGCTCGCCGAACGGCTGCGCAACCTGGGCAAGTTCACCTTTGCCGACGTTGCGGCCTTCCGCTTCGAGCAGACGCCGGTGCGCGTGTTCGCCGCGTCCGGCACGCTGGTGGTCGTGGCCTTCTACCTGATCGCGCAGATGGTCGGCGCGGGTCAGCTCATCAAGCTGCTTTTCGGGCTGGAGTACTGGATCGCAGTCGTCATCGTCGGCGCGCTGATGATGGTGTACGTCCTCTTCGGCGGCATGACGGCGACCACCTGGGTGCAGATCATCAAGGCCTGCCTGCTGCTGGCGGGTGCGACCTTCATGGCCTTCATGGTGCTGTGGAACTTCGGCTTCAGCCCCGAGGCGATGTTCGCGAAGGCGGTCGAAGTCAAGACCGCCATCGCGACCGCCGCAGGCAAGCCGCCTGCTGCCGCTGCCGCGGAAGGCTTCTCGATCATGGGTCCTGGGAGCTTCATCAAGGACCCGATCTCGGCGATCAGCTTCGGCATGGCGCTGATGTTCGGCACCGCGGGGCTGCCCCACATCCTGATGCGCTTCTTCACCGTGCCCAACGCCAAGGAAGCGCGCAAGTCGGTGCTGTGGGCGACCACCTGGATCGGCTACTTCTACGTGCTGACCTTCATCATCGGCTTCGGCGCCATCACCTTCGTGCTGACCGATCCGCAGTTCCTCGATGCGAAGGGCGGGCTGCTCGGCGGCGGGAACATGGCGGCGGTACACCTGGCGAAAGCGGTCGGTGGCAACGTGTTCCTCGGCTTCATCTCGGCGGTGGCCTTCGCGACCATCCTGGCCGTGGTGGCGGGGCTGACCTTGTCCGGTGCCTCGGCGGTGTCGCACGACATCTATGCGACGGTGCTCAAGAAGGGGAAGGCCGACAGCGTGGCCGAGCTCAAGGTGTCGCGCATCACCACGGTGGCGCTGGGCATCGTCGCGGTCGTGCTGGGGATCGTGTTCGAGAAGCAGAACATCGCCTTCATGGTGAGCCTGGCCTTCGCGATTGCGGCCTCCGCCAACTTTCCCGTGTTGCTGATGTCGGTGCTGTGGAAAGACTGCACCACCCGCGGTGCGGTCATCGGCGGCTTTCTCGGGCTCGCCTCGTCGGTGGTGCTGACAGTGGTGTCGCCGGCCGTGTGGGAGGCGACGCTCGGCAATCCACCGGGCTCCGCGCTGTTCCCCTACCAGTCGCCGGCGCTGTTCTCCATGACCATCGGTTTCGTCGGGATCTGGCTGTTCTCCATTCTCGACAGGAGCCCGCGCGCGGCCAAAGACCGGGCGGGCTTCCTGGCGCAGCAGGTGCGTTCGGAGACGGGTATCGGCGCGGAGGGCGCGTCCGGGCACTGAGGCCCTTCATTCCTCGCGGTCATGCCCAATGCCTTCGACTTCTCGGCCTCGCCGTTCGACTGTCTGGACGAGGCCGAGCGGAAGATAGTCCGGGACAGCGTCGACATCGCCTACTTCCGGGAAGGCGAAGCGATCCTGGAGCCGGGTGCGGAGCCGGCGCACCTGTTCATCATCATCAAGGGGCACGTCTCGCAGTTCGACGGCGGCGAGGCGGTGGCGGGCTTCGGACCCAACGACTGCTTCGACGGCCGCTCGCTGATGGCGGGCTTCGCCAGCAGCCGCTTCGTCGCTGCCGAGGAAGTGGTGGCCTACCTGCTGGCCAAGGCGGCAGTGCATGCCCTCATCGCGCGCAATGCGACCTTTGGCGCCTTGCTGTTCTCGGACCTGTCCAACAAGCTGGGCGCGCTGGCGCAACGCCACGAGCAGCGCGAGATGCATGCGCTCACGATGTCGCGGGTCGAAGAGGCCTTCCTGCGGCCGGCGCACGTGGTCGAGGGCGCCGCCGACATCGTGAGCGTCGCCCGCCTGATGCAGGCCGAGCACGCCAGCAGCGTGCTGGTGCGCGACGGTGAACGGCTCGGCATCTTCACCAACACCGGCCTGCAGCGCGCGGTCGTCGATGGCCAGCCGCTGGCGATGCGGCCGGTGCGCGATCTCGCGACCTTCTCGCTGGTGAGCATCGCGCCGGACGCGCCGCTGTTCGACGCTCTGGCATTGATGATCCGGCATCAGGTCCACCGGCTGGTTGTGGCGGACGGGCCACGCGTCGTCGGCCTGCTCGAACAGCTCGACCTGTTGAGCTTCCTGTCGAACCATTCCTACCTGATCACGGTGCGGATCGTGCGGGCGCAGAGCCTCGATGCGCTGAGGTCCGAAGCCGGAAAGATCACCGGCTTCATCGCGCTGCTGTACCGCAGCGGGACGCGCGTCGGCCAGATCGGCAAGCTGGTGCAGGCGCTGAACGCCAAGCTGTTCGAGCGCACCTGGCAACTGGTCGCGCCGCCCGAGTTGCTGGCCGACAGCTGCCTGTTCGTGATGGGCAGCGAAGGACGCGGCGAGCAGTTGCTCAAGACGGATCAGGACAACGGGCTCGTCCTGCGGGACGGCACGACGGTCGGCGATGTCGTCGTGGCGTCGACCTGCCAGCGCTTCTCCGACGCGCTGCGCGACTTCGGCTACCCCGACTGCCCCGGCGGGATCATGGTCAGCAACCCGGACTGGCGGCACCGCGCGAGCGACTTCCGCGACCGGGTTCGCCGATGGCTCCTGCTCCCCGACCCCGAAGGGCTGATCGCCCTGGCCACGTTCATCGACGCCCATGCTGTCGCCGGCGATGCCTCGCTGCTGGGCGAGGTGCGCGCCGAAGTCGACCGACTCGTGACGGCCGACGATGCGCTGCTCGGACGCTTTGCCGCGCCCATCGATCTGTTCCCCGATGCCCCGAGCGGATGGTGGAACCGGCTCCTGCTCTTCGGCGAGCACGAACGGCAGGCGATCGACCTGAAAAGAGGGGGCATCTTCCCGATCGTCCACGGCGTCCGCAGCCTGGCCTTGCGCGACCACGTGCGCGCCACCAGCACCACCGCGCGGCTCGATGCGCTGGTGGCCAGCGGCCGGCTGCCGATCGAATTGGCGAACGACCTGGCCGACAGCCTTCACTACTTGATGGGGCTCAAGCTGAAGGCCGGCCTGGCTGAACTGGAGGGCGGGCGTGCGGTCAGCGGCAATGTCCAGGTCGAGCGGCTGAGCAGTCTGGAGCGCGACCTGTTGAAGGATGCGCTCGCGGTGGTCAAGCGATTCAAGGCGCTGGTGCGATTCCAGTTCCACCTGGAGCGCGGATGAGGGCTCGCTGGCTGGGCGCGCTGCGGCGCAGGTGGATGCTCCATCACCTGGCCGATCCGCACTTTGCCTTCATGTACGACGCGCCGCCCGACGACGAGTGGGTAACGATCGACTGCGAGACCACGGGCCTGGACGTGCGCCAGGATCGCATCATCTCGATCGCAGCCGTGCGCATCGTGGGCAACCGGCTACTGACCAGCGAGCGGCTCGAACTGCTGGTGCGGCCCGAGCGCGCGATGTCGGCCGAGAACGTGCGAGTCCATCGGCTGCGGGAGCAGGATGTCGCCCACGGCATCGATGCAGCGCAGGCGATGCGCCTGCTGATGGAGTTCATCGGCAGCCGTCCCTTGGTGGGCTACTACCTGGAGTTCGACGTCGCGATGCTCAACCGCGAGATCCGGCCCATGCTCGGCCTGCGGCTGCCGCAGCCGAAGATCGAGGTATCGGCGATGTACTACGACTACAGGAACCGCCAACTCCCCGCCCACTTGCGCGGCGGCACCATCGACCTGCGCTTCGCGACGATGATGAACGACCTCGGGTTGCCGCTTCGCGCCGCGCACGACGCGCTGGACGATGCCGTCATGGCGGGCCTGGCCTTCGTGAAATTGCGAAGCCTGGTCTAGGCCCTGGGGACGGCGTCCCGGTCGCCTATACGTTGCTTTTGCCCGCCGGCTCGCGCAGGTCGTAGTCGCGCAGCATCACCGGCTCGACCGAGCCACCAGCCACGCGCCTGCGCACGGCTGCCTCGATCTCGTGCGCATGGAGCTGGTAAGTCTCCAGCGGCTGGTCGTCCGTGGCGGTCGGGCGATAGCAGTAGTGCAGTGTCTCCTTGCCGATGCTCGCTCCGACGAGCTGGCCATCGATGGGCACCCAGAAGTGGACGGCGCCGGAGGCGTCATGAAAGAAGGGGGGATTCGACATTGGGGGTCCTGGGATGGGTTTCGCGGTCGTCGATCCAGAGCGAGGCCTTGACTTCGATGGCATGGATGGCATCGCGGCCCTCGGCGAACTGCCTGCACGAGATGATGTGGCACTGGCATGCCTCCTGGAAGTACAGCATCGCGCCGGCCGCCACGGTGCCGTCGAACGAAACGTTGGTGAGGTGGCTGCGTATCTCCCAGCCGTGGTAGGAGATGCGCCTGGAATCGCGGTCGTAGTCCATGGTGTCTTGCTCGAAAAGCCGGAGCCGATGTTTTCCGTTCTACACCGGGCATCGCCCCAAGTCGGTTCGGCAGCGCACACATCGGCTCAAGGCAACCCGGTATGTGCGCCAGCGTACAGACGTGCCGTCAACGAGAAGCCTAAAAGTAGTGCCCGATCGACACGGACCAAGGCCCGCCATGCAAGACCTCGCAAAACCCTTCGTCAAGCTTTCCACAGCGAACGCCGAACTCATCACGCGATTCGCGCAGTCCCAGGACATGACCGACCTGGTCAACACGAGCGCGCAGAAGTACCTGGAGTTGGCACAGAAGGCCTTTGGTGGCGCGCCCGCGTCCGGTGCCCAGGCCGATCTGGTCCGCAGTCTCGCGGAAAACTATGCGACCTTTGCGCGAGAACATGCCGAGAGCCTCATGGGCCTGGCGGCCGCAGCACAGGCGCAGATGACGCAGCAGGTGGCGGATGCATCCAAGATGATGAACCCGGCAGGGCCCAAGTAAGGCCCATCCAACCGTCTAGATGGCAATCCTGTCCGGAAGCAGCCGGTCGTATTCCTTCTTGACCACCGCATAGCACTCGCAGGAGCGCCCCTCCAGCCCTTGACGGTCCAGCACGGAGATGCGACCTCGCGAATAGCTGATCAGTCCTGCCCTCTGCAGCTTGAGGGCGCCTTCGGTGACGCCTTCGCGGCGTACGCCGAGCATGTTGGCGATCAGTTCCTGCGTCATCACGAGTTCATTGCCCTGCAACCGGTCGAGGCTCAGCAGCAGCCAGCGGCACAGCTGCTGGTCCAGCGAGTGATGCCGGTTGCAGACCGCTGTCTGCGCCATCTGCGTGATCAGGGCCTGGGTGTAGCGCAGCAGCAGGTGAAGGACAGGGGCCCGGTTGAACTCGTCCTTGATCGCCTGTGCCTTCAGCCGGAAGCCCTGGCCGGCGCTCTGCACGACCGCGCGGCTGGGCGTCGACTCGCCGCCCATGAACAGCGAGATCCCGACGATGCCTTCGTTGCCGACCACGGCAATCTCCGCGGACGAACCGTTCTCCATGACGTACAGCAGGGAGACGATGGCGGTGGTCGGAAAATAGACGTGGCTCAGCGTGGTGCCCGACTCATACAGCACTTGGCCCAGCGGCATCTCGACCGCTTCCAGCTGGGGCAGCCAGCGCTGCCATTCGCCATCGGGGAGGGCGCTCAGCAGGCGATTCGTTCTCGGTTCGGGCTGAGGGGCCATCGCTACCTCCGATGTGTGGGCTTCGAGGATGACCTGGGGCGTGCACGTGCGCGCCCGCCTTCTTTGCAGTATAGGCACTTGGCGTGCGATCTGTCCGCTACCGCACAGACGTTCCTGCGGCCCCGGCCCGACCGTGCGTCGGCGCACAGACGCGAGCCGTCGATCGTCCGATGCTTGGAGTGACGGTCATCCGGCGCTGGTAGAGGTTGCTTCGGCGCCCTCCTGTCATGGGAGGTTCCTCGATGCCGGTGACTGTCCCTTCCAACAGCCGTGCCGCACGCACATCGACGTCCTCAGCAACAACCCGCCATGCTGCGACGCCATTGCCCAAGATAGGCGCCGCCCGGCGTGGTTCGTTGCAGGTCGGCGAACAGCTGGCCTCGGCGGTCGCCGCTCGTTGCCCACAGTGTCCGGTAGCTCCGCAGATCGTCCTCGCCCAGCGCCGGCGGCGCGGTGGGCTGGCTTTCGCCGACCGTGCGGGGTGCGGCACCCAGCGCGATCGTGCTGCCCAGCCCGGCGTAGAGGCAGCGTTCGCCGAAGGCCTTTCGCAGGGCGCCGAAAGTCGGTTCGCCCGTGCAATGGCCTGGGGCGACGTAGGCGACCTTGTACGTATCGCGCAGCGTCGTGATGATGGCCTCGATGTCCGGGTCCTTCGCGACGACGAGATGCAGGCCGCCGACGACGCACTGGACCTTCGGCTGGATCGCCGCAGCGGCCTTGACGATGTTGTCGATGCCCGTGTGCGAACAGCCGACCACGACCACCATGCCGTCGGGTGTCTCCAGCGCCAGCGAGAGTTCGCGCAGTTCGAGCGTGCCGGGCTTGTCGGACACCAGAGAGATCAGATGGATGTCCGGCGCGATCATCGTGGGCTTGTCTACCAGCACGATGTTGGCCTGCGGCCATGCGCTGCCGAAGCGCATCACCTCGGGCGGCCTCCCTTCGAAGTAGCGCTGCTCGGGCGGCAGGGCGTCGTCCTTTCGGTAGAACGCGCTCGGCAGGTCGGAGCCGTAGACACCGAAGCCTTCCTTCGGCGCGTAGATCCTGACCTTCGGGTTGACGCCGAACAGATAGCTCATGCCGCCCATGTGGTCGCCATGCCGATGCGACATCACGACGAAGTCGAGCTTCGTGAGATCGGCTTTCATGGCTACCACGTTCTTCGCCAGGACGTCGGCGTTGTTGCCGGTATCGAAAAGGATCCGCTTGCCGCCGACTTCGACCAATGCGGCGTAGCCCCAGTCCCTCTGCAACGCCGGATTGCGGCCGAATGCGTCGTAGAGCACCGTGACCTGCGCCTGCGCAGGGTTGGGGCTTCCGGTAGCGCCGGGTGAGGTCGGGCTGGCGCAACCTGCAATCAGGAGTTGGGGCGCAGACAGGGCAGCGGTGATCAGGTTTCGGCGCTTCACGATGGCCTCCCTTTCACGCCGGCGTGCTCGACAGGCTTCCAGGCAGGCGGCGCGGCTCACCATTTGGCGCTTCGATGCGGCTCGAATCAAGAGGTGGAATTGCTTCTATTCGGGCACCTTCCCGACCACCTTGGCCGCCCGCAGGAAATCGAAGTCGACACCCTTGTCCGCCTGCATGACAGTCTCCAGGAACAGCTTTCGATACCCCCGCTCGGCGGTCGGCGTGATGACAGGTGCTGCTTCTGCGCGTCGCGCCAGTTCCTCGTCCGGCACCAGCAACGCGATCTCCCGATCCCGCACGCTCAGCCGGATTCGATCGCCATTGCGCACGTGGGCGAGCGGCCCGCCCACGGCCGACTCCGGCGTCACGTGCAGCACGATGGTCCCGAACGCGGTTCCGCTCATGCGCCCGTCCGAGATGCGCACGATGTCCTTCACCCCCGCGCGTGCCAGCTTGCGCGGAATGGGGATGTAGCCCGCCTCCGGCATGCCGGGCGCGCCCTTGGGACCGATGTTCTTCAGCACCAGCATGTCCTCCGCGATGACATCCAGGTCGTCGCTGTCGATGCGATTCGCCAGGTCCTCGACGTTCTCGAACACGACCGCGCGGCCTTCATGCTCCATGAGTCGAGGGTCCGCCGCGGACTGCTTGATGATGGCGCCACCCGGCGCCAGGTTGCCGCGCAGCACCGCGATGCCGCCCTGCGGATAGATGGGGTTCGCAATGGGCCGGACGACGTCCTGCGCAAAGCCGGCGCCGCTACGTTCGATCTCCTCGCCGAGGGTGCGGCCGGTCACCGTCATCGCGTCGAGGCGCAACAGCGGCTTGAGTTCGCGCAGGAGCGTCGCCATGCCGCCCGCATGATGGAAGTCCTCCATGTAGTGCTGGCCGGACGGCTTGAGGTCGAGCAGCACCGGTGTGTCGCGGCCCATGCGGTCGAGTGCGGCGAGGTCGATCTCCAGGCCCATCCGCCCCGCAATGGCCGTCAGGTGCACGATGCCGTTGGTCGATCCGCCGATCGCGAGGAGCACGCGCATGGCGTTCTCGAAGGCGGCGGGTGTCAGCACCTTGTCGATGGTCAGGCCGTCGCGCGCCATCTGCACGGCCTGCGTTCCGGTCTGTTCGGCGATGCGAATGCGGTCGGCCGTGACGGCCGGCGGCGATGCGCCGCCCGGCATCGTCATGCCCAGCGCCTCGGCGATACAGGCCATGGTGCTGGCCGTGCCCATCACCGAACAGGTGCCGACGCTGGCGACGAGCTGGTTGTTCACCTCGGCGACTTCGTCCTCGTCGATCTCGCTGGCGCGAAACCGGCCCCAGTAGCGGCGGCAGTCGGTGCAGGCACCGACCCGCTCGCTGCGGTGGCTGCCGGTCAGCATCGATCCGGTGATGAGCTGGATCGAGGGGATGCCCGCCGACGCCGCACCCATCAGCTGCGCGGGCACGGTCTTGTCGCAGCCGCCGATGAGCACCACGGCGTCCATCGGCTGGCCGCGCACCATTTCCTCGGTGTCCATCGACATGAGGTTGCGCAGGTACATGCTGGTCGGCGCGGCGAAGCTCTCGTGGATGGAGATGGTCGGGAACTCCATGGGCAAGCCGCCGGCCAGCATCACGCCGCGCTTGACGGCCTCGATGAGCTGGGGCGCGTTTCCGTGGCAGGGGTTGTAGGCGCTGCCTGTGTTGGCGATGCCCACCACGGGCCGGTCGAGTGCGCTGTCGGTGTAGCCCGCGCCCTTGATGAAGGCCTTGCGCAGGAAGAGGGAGAAACCCTGGTCGCCGTAGCTGGTCAGGCCCGTCTTGAGGCCGGTTGGCTTGTCCATCGCTCAGCTGCGCGTGACTTCGATGCTGTACAGGCCCCAGGGGCACAGCGCGAAGCGCTCCTTGAGCGGCTTGTCCTTGAAGGCGGCAAGCGTGTCGGCCTCGTAGATCGCCCACTGCGGACCCAGGCCGCCCAGCGCCAGCGGCGTGCCGTCGATCTCGGTGGCCACGATCATCCGGTACGCGCGCGCGTTCGCCATGCTCAGCGGCACGACGTAGCCGTCAACTGCGCGGAGGGCGATCGTCACTTCGCTGGTCGGGGGGATGCCCGCCGCCTCCAGCACGCTGGTCAACAGCGGGCCGGCGAGTGCGTGCATCCTGGCGTCGTACTCCAGGGTGGCCTTGATGCCGGTGGCGGGGAGGCGCAGCAAAGCGTCGGAGTCGAACACGTAGGCCTTGTCGAACTTGACACCGTGCTTGACCAGCAACTGGTCGAGCGCCGGATCGACCGGGCCCCGGTTCGACTTGCCGATGGCCCCGCTGACCGTAAGGAGGCCCGGGCCCTTGCGGGCCGGGTCCGCAGCCAGTGCGTCGACTGCGGGCCACAGTCCGGCGATCGTTGCCGTGCCCAGGAAGCGTCGTTTGTTCATCCAGCCATTGTCTACTTCGCGTTGAGCCTTGCGGCGGTGTCGCCCGTTCCGATCCAGCGGCTGATCTTGGTGCTGCCGTCTTTCCAGCTGAAGACCTGGACCCATTCGGATTCATGGACCTTGCCATCCGGCAGCGCCCGGCCCTTGATGCGGCCCAGGACCGTCACATGGTTAGGGCCCTCGAGGAACTCGCGGGGCTCGAACTCGAGGATCTCGTCGGCCTTGCCCAGCGTGCCGAAGAATTCGGCGACCTGCTGCTTGCCCTTGCAGGTACCGCCATAGGGTGTGCCGGTTGCGGGGCTGCCGAAGAAGCGCCATTCGACGTCATCCGCCAACAGTTCGAGCAGCGCCGGAATATCGCGCTTGCCGAATGCTGCATAGCCTTGCCTTGCGATCTCGGTCGGGGTTCCCATGGCGCGTCTCCTGTGGATTGAGGGGCGAACAGTTTGCGCGCGGATCGCAGCCCGCGTGGGCGTTTCCGGGGTGCGCAAATGTAAGTTTTCGCGAATGCGGCGACGCCTTGTAGTGAACGTCCGACGCGGAAAACTCATCAATGTCTTCTTGGGAAATCCGCAGTTGTTTTCCATACTCCAGTCGCAAGGCAAAGGAGCAACGGCATGAAGCAGACACTGACCCCGGCCGCCGAACTGGCGAAAAAGGCGAAGAGGCCATTCCCAGGCGCGTCGGCCGAGTACGCTGCTGCGCGGCAGGCGCTGCTGGCGGAAGAGATCGAGTTTCGGCGCCATATGACGCGCATGGTCGAGCAGCGCCAGGCGCTGCCGCCCGGTCCCGTGATCGAGAAGGACTACCGCTTCAAGGACGAGCAGGGTTTCGACACGGGGCTGGTCGATCTCTTCGGGGACAAGGACACGCTGGTCACCTACTTCTGGATGTACGGCCCGCAACGTGAGCGGCCGTGTCCGATGTGCACCAACCTGCTCGGCGCGCTGAACGGCAACGCGGCCGACATCAAGCAGCGCGTGGCGCTCAAGGTGCTGGGGCGCTCGCCGGTCGGGCGGCAGTACGCCTTCGCGCAGGAACGCGGCTGGCGCGATCTAAATTTTGTGCAGACCGTCGGCGACGACTACGCGAAGGACATCGGCGTGCTGCAGCCGGACGGAAGCGAATACCCGGCGCTGATCGTGTTCAAGCGCGATGGCGACAAGGTCCGCCTGTTCTGGGCGGGCGAGATGACGGGCGAGATGGCCGACCCCGGCCAGGATCCGCGCGGCGCGCCGGACATCGCCCCGCTCTGGTTGATCCTCGACCTGACGCCGGGCGGGCGCGGCACGGACTGGTATCCGAAGCTCCAGTACTGACCGCACGGCGGGCTTGCCCGCTCAATCGGGCCGGCCACCCCCGGCGCTCAGTTCCGCCCAGTCGAGTTCCTGCACGAGCACGCGGTAGGCGTCGTCGCCGATCACGTCGTCGCGGCGCAGCTCGAACGCGCGCTGGCGCGCCACGGTGATCGCATGCCGGCGAAGCGGTCCGCCCGGCACTTCGTCGACCCGCCCCTCGGGCGTATGGCCGGTGTTCAGTTCGACCACGGCGCCGTACTCCTTGCGCAGCAGTTTCGCCGGCAGCGTGTCGTCGTCCTTGATCGCATCGAGAAGCGCGCCGTACGCGTGCGTGCGGCCCAGGCGGATCTCCCGGCCGACCGGGTCGTCATCGGTCAGGCCCATGGCGCGGATCAGCGGCGCCATCGTCAGCCCCTGCAGCACCAGCGTGCCGAGCACCACCGCAAAGGCGCAGAGCAGGATCAGGTCGCGGAACGGGAAGGGCGTACCGTCGGACAGCGTCTCGGGAATGGCGAAGGCCGCGGCGAGCGTGACGATGCCGCGCATTCCGGCCCAGGACAGCACGATGCCGCTGCCGAGCGTCGGCTTCGAGTGCGCTTCGTCGCCGGCTCTTGCCAACCGGCGACGCTTCATCGCCTGATAGATCATCACCCACAGGAAGCGCGCAAGGATGGTCACGGCCAGGACGACCGCCGCCGTGGTCAGCGCATGGGCCTGTCCGCCGCTGGCTTCGAGCCGCGTCCAGATCGGCCGCAGCTGCATGCCGATCAGCACGAACGCAAAGGCGTTCAGCACGAAGACGACGGTCTCCCACACGGCGAAGATCGGAACGCGCATCCGCGCCGGCATCTGCGTGCCGCGCCGGGCGACCGTCATCGCATAGGCGACGAGGGTGAGGATGCCCGAGAGCCCGATCGCCTCGGCAGCGATCCACACGCCGAAGGTGAGGGCGAACATCACGATCAGCGAGATCGGCACATCGCCGATGCGGGTGGCCAGCGGGCCCAGCACATGGGCGCAGGCAATGCCGGCCGCCACGCTGCCGAACACGGTCAGCAGGAACACCGGCGCGAAGCTGCCGAAGCCGAGGTGCCCGGCCATCATGCTCATGATGGCGAGCCGGTAGACCAGCAAGGCGCTCGCATCATTCAGGAGGCTTTCGCCTTCGAGGATCTTCAGCAGCTTGTGCGGCAGCTTTACCTGGCGCATCACCGCGGTCGCGGCCGCGGCATCGGGCGGGGCGACGATGGCGCCGAGCGCGATCGCGACCGGCCATGGCATCCCGGGCACCAGCCAGCGGGCGGTGAAGGCGACCGCCAGCACCGTGGTGCCGACCGCCGCGATGACGAGGCCGGCGACCGGCCTCCAGTTGGCCCGCAGGTCGCGCAGGGAGGTGTCGTAGGCGGCATCGACCAGCACCGGTGCGACGAAGAGCGTCAGGGCGAGATGCGGGTCGAGCGTCCAGTTCGGGCTGTCGGGCACGAAGGCGAGCAGCGTGCCGCCGAGCGCGAGGAAGGTCGGATAGGGCGCGCCGACCCTGCGCGCCAGCGCCGCCAGCAGTGCTGCGCCGAGCAGCAGCACGATGATCCATTCGAACGTGGCCATGTCGGGGTGTCCTTCTCCGCAAGGACGACATTGTGGGCGCGCGAAAGGCGACCTTGAACAGCTGCAGGCCTCGACTCGCAGGTGAATAGAGTTGCGGAAGCTGGCTTGTCAATAGAATCCACCCGTCCGCTTCCACGGGGGTTCCCAGTGAGTAGTCTGTTCGATTCGATGGATCTGAACTTGCTGCGTGTCTACGAGGCCTTGATGAGCGAAGGCAACGTAACGCGGGCGGCAATCAAGCTGAACCGCACGCAGCCGGCCATCAGCAATTCGCTGGCGCGACTGCGCGAAATGCTGGGTGATCCGCTGTTCGACACGACTGCCACCGGCGTACGGCCGACCGTACGCGGGCGCGAACTCTGGGCGCAGCTCGAACCTCACTGCCGAGGCATCGAGGAAGCGCTCTCGCCAGACGGCTTCGATGCGTTCCGGTACGAGGGGCGCTTCCTCGTCTCGACGACCGACTACGCACTGGTGCGCCTCATGCCGCGCCTCCTGCCGGTTCTGCAGACGCAAGCCCCAGGCATGAGCATCGACGTCATACCGTTTACCCGCACCGAACTGGAGTGGCTGTTTGAACGGGGCGGTCTCGACATGGCCGTGGGAACGCGCCCCGGCGATTCGGCAGACGTCGTGCGCGGCCTCAGGTTGCATGCACTCTGGCCTGTCGAATACTGCTGCCTGATGCGCCGGGACCATCCGCTGGCCACAGGGGTACTCACGCTGGAACGCTTTCTTCAGGCCCGCCACATGGATGTCCTGCTGCCCGGCATGCCCGGGCCGATTTACGACACCCTGCTGGCAGCCCATGGCGTACGTCGCCGCGTCGCGCTCACCGTCAACGACCACTTGCCGATCCCTGCCATCGTTGCCGAATCGGACCTTGTCGCCATCTTGCAGGCGCCAGTTGCGGATCTCGGCCATTACGCGTCCAGGGTTTGCGAGCGCGAGCTTCCGATTCCGCTCGCGGGTCGTCAGATCAATCTGATCTGGCACAGCCGCCAGGAGCGCAGTTCCGCCCATCGGTGGCTCAGGAACTGCATCGTCGACTTGTTTGAAGACACGAGCATGCCTGCCTGATGAATAGGTGTCTGTGCTCGCCGCGGGCTTTGCCGTGAACCATCCTGTTGATTCCCTGGACTTGAATTTGCTCCGTGTCTACGAGGCCTTGATAAGCGAAGGCAACGTGACGCGCGCGGCGATCAAGCTGAACCGCACCCAGCCTGCCATCAGCAATTCGCTGGCGCGGCTGCGGGAAATGCTGGGTGATCCGCTGTTCGAGAAGACTGCGACAGGCATCCGGCCGACGGTGCGCGGACGCGAATTGTGGGAGCGGCTGGAACCCCACTATCGAGGTCTCGCGCAAGCCCTTTCGCCGACAAGCTTCGACGCGACCCACTACGACGGGCGCATCCTGATCGCCATGTCCGACTACACGGTGGCGTTCGTCATGCCGCGCCTGTCACACGAGTTGCAGACGCTGGCTCCGGGCCTGACGATCGAGGTCGTACCCTATTCGGACTTCGACCTGGCAGCGCAATTCGAACGCGGCGGGATGGACATGGCTGTCGGGATGCACTCCGACGACGAAGCCATGACATTGACCGGGTTGAAAATGCGCGCGCTCTGGCCCGTTCGCCACCGCTGCCTGATGCGTCGGCAGCATCCGCTTGCGCGCGGAAAACTCACGCTGGAGCGCTATCTCCAGGCCCGCCACCTGGAGGTGATGCTGCCCGGCATGCCGAATGTGCTGCGTGCGGGGCGCCTGGCAGAGCTCGGCGCGGGTCGCCGCATCATGCTCACCATCAACGGCTTTGCTCCGGTTCTGCCCATCCTGGCTGGGTCGGATCTTGTCGCCGTGGTGCCTGCGCCGGTTCTGGATCTCGGGGACTATGCGCCCAGGCTTTGCGAGCGCGACCTTCCGATCGCGCTACCCGAGCGCCAACTCCGCGTGATCTGGCACGCTCGCAGCGAGGGGCATCGCGCGCATCAGTGGCTCAAGGACCTCATCGTGGAATCGTTCTCGGGAATGAATGCACCCGCCTAGCGCGACACACGCCCGTCAGGGTTGTGACGACCTACGCGATCGCGACGGATCATTGAAGTCAGTGATGGCCCGATTCCGCGAATCCATTGGACGGTATCGGGTCCGGGCTCGATAGTGCGGCCATGAACTCTCTTCACCCTTGGCTCTATCGCAGGACCTCACGTGCCCCGTTTGCAGCCTGTCTGCTTGCGGTCGTCTTGTTCGGCGGAACCGCCGGGTGAATGCCATGCAGCAAGCAAACGCCACCAGCGAGTTGAATCTTTACCTGCTGAAGTGCCTGGTCGCTCTCGTCGATCACTCGCAGGTCTCTCGTGCCGCGGCGGCGTTGTCCATGAGTCAGCCTGCGATGAGCCGGGCGATGGGCCAGTTGCGGGCGATCACGGCAGATCCGGTCCTGGTCAAGGGTGCCAGCGGACTCATTCCCAGTGCCAAGGCGATCCAGTTGCGCGAGTGCGCCGGCAGGATTCTCCGGGAGTTGGACCAGTTGGTGGCCCATGCGGTCGCCTTCGATCCGAAGCGCTCGCGCCAGGTCTTTCGCGTGGTGGCCTCGGACTACCTGGAACGCGTCTTCATCGACCGCCTGGTGCAGCGCTTCTGCGACGAGGAGATGAGCATCGAGCTGTCCTTGCGCCATCCGATCCATCCCACGGAGTTGAACATGGAGCTGGAGTCCGGCGCGGTGGATTTCAGCGTCGGCCTGCTGCCGCCATGCCTTCACGAACTGCGCTACCGGCCGCTCTTCCGCGACCGCATCGTCTGCGCGGCGCGTGCCGGGCACTGGGCCGTGGGCCGGCGCCTTTCGCCCGGGGAATTCGCCGCGCTCGAACACATGGTGATCGTGCCCAACACGGTCACTGCCTTTGGCGAAAGCGTCGATCGGGCGCTGGAGGCCCAACGCGTGCAGCGCAACCGCTGCTACTTGACGCCGAACTACCTGACCGCGCCCCATGTCCTGGGAGATTCGGACATGGTGGCGTTGCTGCCGCTGTCCCTGATGACGCGCTTCCGCGACCGCTTCGGCCTGGCCGAGATCGCGATGCCGGTCGACGTCCCGGATTTCGATGTCTGTCTTTGCTGGCACGACCGCACCCATCGCCATGCCGGCCACATGTGGTTTCGCGATCAGGTCATGAAGTTCGTCGAGGCAGCGCCCCGCGTCCGTGCGTCGGCTGACGCCAACTCCGTGAAGATCCTCCGGTCCGGCGAGACCGCTCGGGATGGCCGTCGCGTGGCATAGAAGCCAGCGAAAAAAGGCCCGCACGAGGCGGGCCTTAAGGGGGTCGGTCCTTGATGCCGCCCGGGAGAAACCAGGCCCCAACGCCCTGTGGGGCGCACGAAAGGCGACCTTGAACAGCAGCAGGCCTCGACTCGCAGGTGAATTGTTGCGGAAGCTGGCTTCAATAGATCCACCCGTCCGCTTTCACGGAGGTTCCCAGTGAGTAGTCTGTTCGATTCGATGGATCTGAACTTGCTGCGTGTCTACGAGGCCTTGATGAGCGAAGGCAACGTAACGCGCGCGGCGGTCAAGCTGAATCGCACGCAGTCTGCCATCAGCAATTCACTGGCGCGACTGCGCGAAACGCTCGGTGATCCGCTGTTCGAGACGACTGCCACCGGCATTCGGCCGACCACGCGCGGAAGCGAGCTGTGGCGGCGACTCGAACCCCATTGCCGAGGCATCGAGGAAGCGTTCTCCTCAGCCGGCTTCGATCCATCGCGATACCGTGGGCGCTTCCTGATCTCCATGTCCGACTATGAGTTGTTCTGGATGATGCCGCGCCTCGAGCGGAAACTGCAGACGATGGCACCGGGCGTGCGGATCGATGTCATGCCATACGCGGTCGTCGGTCTCGATGCGCTGTTCGAACGCGGCGGAGTTGACCTGGCCATCGGACTAGACCCCGACGGCTTGGCAGATGGCCTGAGCGGCTTCAGGACGCATCCACTGTGGCCGGTGGGTGTCAGGTGCGTGATCGGTCTGAAGAATCCACTGGCCAGCGGAAAGCTTACGCTGGAACGCTACCTCCAGGCCCGCCACGTCGAGGTGCTGGGATACGGCTTGACGCCTTCCTCGTACGGCTACGACGCCCTGCTGGCGGCGCACGGCGTGCATCGCAAGATCGCACTCACTATCAGCACCTTCATGCCGATCGCGGCCATCGTGGCTGAATCGGGTCTTGTCGCCACGGTGCCCACGCCCATCGCGGATTTCGGCGTCCATGCGTCCAGGGTCTGCGAGCGCGACCCTCCGATTCCCCTGCCTGCGAGAAAAATGAACTTGATCTGGCACCGCCGCAGCGAGGCTGATTCCGCGCATCGATGGCTCAGAAACCTCATCGTTGAAGCGTTTGCAGGAGAGAATGCAACCGCCTGATGTGACTCGATGATCGTCCGCGCTTGGGGGTGGTGTCGCCGTGAACAGTCAATTCGCTTCCCTGGACCTGAATTTGCTGCGTGTCTACGAAGCGCTGATGAGCGAAGGCAGCGTGACGCGAGCGGCAGTCAAGCTGAGTCGCACGCAGCCTGCCATCAGCAATTCGTTGGCGCGATTGCGCGAAACGCTGGGTGACCCGGTCTTCGAAAAGACTGCCACTGGCATCCGGCCCACAGCCCGGGGGCGCGAATCGTGGGCACAACTCGAACCTCATTGGCGAGGGCTCGAAGAAGCCCTTTCGTCACGCGGCTTCGATCCATCCCTGTACGGCGGGCGCTTCCGGGTCGCCATGGCCGACTATATTTTGTACTGGATGATGCCGCGCCTCGCATCGAAGCTGGAGACGGTCGCTCCGGGCGTGAGGATCGATGCAATCCCAAGCAGGGTCGTCGGTATGGAGGCCCAGTTCGAACGCGGCGGACTCGACATGTATGTCGGACCGCACTCCCCTACCACCGGAGACATCGTGTTGAGGCTTCATGCGCTCTGGCACTTCAATTTCCGCTGCCTGATGCGACGGGGACATCCATTGGCCAGCGGAAAGCTCACGCTGAAACGCTACCTCCAGGCCCGTCACATGGATGTGCTGACGCAGGGCTCCGCTTCGCCGCTCTACGAGACCGTGCTGGAGGCGCGCGGTGTGCGTCGCCAGATCGCGCTCACTATCAACTCCTGGCTACCGATCGCGGCTGTCGTTGCCGAATCAGACCTTGTCGCCACAGTGCCCATTCCAATCGTGGATCTCGGCAGCTATGCATCTCGGGTCTGCGAGCGCGACCTGCCGATTCCCATACCCACGAAGCAAGTCAACTTGATCTGGCACCGTCGCAATGACGCCGACCCCGCCCATCAATGGCTAAGGAATCTCATCATCGAGATGTTCGCGGAAGAAAAATCGCCTGGGTGACACGCCCGATCGGCAGACAAGCGCCGACCTCGCGAATGACCCTCAAGCCAGCGGCTGGACTTGCGCCCGGTAGCTCAAGGACCTCATCGTCGAATCGTTCTCGGGAAGGAATGCCCCGCCATCGATATCAGTGATGACCTGATTCCGGGAATCCATTGGACGGTATCGAGCCCGCGGTCGATAGTGGAGCCATGACCACTCCAGCAAGCTCCTAGATGTTTGGCACTACCCCCCATGCCCCGTTTGCCCGCTGTCTGTTTGCAGCCGTCTTGATCTACGTCGAGGACTGGTTCGGGCGCATTGGAACTGCGAGATGAGGTGAACGCCATGCAGCAAGTCAACGCCACGAGCGAATTGAATCTCTACCTGTTGAAGTGCCTGGTCGCTCTCGTCGATCATTCGCAGGTCTCTCGCGCCGCGGCAGCTCTGTCCATCAGCCAGCCCGCGATGAGCCGGGCGATGAGCCAGCTGCGCGTGATCACGTCGGATCCCGTTCTGGTGAAGGGCTCCGGCGGACTGATTCCGAGCGCCAAGGCGATCCACATGCGCGAGTTCGCGGGGCGGATCCTGCGGGAGATGGATCAGCTGCTCGGCCATGCGGTCGCCTTCGATCCGAAGCGTACGCAGCACGTTTTCAGCATGGTGGCGTCGGACTACCTGGAATGCCTTTTCGTCGATCGTCTGGTGCAGCGTTTCGGCGCCGACTATCCGGGCATCGGGATGTCCCTGAGGCACCCGATCAGTCCGGCGCAGGTCAGCCAGGTGCTCGAGGCTGGCGAAGTCGACTTCTACATCGGACCTCTGCCGACATCGCTGCACGAACTGCGGTATCGGCCGCTCTTCCGCGATCGCATCGTCTGCGTCGCGCACGTCGGGCACTGGGCAATCGGCCGGAAGCTGTCGGTGGAAGAGTTCGCCGATCTCGAACACGTGGCGATCGTGCCAAATTCGACGAACTGCTTCGGCGAAGCCGTGGATGTTGCGCTGGAGGCGCGCGGATTGCGGCGCAATAGGCGCTTCGTGACGCCAAACTACCTCACCGCACCGCATCTCGTGGGGCAATCGAACATGGTGGCGCTGATGCCGCGGTCGCTCGCCATGCGCTACCGAGATCGCTACGCGCCCGACGAAATTGCGATGCCCTTCGACGCCTTCGAGTTCGAGGTCTGCCTCTTCTGGCACGACCGCACCCATCGCCACGCCGCCCACATGTGGTTCCGCGATCAGGTCATGAAGTTCGTCGAGGCAGCGCCCCCGGTCCCGGTCCCGGCGATGGCCGACGCCTGCTCCGTGAAGATCCTCCGGTCGGGCGGCGACACCGTTCGGGATGAGCGTCGCGTGGCATAGAAGGAGCCTGCGAAAAAAAGGCCCGCACGAGGCGGGCCTTAAGGGGGTCGGTCCTTGATGCCGCCCGGGAGAAACCAGGCCCGACATTAGTAGGAGCCTTCCTACAACGCAAGTCGACCGAAAGTACGCGCGTTACAAGGCGGGGCTTTGGCTGCCGCGCCCCAACGCGCATCCTAGGAGGCCCATCGACTTGATGGGAGATGCTATGGATGCCTCTCTCCCGAAGGGGATCAGAAGACTGGAGTTGAGGTGGCGCCGAAGGCGGCAACAGCCGTTCAATCTCAGCAAGAGTGGGGGACCCTCTGCTGGATAC
>NZ_JBPJZT010000023.1:0-70636 GCF_051216375.1 Variovorax glacialis | reverse complement strand
GACGCGCTGATGAGCTTCTTGCAGGCACTCTGACTATGCCGACCTCAACTGCGGCTTCGCCGCCCACGGGCTCGGTGGGCGACGCCATGTCGGCATAACCCGGAGGTCGGCGTAATGGACTCGGCAACGCTGCCAGGTGGCCTTCAGGACCTTCGCAGCGGCCGCCTTGATGCCTTCGTGGCTGTCGCTGATCACGAGCTTCACACCGCGCAGGCCTCGACGGTTCAGGCTGCGCAGGAACTCGGTCCAGAACGGCTCGGCTTCAGACGCGCCGACCTTCAAACCCAGCACTTCGCGCTGTCCGTCGGTGTTCACGCCGACCGCCACTATGACGGCTACGCTCACAATGCGCCCGGCCTCGCGCGTCTTCACGTAGGTGGCATCGATCCATAGGTAGGGCCAGTCGCCCTCGATCTGGCGCCCGAGGAAGGCGTTGACGCGCTCGTCGAGTTCGCCGCACAGGCGGCTGACCTGGCTCTTGGAGACGCCCGTCATGCCCAGCGCCTTGACCAGATCGTCCACTGAACGGGTGGAGATGCCTTGCACGTAGGCTTCCTGGATGACGGCGGTGAGCGCCTTCTCGGCGGTGCGCCGAGGCTCCAGGAACTCGGGGAAGTAGCTGCCCTGGCGCAGCTTGGGGATCTTCAGTTCGACGCTGCCGGCTCTGGTGTCCCAGGTTCGCTCGCGGTAGCCGTTACGGCTGTTGAGGCGTTCGGGATTCTTCTCGTCGTACGCAGCGCCGCAGCGGCCTTCGACATCGAGCTCCATCAGGCGCTGAGCCATGAACTGCACCATCTGGCGCAGGACGTCGACATCGGCTCCCTTCTCAGCGAGCTCGGCCAATGCCATAGTTGGGTTGGTCATCGTGATTTCCTTTAAGGACAGGTTTGGTGGGTCGCACCTCAAACTTATCCGGACTTCACGATGACCACCCCGAAGAGAGCGGCCGCTGCACGGCAAGGCGCTTCGGGCTACGCCCTACGCGCCTTGCCGTGCAGCGAATGATCGAAGACTTACACCACGTCCCGGGACATCAACAGTGCGTCGGTGCAGCCCGACAGTGCCAGCGCCAATGTGAAGAGCACAAGCACTCGCGACGAAGAGGCTGTAAAGGGCAGCGCTTGGGAGGTCTTCCGGGTCTTGATGCGCAGGGTGCACTGGGACATCCAGTCATTATCAATTGACGATGCAGCGACCGTCCACCCGCGGGAAGTTGGAGATCAAGGCACGCTTACAACACGCCCATCACGGCCGATGGGGATGACCCCCCACGCCGAACCGAGTCACCGCGTCGACTTCTTCGGGGTCGCGGCGCGAGGCACCAGCACGGTCTTGGGATACTCATCGAGCCCTTCCGGCGTCGGTGCAGGCACAGCCGGCGTGGCAACGAAATTGGCGAAGACAGAGTCGTCAAAGGACTCCTGCCGCTTGATCGAAGCCGGCGCGTGCCGCTCACCGGACGTGGCGCGAAGCCGCGCGAGGTCTGCTCTCACCTGTTCAGGCGAGCGCATCGATTTGCTGCCCGTTGCCGCCACAGGGGGGACAGGGCGCGAACTGGTCGAGGCAGGAAGATCCGTCGAGGCAGATTCGGATTGATGAGAATGAACCAGGCGGCGAATCAGCGCCGTCAGGTTGCTGCGCAGCCGCTCAAGAAGGGACGAGGCCATGGTTTCCCGATGATGCAAAGCGGTGAATATGACGGTTCACGCAACGCGCATCTTTCAGGCGAAACCTGCGCAACAGGACGGAGAGGTCCTACACCGCGCACTCGAAAACCAGACGAAGGCGGCGCGCCCGGATGGGCGTTCGCCCCGCGCTCTCAGTGCGCGGGAATGTTGTCAGTCAGAATCGAAGCCGCGCGATAGGCGGATCGCCCTGCCGTCTTCGTGTATGCAACGAGCGTCTTCCATTGGCGCTCGCGCTCCTGTGGCGTCGGGTCCGCCGCCTTGTTGAGCAGCGCCTGGCTCACCTCCAGCAACGCGATGGCCGAGGTGATGCAGAAGTGCATTGCAGAGACCTCCGGATCCTTCTCGTACCGCGCCCGCTCGGCGTGCAAGGCCATCGATTGATCCATCGCGCTCATCGATGCCAGCAGCGTCGGGCCGTAGTAAGGCACTGCGGCTCGCTCTTCCGCGCTGCCGAGTATCAGATCCAGTTCCTTCAACGCACGCTCGAGGCGCGCCTTCGTTTCGGATGAGGTGTCAGGTCTTCCCGGACTGGTTTCGTCATGGAGGTCATTCATGCAGGCGATTGTCCCGAGTCGCTGCACATGGACATCTTGCCGAGGTCGAGGAAGGAGAGCTTTCGCGACTTCCATCACGCTACGTACTGATCGAATTCAAGCCGCGACGGCCGCGCGCGTACAGTGCCTTTTTCAGGCAAAACGGTTCGAGCGTCTTTCCAGGAGCACAGTTGATGGCGGCAATCTGTCCGGCCTGCGGCACGGCAAATCGCCCCGCAGCCAAGTTTTGCAAGCATTGCGTCACCGCCCTTTCCTTTGCGGACGCGGAGCCCGAAGAGCAACCTTTCGCGGAGACTGGCGCCCCCTACATCAAGACCGAGCAGCAGTCACGAAGCGCCACCGCCGGCGATGCGCACGCCGGTCGCCCTGACGCCATCCACGCACTGCCCGAAGGCACCGAGATCGAAGGGTTCCGGATCCTTCAGCAGATCGGCGAAGGCGGATTCGGCATCGTCTACCTCGCGTGGGACCTCGCCCTCGAGCGTCATGTGGCGATCAAGGAGTACATGCCATCGTCGCTCGCCGTGCGCGGGGTCGTCTCGATGGAGGTATCGATGCGGTCCGAGCAGTACCGCGAAACCTTCGATGCAGGACTCAGGAGTTTCGTCAACGAAGCCCGCCTCCTGGCGAAGTTCGATCATCCGGCGCTCGTGAAGGTGTTTCGGTACTGGGAAGCCAACGGCACGGCCTACATGGCGATGCCTTACTACGAAGGCCCCACGCTCAAGACCGCACTGTCGCAGCTCGGATCGCGGGCACCCGAAGCGCTTTTGCGCGCGTGGCTCGATCCGTTGCTGGACGCGCTGACCGTCATGCACGGCGAGCAGTGCTACCACCGGGACATCTCTCCGGACAACATCCTGCTGACTGCCAGCGGCCCGCTGCTCCTGGACTTTGGCGCTGCGCGGCACGTGATCAACGATCGAACGCAAGTGCTGACCACCATGCTCAAACCCGGCTTCGCGCCCGTGGAGCAGTACGGAGGAACCATGCTCCAGGGAGCCTGGACCGATCTGTACGCGCTCGCAGCCGTGGTGCACTACGCAATCACCGGCCGACCGCCGATCGCCTCGGTAGTGCGCGTGGTCAACGACCCGCTGCAACCGCTGTCGCTCGCCCATGCGGGGCAATACAGCGCCGGGTTCCTGGCCGCGATGGATGCCGCGCTGGAGGTCCGGCCCGAGTCACGCCCCCAGGACGTGGCCGCGTTTCGGGCGATGCTCGACCGCGATCCCGATGACATTGGCGAATCCATGGACGTCGCAGTCGCCGCCGAGTCGGTGCGCGCGTCGCAGGACCTCGACAGCTCGGCTGTAAACGCGCCAACGACGCCGGCGCGAGCCGTGGATCAAGCTTCCGCGCGTCCGCGCCCGATGCGCTACGCCGTGCTCGTGGCCGTGCTGTTCATCGCTGGCGGCGCTACGTGGATGGGCATGCGGGAGCCGGCCCGATCCGAACTGTCGACGACGGCAGCAGTTCCAGCTTCAACAGCCTCGCCAAACGTTGTCGTCGAGCAAGCGCGAGAAGTGCCGGCGAGCCCGGTAGAAGCGCGCGCCGCGACGGCCCCCGCCATTGCACCGCCCTCTTCGGCCGAGCCGGCACGCGCCATCGTGAAGGAAGATCCGGGGGCGCCGCCCATTGCGCGGCCCTCGGTCGCCGCGCCATCCCCACGCGCCATCCGCAAGGCCCCCACAGCGCCGCGGCCTCCAATCGCGCCCATCGACGTCGCAACCAGCGCATCCGAGAAAAAACGCACGGTTTCCGAACAACCGGAAACCGTGTCGTCCTACACCCAAACAGGCCGACCTCCGAGGTGCAGCGACCTCGTTCTGAAGTCTTCTCTGGAACCCCTCAATCCAGAAGAAGCCGCCTTTCAGAAGACTCGATGCAAGTAGACCGCCTCGTTCCAACCCCTCGGTACATCCATTTCCTCCGCTTTTTCTTGAGTGCGCTCTTCGCAGTAGGCCTGACGGGCTGCGCGACGTTCTACCGCAACGACACGGTCCAGCCCTTCGACCAGGCGATCGCCACCGCCACCGACGCCCTGCTGCAGCAGGCGAATCCGACGCCGCCCAAGAACGTCATCGTGTTCGACCCGGCACTGGATGCCGGTAGCGGCCAGCAGACGGTCGGCACGCAGCGCCTCGATCGGGCCATCGCTGCCCACATCAGCGCAAACTTCAAGCAGGTCGAGATCCTGCCATTCAAAGCAGCCACCCTCTCGCGAGCCCAGTACCTCCTGGCCAGCACGCTGGCGCGGCAGGAAGCGGGTGTCCGCATCAACCTCGCGCTCGTCGACCTGAAGTCGGGCAACGTCGTGGCCCAGGCATCCACGCTTGCGCGCAAGGACGATGTCGACATGAGCCCGCTGGCCTACTACCGAGACAGCCCCGTGCTGGTGAAAGACGAGGTGACCGACGGGCTTGTGCGTACCAGCAGCGCAGCGCGCGGCGACAAGGCAGACCCGACCTACCTCGCGCACATCACGACGGCGACCGTGCTGAACGACGCCACCCAGCTCTACAACGCAGGACGATATCGCGAGGCGCTCGCCCAGTATCGGCGCGCCGCGTCGGCGCCGGGCGGAGAGCAGATCCGGGTGCTCACCGGTATCTACCTCACCACGCTCAAGCTCGGACAGTCGGCGGAAGCGGAGGAAGCCTTCGGGCGCCTGGTGGCCTACGGCATTGCCCACAACCAGTTGGGCGTGAAGTTCCTGTTCAACCCTGGAAGCACCGATTTCTGGTCGGACCCCAAGGTGACGAGTGCCTATCGCATGTGGCTGCGCCAGATCGCCAGGCAGGCCAGCGACGCGCGCGTCTGCATGGACATTGCCGGCCACTCGAGCAAGACGGGATCGGAGGGCGTGAACGATTCGCTATCCCTCCGTCGGGCGCAATACATCAGGCAGCGGCTCACTGCCGAGTCTGCCGAGCTGTCGGACCGAACCTTTGCCAAGGGACTCGGGTCGCGACAGAACCTGGTCGGGAGCGGCACCGATGACGTCGTCGATGCGCTCGACCGGCGGGTGGAGTTCACCATCGTCCAGTGCGTCAGGTAGACAGCGAGTCTCCGAGGATGCTTTCGAGATCCGCCTCATCGCTTCCCGCGTCGAGTTTGAGGCTTTCCTGGATGTGATCCAGATGGTGGAGCATGAGCGTCTCTGCCCGCTTGGAGTCGCTCCGCTTGATCGCGTCGACGATCTCTTCATGCTCGTCCGCACGGCAACTGGTCGCAGTCGGTGCGTCATACAACGAAATGATCAGGCAAGTCAGCGTCGACAGCTCGCGCATGGTCCGCGCCAGCGCGGAATTGCCAGCCAGCTCGGCCAGCAACAAGTGGAACTCGCCTGAAAGGCGCACCACGGCGCGCGCATCGTTGCGCTGACGGGCGTCGGCCTCGAGTTCGAGGTGCCTGCGCAGGCGCTGCATCTTGAAATCGTCGATCGTGCCGATCAGCCTGCGCAGCACGCCGGGCTCGATCAGGCGCCTCGCCTCGAAAACGTCGCGCGCCTGCTCGATGGTCGGCTTGGCGACGTGCGCGCCGCGCTGCGGCACCAGCTCGACGATCTGTTCATGGGCCAGTCTCGCAAGCACCTCGCGCACCTTGGCACGGCTGGTGCCGAAGATGGTGGCCAGCCGGTCTTCGCCGAGCTTGGTGCCCGGGGCCAGCCGGTGTTCGAGGATCGCGGTGGAGATCTTTTCCGCGATGGCGTCGACGCTCTGCTCGCGGCCCGTGCCGCTCGCTTCCTTGGGGGAACTCAGTTTCTTTGGCATGCGCTGCGATCTTAGCGACGGCGCGTCACCTCTGCGTGCGGTCGCGCGCGAGCAGCCGCGCAATGCCCTCGGGCAGTCCATGGTTCGGCTTGATCGGCGGCGGCGCGAAGCTGCCCTGCCGGGCCGGCAGCGTGCCAAGCGACACCAGCGTCTGCGCATGGCATACGGCGCTCGACACGCCATCGACCACCGGAACAGGAATGCGGTCACGGATGGATCGGGCCAGCCCCGCCAGCGGCGCGCCGGCAATGATGATCGCGTCCGCTCCGTCGTCCTGCACGGCCGAAAGGCACAGCGCCTCCAGCCGCGCAGTGTGGTCCTCCTGCACGCGGCCGATGTCCTTCAGCGGGTTGTCGAGGTTGCGGATGCTGGCCAGCCTTTCGCTCAGGCCGTTGGCCGCGACGCATTCGCGGTACCAAGCGGTGATGCGGTGCGAGATCGCCACGATCGAGAAGCGCTTGCCGAGCAGGCAGGCGCTCATGAGTGCGGCCTCGGTCAAGCCGACTACCGGAATGTCCAGCACCTCGCGCAACCCGTCGATGCCCGGATCGCCGAAGGCCGCCACCACGATGGCGTCGTGCCGATCGCAGTGCTCGGCGGCGAGCGTGGCGGTGGCATAGGCCCCGATGAGCGACTCGAATCGCGTCTCGATGTACGCCACGCCGAACGGTGCCGTGAGCACGCTCACCTGCGTGCCCGGCGCAGCGGCACGCCGGGCCTCGGCCTCGATGAGGTCGGAGACGCTCTGGGACGTGTTGGGATTGATCAGCAGGATCTTCATGGCGTGCCTCGCTCTCTCGCTGCGGGCAGCAGGGTGGGCCTGCCGCGGCGCAGGAACTCTCCGCGTCCGGCGCGCGGATGGAATGTCTGGCCGTCCCACACGACTTCGCCGCGTGCGAGCGTCAATGCCGGCCATGCCTTCACGTCGATGCCCTCGTAAGGCGTGTAGTCCACGGCGTGGTGCAGGTCGGCGTTGCGCACCTGCCGCGACGTCGCGCCCCACACCACCAAGTCGGCGTCCGCGCCGATGGCGATCGTTCCCTTGCGCGGATGCAATCCGTAGGCCTTGGCAGGGTTCGTCGAAGTGAGTTCGACGAAGCGGTTGATCGTGATGCGCCCATCGAGCACGCCATGCGAGAACAGCAGCGGAAGGCGCGTCTCGATGCCGGGAATCCCGTTGGGAATGTGGCGGAACTCGACCTCCTTGCCACCGGGCTTCTTGCCCTCCGGCGCGTCGTAGCGAAACGGCGCATGGTCGGACGAGAAGATCGTGAACAGGCCGTCCGCCAGTCCGTTCCAGATGACCTGCTGGTTGTCCTTGTTGCGGGGCGGCGGGCTGCACACGCAGCGGGCCCCGCCGTAGCTGTCGTCGATGCCGAGGTCCTCCGCCGTCAGGAACAGGTACTGAGGGCAGGTCTCCGCGAAGACATGCAGGCCATGCGAGCGCGCCCAGCGGATCTGCTCCACGGCCTCCTTGCCCGACACGTGCACGATCATGATCGGCACGTCGACGAGTTCCGACAGCGCGATGGCGCGGTGCGTTGCCTCGCGCTCGACCAGCATCGGCCGCGAATGCGCATGAAAGCGTGGCGCCGTGCGCCCGCTGGCTTCCAGCCGCCGCGTCAGCCACTCGATGCAGTCGGCGTTCTCGGCGTGGATCATCGCCATCGCGTCATGGCTGCGCGCGACGTCCAGCACGTCCAGGATCTGGCCGTCATTCAGCTTCAGGTCGTCGTAGGTCATGTAGATCTTGAACGACGTGTAGCCCTCGGCGATCAGCTGCGGCAGCTCGTTCTTCAGCACCTCCTCGGTGGGGTCGCTGACGATCAGGTGAAAGGCATGGTCCACGTGCGCACGGCCTTCGGCGCGCTCGTGGTAGTCGCGCACCGCCGCGCGCAGCGACTGGCCCTTCTGCTGCGCGGCAAAGGGGATCACCGTGGTCGTGCCGCCGCAGGCGGCCGCACGCGTGCCGGTGTCGAAGTCGTCAGCCATGCGCACCGGTGCTTCCATGGGCTGGTCGAGATGGCAGTGGGCGTCGACGCCGCCGGGCGTGACGAAGGCGCCGGCCGCATCGATCTCGCGACGGCCTGCCGGCAGCCCCAGCCCCAGTTGCACGATCCGCCCGGCGGTGATGCCGATGTCGGCGTCGAAGGTATCGCTGGCCGTCGCCACGCGCGCGTTGCGCACGACCAGGTCGAAATTGCTTGTGCTCATGCGAACAGCCCTCCCCAGCCCTTGACCTCGCGCGGATCGACACCCGTGATCTTCAGCGCCTTCCAGACCACAGTGGCTACCGAGTCGTAGATCGGGATGCCGAGCTCACGCTCCAATTCGGCGACCAACGGCGCACCATGAAGGTTGGTGCACATGACGGTGATCGCGTCCGGCTTCTGCTGCGCGACCTCGCGGATCATCGTGCGCAAGGTATCGGGCGCGACTTCGGCGAACGCGAAGTTCACCGTCAGGTCGAGGTGCCGTTCCGCGACGCATTCGACATCGAGCGCCGCATAGTTGGCGACGATGCGCCGCTGCACGTCCTCGACGTAGGGCGACACCAGGCCCAGCGTGCGCGCGCCCTGCGCGGCGAGCAGCTCGTTGAGCGCCAGCACCGACGTGGTCGCCGGGACGCCGGTCACTTCGGTGATGCGGGCGCACAGCGCGCGGTCGCGCTCGAAGCCGAGCCAGCTGGCGGAGGTGCCGCTCCAGCAGATGACGTCGACCTTCGCATCGGCCAGCAGCGTCGCGGCGTCGAGGATCGTTCGCTCGTCGAACTGGTTCTGCGACTTGTCGCCCATCGAGATCTCGGTCACCCGGAATCGCGAGAAGTGGGCCGAGACGCCAGGCACGCCGGCGACCATCGCGCTGGTCAGCGGCTCGAGCGCCGTGTTGGAAGACGGCGTCAACACGCCGATGCGGTGGGACTGGGACATTTCGCGAAACCTGAGTGGTGGACTAGACGGGGAGCTTCTTGCTGTAGTCGATCAACAAGGTGGAGCAGATGAACAGGCCTGCGCCAGCCGCGGCGAAGAGCATCAGCGCCATGAAGTAGGAACCGGTCGCCTGCACGATCAGGCCGACGACGATCGGCACGCCGATGCCTGCGACGTTGCCGCCCAGGTTCATCGTGCCACCGAGGAAGCCGACGTGCGCCCTGCGGCCAAGAATCGAAGGCACGCACCAGAAGAGGCCGCACCAGCGCAGGAAGAACAGCGTGATCGACAGGAGGATGACGACGGCGACGGGGCTCGTGATCTGCGACACCATGTAGATGGCGATCGTCGCGATGACCGATGACACGCCGAACAGCGTGCGCAGCACCTTGGTGGTCGAGGCGCCCGCGGCCTTCCACTTGTCGGCCAGCCAGCCGCCGAACATCTCGCCGACGAAGCCGGCGAAGAACATGCAGAACACGGCGCCGCCCATCTGCTTGATGTCGAAGCCATGCACCTTGGAGAGGTAGTTGGGCATCCAGGTGAGCAGGCCGTAGAACAGCGCGTTGAAGCACATCCAGCCGAAGAACATTCCCCACACCGAGCGGAAGCGAAGGAAGTCGAGCAGCCGGCCGCTGGCGCCCTGCGGCTCGCTGGCCGCGTCCTCCGCCTGGCTGGCTTCGATGTACTTCGCCTCGGCCTCGTTGACGCCGGGATGCTCGCGCGGATGGTTGCGGATGTAGCTCCAGGCGAACACGCCGGCGACGACGGTGCCGACGCCCGCAATCACAAAGGCGAGGCGCCAGGAACCCAGCATCGCGATGAGGCCGGAAATCAGAATCGCACCGAGCGCGGCGCCCAGTGGCGCGCCGCCGTCGAGCAGCGTTGCGCCCCGGCCGCGTTCGTTCTGCGTCATCCAGATGCCGTTGAGCTTGCCGCCGGCCGGATAGATAGGCGCTTCAGCCGCCCCCAGTCCGAGGCGCGTCAACAGCAGGGGAATCCATCCCGTGCAGACCGCGGCGATGGCCTGGAAAAAGCCCCAGCCGAGCGTCGCGCCGGCAATGACCACGCGCGGGCCGAAGCGGTCGGCCAGCATGCCGCCCGGAATCTGCATGAGCGCATAGGTCCAGAAGAAGGAACTGAGCAGCAGGCCCTGCACGGCCGGCCCGATGTCGAACTCCTTGGCGATCAGCGGCATGGCGACGGACAGGGACGCCCGGTCGATGTAGTTGATCGAGATGAGGAACAACATCATCAGGAAGATCTTCCAGCGGACCTTGCTCGGCTGGAGGGTGGTGTCGGGCGCTGCGGCGGTCGCTGTCGCGCCGGCCGTCATGGTGGGTTGCATCGATCTGTCTCCTTGCGGGGGCACCGGGCGCCAACGGCAGGGAACGACACCCCGCGCGCTGGCGAACTTGCAGCCGGAGCGGATGGACGCGCCAGGACGCCACCGACTGTGGGCGGAATTTAGGCTTTGTCGAAATTCATGTCAACATCGTTGTTGACAATAGCGTCGACTCTAGTGAAAACACCTACCGCGGTGGCTGCGGGTGTTTACTTCTTCTTGCTGCCGGCTGGCTGCAGTACGTCACCCTTCAGCGTGACCGCCTGGCCGACCGGGGGCGCAGTCGTGCTCTTGACCGTGCGCATCGAGCCGTCCTGCATTCGCACGCTGACCTCGTAGACCTGGCTGGTATTTCTCTTCTTCTCGACGGTATTGCCCGCGAAGGCGCCGGCACCCGCGCCGGCAACGGTGGCGAGGGTACGGCCCCTCCCGCTGCCGACCTGGTGGCCGAGCACGCCACCCACCACGCCGCCGGCCACCGCACCCACGCCAGAGGTCGGCTTCGCGGTCTGCACCTTGCGCACGGATTCCACCTTGCCGCAGACAGAACAGGGCTTCGACACCGCGTCAGGGGGCGCTGCCAAGGCCGGCTGCCAGGCGAGTACGACGGCCAGCACGCAAAGCGCCGCTCCGGCCGGTCGGACCGTTCCGTCGGCTGCGGCGCCGGGCCTTCTGGATGAAGCTGATCTCATGTCGTTCCCCTTTCGGTTTTCCGGTGCGAAGCACTCGGCGGTATTCAGCAGCATCCTCCGATTTTCAGAATGCGCAAATTGCGGTCCAGGCGGCACAGGGCGCGCCTCGCTTTCCCTTTCGGGCAACCACATTGCCCTTGCACCCGATGTCGCTGCCGATGCAATGGTCGGATCATGTTTGTCGCAAACTTTCGTCACATCCAGGCAGCCCGTCGACCCGGTGGTCGACAAGAATCAAGACCCCTGCAACCAAGGATCACGCAATGAGCCGTTTCCGTTCTTTCGCCAGAGTCCTGATGTTCAGCCTTGTCACGGCGCTGTGCATGGGCGCCGTGGCCCAGCCCGCTTCGCCCGCCAAATCGGGCCGTGCGACGGCCAAGGCCTCTGCAACCGCGCCCCAACTCGAGCCCAAGGCCATGGACCTGCTGCGCGCCATGAGCGCCAGCCTGACCGGCGCCAAGTCGCTCGCCTTCACCGCCGTCACCACCTACGAGAGCCCGAGCCGCCTGGGGCCCGCTCTTGCCTATGGAACCACTTCCGAGGTGTTGCTGCAGCGCCCCGACAAGCTGCGCGTCGTCACCCTGGGCGACGGCCCGGCCTCCGAGTACTACTACGACGGCAAGACCATCACCGCCTTCGCGCCGGCCGAGAACCTGGTCGCCGTGGCGGACGCACCGCCCACCATCGACGCCATGCTCAAGCAGGCCTTCGACAATGCGGCGATCTACTTTCCCTTTGCCGACGTGGTGGGCTCAGACCCCTTCGCGGCCATCACCGAAGGCCTGACGAAGGCCTTCTACATCGGCCAGTCGAAGGTGGTCGGCGGCACGACGACCGAAATGGTCGCGATCGCCGGCGACACCATGTTCATGCAGATCTGGATCGGTGCCGACGACAAGCTGCCGCGCAAGATGCGCGCGGTGTTCCGCGGAGATCCGCTGCAGCTGCGCCACCAGGTGGAACTGTCGAACTGGAAGCTCGACCCGGTGATCGCGGCCGAGGCTTTCGCCGCGGTGAACGCCGCCAATGCCAAAAAGATTGCGTTTGCCGCGCCGAAGCCGCCCAGTGCAGGCAAGAATGCGAAGAAGGCCCCGAAGCCCGCCGCCGCCACTGCGCAATAAGGAGTCCGCACCATGACCCCATCCAGTTCCATCCAGACCCGCGTTCGTGCCCTGCCCCTTCTGGTCGCCCTGCTGATCTCTGCGGGCTTCCATGCGTCGGCCTCGGCCTGGGCAAGCGCCAATCGCTTCGGCGGCCACTCGTATGGCGGCTACGGCACCGCCACGCACGACAACCGCTGGGGAGGTTCCACCTCGGCCAACGCGTATGGCGGCTGGAGCCACACCAACGCTGAAGGCGGCCACAGCGCCGGCGTGGCGGGCTACGGCGCGGTCCACACCACCGCAGGTGGATTCAGCACCTACCATCCGCCGGCGTATGGCTATGCGGGCTACGCGCCCTATCACGCGCCGGTCGCGGTGCCCTACTACCACGCGGGGTGCTATGACTGCGCCGGTGCCGTGGCGGCGGGTGCGGTGGTCGGCGTCGCTGCGGGCGCGGCCGTTGCGAGCGCTGCGCGGCCTGCGTACCCGGTCTATCAGATGGGCGTGAGCTACGCGACGATACCGCCGGACGCAGTCGTCGTCGCCCAAGGTGGAACGACGTACTACAGGGTGGGCACGACGTGGTTGCGGCCCTTCTACGGTGCCAACGGCGTTTACTACAACGTGGTCCCGGCGCCGCCGGCCTATTGAGGATTGCTGCGCTGCGTCTTCACCTGTCGCCAACTCCAAGCTCCAAGCGAAAAGCAATGAATAAATTTCCGTCCATCTTCAGGACCGTCTGCGCCGTCGCGCTGATCGCGGTGGCGGCAGGCTGCGCAACCGGCCACCCGGACCGCGACAAGACCGCCATCGCGGCGGGCTTCAAGATCGTCACGCCGACCACGCCTGAGCAGACCGCGCTCTACGCCAAACTGCCCAAGGACACCGTGACGCCCGTCAGGTACAAGGGCGTCATCTATTACGTGATGCGCGATTCCTCGAATGGCATGGCGTTGGTCGGCAACTCGGCCCAGTACCAGGTCTACCAGCAGATGCGCTATCACGAGCGCATGAACAACGAGGACCTGCGTGAGGCTCAGATCGACGAGATGAACAACGTCGATTGGGGCGCGTGGGGCGGTGGCAGCGCGGCGTTTGTCGGCGGCTTCGGCCCTTGAGCGAGCGAGCAGTCGACAAGGATCATTTGTTTCGCTTGAGGTATTCGCGCACCTTCTCGGCTAAACTGCCGACGGCGGCAACCGCGGATTTCAGTTGCGCTTCCGTGCATTTGAGCGATTCGGTCCAACTCCTCAACTCGTGGGGTTCTCCGAGTGAAATGAGCTTGCGATCAAGGCCTGTTTTCTTGGGATCGTCTGACATTCCGGGTCTCCGGTGATGGATTGCACATGTTGCCGTCAGGGCAATGCGGCGCCGCTTTCCAGCGCGGCGGACCCGCACCTGCCATTTACTTGGGCGTACCCGTCTTCTCGGTCGGATTGGTCGGGACGTCAGGCCGCTCACCCACCTTGCCCATCTGCGGTTTCAGCTCGCTCGACGTCGGCTTGATCTCGGCGCGGGTCATGGCGCCGGTTGGCTGGGCGGGATTCGGCTGGTTGTTCATGGTGGTCGTTGCCTCCCCCTTGGGAAGATCGGTGGTCGCCGTGTTCTTGTGCGCAGATCGCGCCTCGGACTTCACCATCTCGCGCGAGGCGGGTTTGCTTCCGTCCGGACGCTGCGTGGGATTGGCGACGCCGGCGGGCGTCTTCGTGGTGGCCTGGCCGCCGACCGCAGGATCGGGTGCTGCCGGGACGGCGGTCGTTTGCGCAAGCGCTGCGCCGCTGATCATTGCGGCAACCGAAAGGGCGATGAGTCTGTATTTCACGGAGGGTCTCCTTGTGGATGAAGCCCTCGTGGATGAGGACTGAGCGATGAAGCTAGCCCTTCGATGCCACCGGCCTTGTGCGGTGTGGCGCGGACTCCGCGTAGGCGCGTCTCCCACCTGTCGAAGTTGATTTCACGAGCGGTGGGACATTGCCCTACACGGGCTGAACGATGCCGATGACTCCGCCGGGCTGTCTGGCTACCTACGCTGGCAGCGGTCCTCTTCCACGAAGAGATTTCAATCGCCCCGTTGGTGGGCACCAAGGAGACAGCATGGCAACAGACGATGGCCAACTCGGCAATGGCGTACCGAATCGAGACCCGATCACGGGTGCGCCGGGGGCTCATCCCGTCGGCACGGGATTGGGCGCAACCGGCGGAGCGCTTGCGGGCGCTGCAGCGGGATCCCTCGCCGGGCCCATCGGAACGGTCGTGGGCCTGGTCGCAGGTGCAGTGGCGGGCGGACTGGGCGGCAAGGCAGCGGCCGAGAGCGTGAACCCGACGGCCGAAGAGACTTATTGGCGCGAGAACTTCAGCAAGGAAACGTACTACGACGCGGGGCGCCCCTACGAAGACTACGCGCCGGCCTACGAAGCGGGTTGGTCGGCGCGCGGCACGCGCGACACCGATTTCGAAACGGCGGAGCCGGTGCTCGCATCCGAATGGGAGAGCCGTCGCGGTGCGTCGAGTCTCGCGTGGTCCGATGCGCGTCCGGCAGCCCAGGCGGCATGGGATCGCGCAGACGAAACCTACTACGCGACGCAAGCGAACGGCAGCGACATCGTGAGCCACGAGGATCTGTCGAACGACGATGTGGTGGACGTGCTCAATGACTTGCTGGAAAACACGCGGGATGGCGAATATGGATTCCGCACGTGCGCCGAGCAGGTGGAAACCGCCGCTGCCAAGCAGCTCTTTGCAAGTCGAGCAGAGGGATGCCGTCAGGCCGGGGAAGAACTGATCCGGCTCATCGAGGCCTACGGCGGCGAGCCGGCTTCAGGCGGCACCGCCGCTGGCGCGATGCATCGCGGATGGGTCCAGGTCAAGGGCACCGTGGGTGCCGACAGCGAACTGTCCATGCTGGAATCGTGCGAACGGGGCGAGGACTCGGCGATCGCCCGTTATCGGAAGGCGCTGAAGCAGAGCCTGCCGTCGGATGTCCGTGCGGTGGTCCAAAGCCAGGCCGACGGCGCGCAGCGGAATCACGACCAGATTCGCGACCTGCGGAATGCCGCTCGCGCGCGTTCCTAGGCGCGCAATTGCCGAACAGCGGGCGCTCAGGCGCCCGCTCTTCTTTGCGCGGATGCTCGACCTTCCGGTGCTCCTGTTTACCTCATCTTTGCATTGCTTCCGTGCACGCGGAGCGCCGCAGCGACGTTGGATTGAAACGGGGCAACAGTTGCCTCGCAGGAGATCCCGAATGAATGCAAGCCGCTCGAAGTTGATCAAGTTGGCAGCCGCCGGAGCCGTGGCAGTCGCAGCACTTTCCGGTGCTGCTTCGGCAAGCGCTGGCACGAACTGGTCCCTCGGTATCTCGGTGCCAGGCGTGGTCGTAGGCGTTGCGCAGCCTGAACCCGTCTACTACGAGCCGGCCCCCGTCTATTCACGCCCGGCGCCCGTGTACTACCAACCGGCACCGGTGTACCGCGCGCCGCCGCCTGCCTACGCTCCAGCGCCTGTGTACTACGAGCAGGGGTATCGCGGAGAAGGACGCCGGTCGTATCGCACGGAGTGGGACGGTGGTCGCCACTGGGATCGGCGTGACTGGGGACGCGAGCACCACGAGCACCGTCGCGATTGGGGCGACCGGGACTGATCGACACAGACGCCTCAACGGTTGAGGGCTTCTGTTCCCGCTGCTCTCCTACGCATTGGCGGCTTTGCCACGTACGGGCAGCTCGAACCATGAGCGCAGCATATCGGGCGGGTCGGCCGCGTCCATAGAGCGTCTCGGACTGAGGTCTGGAACGCTCTCATCGCGCTGTTCATGCATCGAAGCTTTGCTGGAGGGATCAGGTTTGAACAAGGAACTGCTTCGCGACGCTGTCGAGACGCGGTCGCCCCTGCTGCGGGGTTCATCGGATCCGGTGTCACCGCTTGCAAGCCTGGTGCCCGAACTCAAACTGATGGTCGGGCTTGTCACGGCGGCCCTGATCGTTACTGCGCTCTATTTCGGCCGCGACATCCTCATGCCGCTGGCGCTGGCCTTCTTCCTCGGCTTCGTGCTCGATCCGCTGGTCATGCGGCTCAAGCGCTGGGGGCTGCCGCGCGCGCCTGCCGTGTTGATCGTCGTCGTCTTCGCGCTCGCGATGATCGGATTGGCAGGTTTCTTTCTCGCCAACCAGGTCAGCAGCCTCAGCGCTGAGTTGCCCACTTACCAGAGCAACATCAGGAACAAGCTGCGCAATCTTCGCGAGGACACGGGCAAGCCCGGCATGTTCGATGGCGCGTTGAAGACTTTCGACCTGTTCAAGACAGAGGTGGACAAGGCGCCATCTGAAGCCCACCAGGGACCGAGGGGCACCGTCGCGCCGCCCATCCAGCGCGTCGAGTTGCAGGAGCAGCCGCCGTCGGCATTCCAGCAGGCGGTCGGCTGGCTCGAGGCCGCCAGTGGCCCGCTCGCGAAGGCCGGCATCGTGCTGGTCTTCGTGGTGCTGATCCTGCTCGACACCCTCGATCTCCGCGATCGACTGCTGCGCTTGTGGGGCGGCACGCTTCACCGCTCCACCGACGCGATGGACGAAGCCGGCCGACGCATCGGGAAATACCTGACGATGCAGCTGGTGGTCAACCTGAGCTACGGCGTGCCGATGGCCGCGGGCCTGTGGCTCATCGGCGTGCCGGGCGCCATTCTCTGGGGCGCCGTGGCCGCCGTGATGCGTTTCGTCCCCTACGTGGGGCCGCTGATCTCGGCGGTCTTTCCGATCGCGCTGGCATTCGCCGTCGATCCTGGCTGGAGCATGGTGCTCTGGACCGTCAGCGTGATCGTCGCGCTCGAGATGCTCGTCAACAACGTGGTCGAGCCTTGGCTCTATGGGGCGAGCACCGGCTTGTCGGCCATGTCGTTGATGGTGGCGGCAACCTTCTGGACGGCCTTGTGGGGCCCCGTCGGTCTCGTCATGTCGACACCGCTCACCGTCTGCCTTCTGGTCATCGGACGCCACCTTCCGCGACTCAGGTTCCTCGACGTGCTCCTGGGCAGCCAACCCGCGCTCGACGCTCCCACACGCATCTATCAACGCCTGCTCGCCGACAACGTCGAGGAGGCGATCGAGATTGCATCCGAGCAGACCGAAAGCGGCAACCTGACCGGTTTCTACAACGAAGTCGGACTGCCCGTCTTGCGAATGGCCAGCAGCGACCACGCATTGGTGGCCACGGCCGAGCACCGTCATCGGGTGGTGAACGGGATGGATGCGCTGATCGACGACCTGCTCGATCAGCATCCCGCCCTTGCGCAAGACACGCGGATCGGCACCGTCTGCATCGGCGGCAAATGGGAAGTCGACACCCTTGCCGCGAAGATGCTGGCGCATGCCTTGTCCCATGAGGGCTATGGCGCCGACCACAGGGCGGCCAACGTCGTGAGCGCGGATTACATTGCCGGGCTCGACCTCGGCAGCGCGCGGATCGTGTGCCTCTCGTATTTCAGTCCCGAGCCGCAGGCCCAGGCAAAGCACTTCTGTCGCCGTCTCCGGCGCCGCTGGCCCGAAGTCCGGATCGTCCTGGCGCTCTGGAACGCGCCGCCCGAACTGCTCGAGGAAGATGCCTTCAAGGCGCTCGGCGCGGACGCCGTCGTGACGTCGATCAGCGAGGCCGTCGTCCGCGTGGCAGAGCTCGCGGGCGTGGACTTGAGCGAAGGTTTCATGCCTGCTGCCATTCCGGAGGCCGATGCCGAACGGCTCGACGCGTTGCATGCCAGCGGTGCCCTCGATCCTCGCGCGCGCCTGCTTTTCGATGCTGCGGCAAAACGGGCGGCGGACATCTTCGACGTGGCATTGGCGATGGTTTCGCTGATCGACGAACACGAGCAGGACGTCCGCGGCGCCTTCGGCGCGTTGCCCGCCGCGCCGGGCGAGTCCTCCGGCGATGCGCGGCCGGTGCTCGCCGAAGAGCTGAACATCCCGCGCTCCCTGTCGCTCTGCGGACACGTCGTGGCGAACGCAAACACCCTCGTGATTCCGGACATCGAGCGTGACCTGCGCTTTGCCAGCAATCCCGTGCTTCGGGAGAAGGGCCTTCGCTTCTACGCCGGCGCACCGATGCGGGACGCTGCCGGCCACGTCTTGGGCACCCTGTGCCTGCTGGACGTGGTGCCGCACTCGTTGAACCAGCGCGAGGTACGGCTGCTCGAGGTGATGGCGAACGAGCTGATGGACGCCCTGCGCGACGCGGTGGCTCAGTGGGCCGAAGCGACGGCGACGCCACTGGCCGAGAGCGCATCGCCTTCGGCCATCGTCGGGCAGCTGCTGCCAACCGCCAACTAGAGCCTCGGGAAAACCCTCGCGGAGAAATCCCAAGTCTTGCCTACATTGCTTGTATGCAAGAACCAAGTTGACTTGCATGCAACTCAACACGGAGATCTCCATGCCCCGTTTCGCCAAATCGCTCTTCGGTCAGGTGGTCATCGCGCTGGTGCTCGGCGTGTTGGCAGGACTCTTCATCCCTGACTTCGCCGTCAAGCTCAAGCCGCTGGGTGACGGCTTCATCAAGCTGATCAAGATGATCATCCCGGTGCTGGTGTTCTGCGTCGTGGTGCACGGCATCGCGGGCGCCGGGGACCTCAAGCGCGTGGGACGCGTCGGCGTGAAGGCGCTGATCTACTTCGAGGTGCTGACGACCGTCGCGCTGGCACTGGGCTTGGTCCTGGCCTTCGTGTTCAAGCCCGGCGTCGGCATGAACGTGGACCCGTCGAAGCTCGACCCCGCGGCGATGAGCGCCTACACATCGACCGCGGACAAGCTCACGAGCGGCGGCACGGTCGAATTCCTGATGAAGCTGATCCCGACGACGGTGGTCAACGCCTTCGCGACCGGCGACGTGCTGCAGGTGCTGCTGTTCGCCGTGCTCTTCGGCTGCGCGCTCTCGCTGCTCGGCGATCGCGGCCGGCCGGTCGGGCTGGTCGTCGACGCGCTTTCCCTGGTGCTGTTCAAGATCATGGGCATCATCATCAAGCTGGCGCCGCTGGGCGTGCTGGGCGCCATCGCCTTCACCGTGGGGCAGTACGGCATCGGCTCGCTCAAGCAGCTCGGCATGCTGGTGGCGCTGTTCTATGTGGCGGTGCTGCTCTTCGTCTTCGTGGTCCTCGGCCTGGTGATGCGGATCTCGGGCTTCAGCCTCGTCAAGCTGCTTCGCTACCTGCGCGAAGAACTCACCATCGTCTTTGCCACCACGTCGTCCGACAGCGTGCTGCCGCAGATCATGGCCAAGCTGCGCCATATGGGCATCCGCGACTCGACCGTCGGCCTGGTAATCCCGACCGGCTACTCGTTCAACCTCGACGCCTTCTCGATCTACATCACGCTGGCCGCGGTGTTCATCGCGCAGGCCACCAACACGCCGATCTCGATGGCCGACCTGCTGACCATCCTCGCGATCGCGCTGGTCACCTCGAAGGGTGCGCACGGTGTGCCAGGCTCCGCCATCGTGGTGCTGGCCGCGACCCTGCATGCCATCCCCGCGATCCCGGCGATCGGCCTGGTGCTGGTGCTTTCGGTCGACTGGTTCATGGGCATCGCCCGCGCGCTGGGCAACCTGATCGGCAATTGCGTCGCCACCGTCGCCATCGCCGCCTGGGAAGGTGACATCGACCGCGAGCGCGCCCATGCGGTGCTCAACGGCACGCATTCGCCCGAAGACGAACCGCTGGCCGAGCCCGACTCGCCCGTCGTCCCGCAGCCGGCCCACTGAGCACCGCGACCATGACCGAAGTCTCGCCCACCACCATCGCCGAGCGCGTCGTCGAAGCCATCCTGGCGCAGAAGCTCGCACCCGGCGAGCGCCTCGGCGAGCAGGCCCTGGCCGAGAACTTCGGCGTCAGCCGCACGATGGTGCGCGAGGCGCTGATGCAACTGCAGGCGCGCGGCTTCGTGGAAGTGCAGTCGCGCCGCGGCTGGTACGTGGTGGAGCCCTCCGCCGAAGAAGCACGCGACGCCTTCGCCGCCCGCCGCATCGTCGAGTCCGGCATCCTGGCCGAAGCCGGCCGGCCGCTCTCCAAGGTGATCCGCAAGCTGCGCGAACACATCGCCGACGAGAAGCGCGCCATCGCCGGCGCCGATGCGGCGACACGCGCCTTCCTGCTCGCCGACTTCCACGTCTGCCTCGCCGACCAGATGGGCCATCGCCTGCTCTGCGACGTGCTGCGCGACCTCACCGCCCGCACCACCCTCGCGGCCACGCTCTTCCAGTCGAAGCACGAAGCCGCCCAGTCCTGCGCCGAACACGCCGCCATCGTCGCCGCCCTCGAAGCCGGCGACACGCCCCGCGCCCGCCAGCTCATGCTCGACCACATCGGCAACGTCGAAGAGGCCCTGCAGGTCGACGTCACCGCGGACCCCACCGCCGACGAACGCCTCCGCGCCACCCTCTCTCCCGTCGCCCTCCCCCGCGCCCTGCGGTAGCAAGAGCGCACCCGAATTCGGGAAACACCACGGATCCGGCTCCGCCGGTCGGCCGTGTCGCCCCCGGCAGGGGGTGGAGAGCGACACGAAGTGCGCGAGCCTGGGCGCGAGCTAACATGTTTTTATGAACACACCGGCCCTACAGCGCGGCACCTTCCTCCTGCTGCTCGCGCTCGTCACCATCGCCTTCGGCTGGATCCTCCTCCCCTTCTCCGGCGCCGTCATGTGGAGCATCGCGCTCGCGATCCTCTTCACGCCGATCTATCGCAGGCTGGTCAAGAAGATGAAGGGCCGGCGCAACCTCGCCGCCTTCACGACGCTGCTGCTCGCCACGATCATCGTGGTCATTCCACTCGTGGCCATTACCGTGTCGCTGGTCGAGGAGGTGTCCGTCGTGCAGCAGTTGGTCCGCTCGGGCGACATCAGCTTCACCAAGTACTTCCAGCAGATCGTGAATGCCTTGCCGAAATGGGCGCTCGACCTGTTGAACCGATTTGGCCTCGGCAACGTCGAGGGCTTCGTCGGCCGCGTCTCCGAATCGGCCCTGAAGAGCAGCCAGCTGATCGCGACGCACGCCGTGTCCATCGGCCAGAACACCTTCGAGTTCCTGATCAGCTTCGGCATCATGCTGTACCTGCTCTTCTTCCTGTTGCGTGATGGCGGCGACCTGTCGAAGACCGTCCGGGAAGCGCTGCCGCTCGCGAGGCCGCACACGCACTACCTCCTGAACAAGTTCACGACCGTCATTCGCGCCACCATCAAGGGGAACATTGCCGTCGCGGCGGCGCAGGGCATCATCGGTGGCGTCACCTTTTCCTTCCTCGGCGTGCAGGGCGCGCTGCTCTGGGGCGTGCTGATGGCCTTCCTGTCGCTCCTGCCCGCCGTCGGCGCCGCCTTGATCTGGGGACCGGTGGCCATCTACTTCCTGGCGGTCGGCGCCATCGGCAAGGCGCTGACGCTGATCTTCATCGGCGTCTTCGTGGTCGGGCTGGTCGACAACATCCTCCGCCCATTGCTGGTGGGCAAGGACACGCAGATGCCGGACTACATCGTGCTGATGTCGACCATCGGCGGCATCGCGCTCTTCGGCATCAACGGCTTCGTGATCGGACCGGTGATCGCCGCACTCTTTATGGCGGCCTGGGACCTGTTCGCCTCGTCGGGCGAGGGCGAGCAGAACGTGCCGCCCCTACCCTGAGCGGGCGCTCCACCAGTTCTCGCCGAAGCGTCCCTGCAGGAAGGCGACGAAGCTCGACACCTTGCCGGGCACCAGCTTGGGCGAGGGGAACACGGCATGGATCTCCTGTTCCGCGAGTCCGTGGTCGGCCAGGACTTCCACCACCTGCCCTGACGCGAGCGAATCGCTGGCCACGTAGCGCGGCATCAACGCGACCCCCAGGCCGGCACGCGCCGCGGCGAGCACCGCCGATACGTTGTTCGAGCGAAGCCGCCCCGACACCGGTACGGTGACCGGCTCCCCTTTAGGCGTGTGGAGATGCCAGACATCGTCGCCGACGACGCTGCTGTAGATCAGCGCCACGTGCGCGCTCAGGTCCTGCGCCTTCTTCGGCGTGCCGTGACTCTTCAGGTAGGCGGGCGCGGCCACCATCATCCAGGGGTTCATGCCGAGAAAGCGTGCCCCCAGCGAAGAGTCCGCAAGCTTCCCCATGCGGATCGCCACGTCGATCCCCTGCGCCACGAGGTCGACGTAGCGGTCCTCGAAGCTGAGGTCGACCTGCACCTGCGGATGGCGCGCCATGAACTCGAGCGCCAGCGGCACCATGACACGGCGGCCGAATGCGGTGGACGTGCCGATGCGCAGCAGGCCCTGCGCCTGCGACTGCCGCAGCTTGACGATGCTCTCTGCCTCCTCCGCATCGCGGACGATGGCCTTGCACTTGTCGTAGTAGAGCGCGCCCGATTCCGTCAGGCTCACACCGCGCGTGTTGCGGTTGAGCAGCCGCACCTTCAGGCGCGCCTCGGTCGCCGCGACCTGCTTGGTCACGGTCGGCTGGGTGGTGTTGAATTCGCGCGCCGCCTTGGAGAAGCTGCCGGTCTCCACCACGCGCACGAACATCTCCATCGCTTGCAGTCTGTCCATCGCGACATCCTAGCCACTTATTCCGCCACGGAATAGGCTTTATGGCGGTTCGCCGTCTTCTGCCCGCTGCCGCTAATTCCTACAGTCGAGCCATCCCAAGGAGACTCAACATGGCAAAGATGACCGCGGCCCAGGCCGCCGTGCTCGTGATGGAAAAAGAAGGCGTGACGCAGGCCTTCGGCGTGCCGGGCGCCGCCATCAATCCGCTCTATTCCGCGTTGCGCAAGCAAGGCAGCATCGCCCACATCCTGGCGCGCCACGTCGAGGGCGCCTCGCACATGGCCGAGGGCTACACGCGCGCTGTCGCGGGCAACATCGGCGTGTGCATCGGCACCTCCGGGCCGGCGGGCACCGACATGATCACCGGCCTCTACTCGGCCTGGGCCGATTCGATCCCGATCCTGTGCATCACCGGCCAGGCGCCGCGTGCGCGGCTCTACAAGGAAGACTTTCAGGCGGTCGACATCGAATCGATCTCCAAGCCGGTCACGAAGTGGTCCGTCACCGTGCGCGAGCCGGGCCAGGTGCCCCAGGTGTTCCAGCAGGCCTTCCACCTGATGCGCTCGGGCCGCCCGGGCCCGGTGCTCATCGACCTGCCCTTCGACGTGCAGATGGCGCAAATCGAGTTCGACATCGACACCTACACCCCGCTCACGCCCTATCGGCCTGCCGCGACGCACGCGCAGATCGAGAAGGCCCTCACCATGCTCAACGCGGCGGAGCGCCCGTTGATCGTGGCCGGCGGCGGCATCATCAACGCCGATGCCAGCGACCTGCTCGTGCGCTTCGCGGAAGCCACGGGCGTGCCGGTGATCCCCACGCTGATGGCCTGGGGCGCGATTCCCGACGATCACCCGCTCATGGCCGGCATGTGCGGCCTGCAGACCAGCCACCGCTACGGCAATGCGACGATGCTCGCGAGCGACTTCGTGCTCGGCATCGGCAACCGCTGGGCCAACCGCCACACCGGCTCGGTCGACGTCTACACCAAGGGCCGCACCTTCGTGCACGTGGACATCGAGCCGACGCAGATCGGCCGCGTTTTCACGCCCGACCTGGGCATCGTTTCCGACGCCAAGGCCGCGCTCGAACTCTTCGTGCAGGTCGCCGAGGAGATGAAGGCCAAGGGCCAGCTGCCCGACCGCCGCGACTGGGCGGGCGAGTGCCGCGATCGCAAGAAGACCATGCTGCGCAAGACGAACTTCAGCGACGTTCCGATGAAGCCGCAGCGCGTGTACCAGTGCATGAACAACAACTTCAGCCATGACACCTGCTACGTGAGCACCATCGGGCTCTCGCAGATCGCGGCGGCGCAGTTCCTGCACGTCTACAACCCGCGCCACTGGATCAACTGCGGCCAGGCCGGTCCGCTGGGCTGGACCATCCCGGCCGCACTCGGCGTGCGCGCGGCCGACCCCGGCCGCAAGATCGTCGCGCTCTCGGGTGACTACGACTTCCAGTTCATGATCGAGGAACTCGCGGTGGGCGCGCAGTTCAAGCTGCCCTACATCCACATCGTGGTCAACAACTCCTACCTCGGGCTGATCCGCCAGGCGCAGCGCGGCTTCGAGATGGACTACTGCGTGCAGCTCGGCTTCGACAACATCAATGCCGCCGAAGACAGCGGTGTCGAGCGCAGCTATGGCGTGGATCACGTCAAGGTGGTCGAAGGGCTCGGCTGCAAGGCGATCCGGGTGCGCAAGCAGGAGGAGATGACGCCGGCGATCCAGCGCGCCGAGCAGCTCATGGCCGAGTTCGGTGTGCCGGTGGTGATCGAGGTGATGCTCGAACGCGTGACCAACATCGCGATGGGTACCGAGATCGACGCCATCAACGAATTCGAGGCGCTCGCGGAGAGCCCCGAAGATGCTCCGACCGCCATAGCGGCCTCGATGCTCGACTGAACTGAGCACACCCACAGGCTGCGCGCACTTCGTGTCGCTTCGCCTACCCCCTTGCAAGGGGGCAACACCTGCGGACCGGCGGAGCCGGGTCCGCGGTGTTTCTGGATTTCTTGAGGAGACAAACAACATGCCCAAATTCGCAGCGAATCTGACGATGCTGTTCAACGAGCTGCCGTTCATGCAGCGATTCGAAGCCGCCGCCAAGGCGGGCTTCAAGGCGGTCGAGTACCTGTTCCCGTATGCCTACGACAAGAAGGAACTGGCCGCCGCCCTGCGGGCCAACGGACTCGAACAGGTGCTGCACAACCTGCCGGCCGGCAACTGGGACGGCGGTGAACGCGGCATCGGCTGCCATCCGGACCGCGTGGGCGAGTTCCGCGAAGGCGTGGCCCGCGCGATCGACTACGCGACGGCGCTGGGCTGCCCGCAGGTCAACTGCCTGCTCGGCAAGCTGCCGGACGGCATCACCGGCGGCGATGCGCGCAAGGTCGTGGTCGACAACCTGCGCTTTGCAGCGAAGGAGTTGCAGGCGGCAGGCATTCGCTTGCTGATCGAGCCGATCAACACATTCGATATCCCCGGCTTCTATCTCACGCGCACGGACCAGGCGCTCTCGCTGATCGATGAAGTCGGTTCGCCCAACCTGCTGGTGCAGTACGACATCTACCACGCGCAACGCATGGAAGGTGAACTCGGCAACACGCTGACGAAGAACATCACGCGCATCGGCCACATCCAGCTCGCGGACAACCCGGGCCGCGGCGAACCCGGCACGGGCGAGATCAACTACCCGTGGCTCTTCAGGCACATCGATTCACTGGGCTATGCCGGCTGGATCGGCTGCGAGTACAAGCCCCGCGCCACGACCCTCGACGGCCTGCAGTGGCGCACCACGCTCACCCAATAACAGAACGCGAAACAAGGAACGCTAGCTACTCATGTCACACACCGCACAAAAGATCGGCTTCATCGGCCTCGGCATCATGGGCGCACCGATGGCGGGCCACCTGCTCGACGCAGGGCACCATCTCTTCGTCAACACGCATGGCAAGGCGCCCGAGCCTTTCGCATCCAGGGCGATGGTCTGCGCTTCGGCCACCGAGGTGGCGAAGCAGGCCGACATCATCTTCATCATGGTGCCGGACACGCCGGACGTGGAGAAGGTGCTCTTCGGCGAAGGCGGCGTCGGGGCAGGCCTGACCAAGGGCAAGACAGTGGTCGACTGCAGTTCGATCGACCCGATCGCGACCAAGGCCTTCGCGAAGCGGATCGCCGACCTCGGCTGCGGCTACGTCGACGCGCCGGTCTCGGGCGGCGAAGTGGGCGCCAAGGCGGCGAGCCTGACGATCATGTGCGGCGGCGACGAAGGAACCTTCGGCCGGGTCCGGCCGCTGCTCGAGAAGATGGGGAAGAACATCACGCTGGTCGGGGGCGCGGGCGACGGGCAGGTCTGCAAGGTCGCCAACCAGATCATCGTGGCGCTCAACATCGCGGCGGTCGGCGAGGCCCTCGTGTTCGCCTCGAAGGCGGGTGCCGATCCGGCCAAGGTGCGGCAGGCATTGATGGGCGGCTTTGCATCGTCGCGCATCCTCGAAGTGCATGGCGAACGCATGATCAAGCGCACCTTCGCGCCGGGCTTCCGCATCGCGCTGCACCAGAAGGACCTCAACCTGGCGTTGCAGGGCGCCAGGGCGCTCGGCGTGGCGCTTCCGCAGACTGCGAGCGCGGCGCAACTGATGAATGCGTGCGCGGCCCTGGGATACGGCCAGGAGGACCATTCGGCGCTCGTGCGTGCGCTGGAGGCGATGGCGCAGCATCCGGTCGCGCCGGGTGGTGCCTGATCTTCGTCGCCTGCGCCCGGTAGAGAACAAACCCGGCCCCCACGTTCCACGTATGAAGCGTCCGAGAAAAGCGGATGCCACGTGGAACTTTGGGTTAGCCTCTCTCCTGAGCCAAGAAGCAAGGAGACACTGATGGCAAATACCCTTTCCCCCGCAGAAGAGGCCCTGCGCGACGCAGCGCGTGAATACCACCGCTCGCCGGTGAAGGGCAAGATCTCAATCTCGCCGACCAAGCCCCTGCTCAACCAGCGCGACCTGTCGCTGGCCTACTCGCCCGGCGTCGCCTACCCTTGCCTCGACATCGAGGCCGACCCCTCGATGGCGGCCGAGTACACCTCGCGCGGCAACCTCGTCGGCGTGGTCACCAATGGCACCGCGGTGCTGGGTCTGGGCAACATCGGCCCGCTGGCGAGCAAGCCGGTGATGGAAGGCAAGGGCTGCCTGTTCAAGAAGTTCGCGGGCATCGACGTGTTCGACATCGAACTCGCCGAGAACGACCCCGACAAGCTCGTCGAGATCATCGCGGCGCTCGAACCCACGCTGGGCGGCATCAACCTCGAGGACATCAAGGCGCCCGAGTGCTTCTACATCGAGAGGAAGCTGCGCGAGCGCATGAACATTCCCGTCTTCCATGACGACCAGCACGGCACGGCCATCATCTCGGCGGCCGCGCTCATCAACGGGCTCGAACTCGTCGGCAAGAAGATCGAGGACGTGAAGATCGCCGTCTCCGGCGCGGGCGCCGCCGCCATCGCCTGCCTCGACGTGATGGTCGGGCTCGGCGCCAAGCAGTCGAACATCTACGCGGTCGACTCCAAGGGTCTCATCTACATCGGCCGCGCAGGTGGCTTCGACGACTCGAAGACGCGCTACGCGCAGAAGGACACCGGCGCCCGCACGCTCGCCGACGTCATGAAGGACGCCGACGTCTTCCTCGGCTGCTCCGCGCCCGGTGTGGTCACGCAGGACATGGTCAAGAGCATGGCGAGCCAGCCGATCATCCTGGCGCTCGCGAACCCGGAGCCGGAGATTCGCCCGGAACTCGCCAAGGCCGTGCGGCCCGACTGCATCATCGCGACCGGCCGCTCGGACTATCCGAACCAGGTCAACAACGTGCTGTGCTTCCCGTACATCTTCCGCGGCGCGCTCGACTGCGGCGCGAGCAAGATCACGGAAGAGATGAAGCTGGCCTGCGTGCGCGAGATCGCCGAGCTCACCAAGGCCGACATCAGCGAGGAAGTTGCGACCGCCTACGCAGGGCAGGAGCTTTCCTTCGGGCCCGACTACATCATCCCCAAGCCCTTCGATTCGCGGCTGATCCTGCGCATCGCGCCGGCGGTCGCCAAGGCGGCGCAGGCCTCGGGCGTGGCGTCGCGACCCATCGAGGACCTCGAAAGCTATCGCCAGCACCTGACGCGCTTCGTCTACCAGACCGGCATGTTCATGCGCCCGGTGTTCACCGCGGCCAAGCTGGCGACCGCCAAGCGCGTGGCGTACGCGGAGGGCGAGGACGATCGCGTGCTGCGCGCCGCCCAGTTGGCCGTCGACGAAGGGCTTGCCAAGCCGATCCTCGTCGGTCGCCCGGACGTGATCGAGGCACGCATCAAGAAGGCCGGGCTGCACATCCGCCTGGGCACCGATGTCGAGTGCGTGGACCCCGAGGACGATCCGCGCTTTCGGACCTACTGGGAGACGTACCACAAGCTCATGGGACGCCGGGGGATTTCGCCCGAGGCCTCCAAGGCGATGGTCCGCCGCTCCAACACGACCATCGCCGCGTTGATGGTGGAACTGGGCGATGCCGACGCGATGCTGTGCGGCCTGGTCGGGCGCTTCGACAGCCACCTCAAGATCCTCGACAACGTGCTGGGCCTCAAGCGCGGCGCGCCGGGCTTCGCGACGCTCAACGCGCTGACGCTCGAGAAGTACACGCTCTTCATCGCGGACACCAACGTACACGAAGATCCGAGCGCCGAGACGCTGGCCAACATCGCGATGATGGCCGCCGACGAAGTGCGGCGCTTCGGCCTGCCGCCGAAGGTCGCCTTCCTGTCGCATTCCAACTTCGGCTCGTCGGAGCGGGGCTCGGCGAAGAAGATGCGTCTCGCGCGCGACCTGTTCGCCAAGATGGCACCCGACATCGAGTGCGACGGCGAGATGCACGGCGACGCGGCCCTGTCCGAGGAAGTACGGCGCAAGGCCCTGCCCGACACCCAACTGACCGGTGAGGCCAACCTGCTGATCTGCCCGAACCTCGACGCGGCCAACATCCTCTTCAACGTCTTGAAGATGACCGGCGGCAACGGCGTGACGGTGGGCCCGATCCTGATGGGAGCCAAGGGCTCGGCGCACATCCTCACCCCCTCGGCGACCGTGCGCCGCGTCGTCAACATGACTGCGCTGGCCGTGGCCAACGCGACCTCGGCTCGCTAGCCTCGCACCACGAACGACGCCCCGCCGCGGTGCACGCGGCGGGGCGTCTTCACGTCACCGCTCCTCCTGCGAAGGGCGTCGGTTTGTGCGTCACGATGCACCGCATTGGCTCGACCGGAAGGGTTCGCACCAATCGCGTGCCGGCACCGTTTTTGCTTGAATCCCGTGCATTCATCTTCACGGAACCCTGCATGAACAAGCGTCACCTGATCCAGACTTTCCTCGCCGTATCGGCTCTCAGCTTCGGCCTGGGCACCGCCCACGCCCAGACGACGCCGATCAAGTTCCAGCTCGACTGGCGCTTCGAGGGGCCCGGCGCTTTCTTCACGCATCCGGCCGCCAAGGGCTACTTCAAGGCCAGCGGCCTCGACGTCACGGTCGACGCCGGCAACGGCTCCGGCGGGGCGGTCACGCGCGTCGCATCGGGCGCCTACGACATGGGCTTTGCCGACCTGGCGGCGCTGATGGAATTCCACGCCAACAACCCCGACAGTCCGAACAAGCCGGTCGCGGTGATGATGGTCTACAACAACACGCCGGCATCGGTAATGGCGCTCAAGAAGAGCGGCATCACCAAGCCGACCGACCTCACGGGCAAGAAGCTGGGCGCGCCGGTGTTCGATGCGGGCCGGCGCTCGTTCCCGATCTTCGCGAAGGCCAACAACGTCGGCGCGGTCAACTGGACCGCGATGGACCCGACCCTGCGCGAAACCATGCTGATGCGCGGCGACATCGACGCCATCACCGGCTTCACCTTCACTTCGCTGCTCAACCTCGAGGCGCGCGGCGCCAAGACGGCGGATGTGGTCATCCTGCCCTACCCGGACTACGGGGTGAAGCTCTACGGCAACGCGATCATCGCCTCGCCCAAGCTGATCAAGGAGAACCCGGCGGCGGTGAAGGCCTTCCTCCAGGCCTTCACCAAGGGCGCGAAGGAAGTGATCGCCAGCCCGGCGGTCGCCATCGAATCGATCAAGGCGCGCGACGGCATCGTGAACAGCGAACTGGAAACCCGCCGCCTCAAGCTCGCGATCGACACGGTGGTCAACACGCCCGATGCGCGTGCCGAGGGCTTCGGCCAGGTCAACGCCGGGCGGCTGTCGCTGATGGCCTCGCAGGTGTCGGACGCCTTCGCGACCAAGACCCGCGTGAACCCCGAGGCGGTGTGGAACGGTTCGCTGTTGCCCACCTCGGCCGAACTGAACATCCTCCGCAAGTGATGGGGGAAACGCAGACAGCCCCCTTCGTCGATTTCCAGGACGTCTGGCTCGCCTACAACGAGGAACTGCTTCGCGCCAATCACTTCGCGGTCGAGGCCATCGACCTGAAGGTGAAGCAAGGCGAATTCATCGCCATCGTCGGGCCTTCGGGCTGCGGCAAGTCGACCTTCATGAAGCTCACGACGGGTCTCAAGATGCCGTCGATGGGCAAGATCCGGATCGACGGCCAGCCCGTCACGGGGCCGCTGAAGATCTCGGGGATGGCCTTCCAGGCGCCGTCGCTGCTGCCCTGGCGCACGACGGTCGACAACGTGCTGCTGCCCCTGGAGATCGTCGAGCCGTACCGCTCCACCTTCAAGGCGAAGCGCAAGGAATACGTCGAGCGCGCGCGCCGGCTGCTGCAGAAGGTCGGGCTCGGCGGCTACGAGGACAAGTTCCCGTGGCAGCTCTCCGGCGGCATGCAGCAGCGCGCGAGCATCTGCCGGGCCCTCATCCACGAGCCGAAGATGCTGCTGCTCGACGAGCCCTTCGGCGCGCTCGACGCGTTCACCCGCGAGGAGCTGTGGTGCATCCTGCGCGACCTCTGGACCGAGCAGCGGTTCAACGTGATCCTGGTCACGCACGACCTGCGCGAGTCGGTGTTCCTGGCGGACACGGTCTACGTGATGAGCAGGAGCCCCGGCCGCTTCGTCGTGAAGCGCGAGATCGAGCTGCCGCGTCCGCGCGAGCTGGAACTGACCTACACCAAGGAATTCACCGACATCGTGCTCGAACTGCGCAGCCACATCGGCGCCATCCGCAGCAACGCGAGCGCGGCGCAAGCGCCCGCCGTGATCCCGCAGTAAGCCCCCATGAAGAACAACAAGCAATTCGAACGCTGGTCGCCGTGGCTGCTGCTGGTGGCGGTCATCGTCTTCTGGCAGATCATCTGCTCGGCCTTCGGTGTGTCGGAGTTCATCTTTCCGAGCCCGTGGCGCATCTGGACGCAGTTCTGGGAGTTCAAGGAAATCATCGCAGGTCATGCCTGGCGTACTTTCTGGGTGACGATGGCGGGCTTCGGCATCGCGATCGTGGTCGGCGTGCTGCTGGGCTTCGTGATCGGCAGTTCGCGGCTCGCGTATGCGGCGGTCTACCCGCTGATGACGGCTTTCAACGCGCTGCCCAAGGCGGCCTTCGTGCCGATCCTGGTGGTGTGGTTCGGCATCGGCATCGGGCCGGCGATCCTGACGGCATTCCTCATCAGCTTCTTCCCGATCATGGTCAACATCGCGACCGGCCTCGCGACGTTGGAGCCTGAACTGGAAGACGTGCTGCGCGTGCTCGGCGCCAAGCGATGGGACGTGCTGATCAAGATCGGCCTGCCGCGCTCGATGCCCTACTTCTACGGCTCGCTCAAGGTGGCGATCACGCTCGCCTTCGTCGGCACCACGGTGTCGGAGATGACGGCCTCCAACGAGGGCATCGGCTACCTGCTCATCTCGGCCGGTTCCTCGATGCAGATGGGCCTGGCCTTCGCAGGCCTGATGGTGGTGGGCGCGATGGCGATGGGCATGTACGAACTCTTCAGCGCCGTCGAGAAGCACACGACCGGCTGGGCCCACCGCGGTTCGCAGAACGAGTAACAGCCGGTCGCGCGCCCTTGTCTCCCGCGGCGGGTTCTCCTATGCTCGCGATCCCGCCAAGGAGACAAGACATGATCAAGGTCAGTGTGATGTACCCCAACACGCCCGGAGCGCGCTTCGATCACGTGTACTACCGCGACAAGCACATGCCGCTGCTGAAAGCCAGGATGGGCGACGCGTGCAAGTCCTACACGGTCGACAAGGGACTTGCCGGCGGAGAGCCCGGCTCACCGGCGACCTACGTCGGCATGTGCCACATCTACTGCGACTCGGTGGAATCCTTCCAGGCCGGCTTCGGGCCGCACGCGAAGGAGATCCTGGGCGATATCCCGAACTACACCGACCTCCAGCCGGTGATCCAGATCAGCGAAGTGGTGGTCGGCTGAGCGTTACGTCGGCGACTCAGACCAGCACGGTCTCGATCTCCGTCTTCACTTCCGTCATCAAGCGGTGCAGCGGGCACTTGCCCGCCACCCGCAGCAACTCGGCGCGCTGCTCGTCGCTGAGCGGCCCCGTCACGCGCAATGAGGTATTGAGGCGGTAGGTGCCCTTGCGCTCCTCGCTGTCGTCGCGATTCACGACGACTTCGATCTCCTCGACCGGAATGCCCTTGCGCTGCGCATAGACCAGCACGGTCAGCGCCTTGCACGCACCCAGCGACGAATCGTAGAGATCGTGCGGCGACGGTCCCGCGTCCTTGCCGCCCGCCTCCGGCGAGGCATCGACCGGGATCTCGTGTGCGCGGACCTTGACGGTGTGTCGCGTGCCGGTGATGCCGTCGCGCCGTACGGAAATGCTCATGGAAGTCTCCTGATGATCATCCCGGATGGTAGCCCCGCCAGATAGCAGAAACCCCGCGGAACCGGCTCCGCCGGTCCGCCGGGGTTGCCCCCGGAAGGGGGTGCCCGAGCCACACGAAGTGGGCGAGGCTGGGGGCGATCTCAATGATGCACTTCAGCCTCACCATGCTTCGCGAGCAATTGCATCAGATGCTTGCGAATCAGCATGCCCGGCCGGTCGGACTCCATCGAATACTCGACGCCGCGCCGGCGCGTGTCGACCAGCGCATCCGGGTCGGTGGATTCGAGGATGTCCTTGTCCTCGCGCGTGATCTCCTCGTCGAAGTCGATCAGCATCTGCGCCGCGCAGTCGGCCTCGGTGTCGTTGCGGAACAGCCATTGGCACAACTGCATGCGGCCGTCGTCGATGGGCGTGAAGCAGTTGATGATGATGTGGCGGATGCCCGAGGGGTATTCGATGTCGAGCCGGCGCGAGAACGGCAGGAAGTAGGCGTTGCGCATGTGGCGCGTGGTGATCGGGTCGGTCACGCCGCTGATTGCATGGAACTTCACCGGGTTGACCGCTTCGATCACGGTTTCGGCGTAGAAGCCGGTCTCGTTCTCGACCAGTTCGTACTTGCTGGGCTTGGGGCTTGCCGCGACGCCGAAGGTCGCGCGGTGCACGAAGCTGAAGTGCGAGTTGTCGAAGGAGTTCTCCAGCGCGCGCATCGGGCTGGTCTGCCACTCCTCGTAGAACTGGTGGATGGTGCGATAGGCCGGATCGGCGAACTCGGGGATCTCCGGGATATCGACGATGGGTTCGTCGAGCGCCACCCACGCATAGCCGTAGCGTGCGGTGCAGTGATAGGCGGTGGTCTTGTAGTCGGGCGAGATCTTGCGGTCAGGCTCGTACTGCGGGATGCGGATCACCTGGCCGCTGCGGTCGTAGGTCCAGCCGTGGTAGCCGCACTGGATTGCGCCCTGACCACAGGCCTTGCCCTCGCCGTCGACGCACCAGCCCTTCGAGAGCCGGGCGGTGCGATGGCAGCAGCGATCGCGCAACGCGGCAGGCTGGCCGTCGGCATCGAGGAACAGAACGATGTTCTCGCCGAGCAGCGTGAAAGGCTTGGGGCCCTGCTGCAGATCGGCCAGGGGCATGACGGCATGCCAGAACTTGCGGAAGATGGGCTGTTGCGTGACGAGCATGAAAAAGACTCCTTCGGTTGTGCGTGGGGACGACCATGAAAGAGCAATTTCCCGTCGACGGACGCCGACTGAACGCTTCTACTCTGCGCAAGTGGGGATGCAAGTTGCGCGCCTGGATTGTCCCGCCATGCCGACGCGCGAGGCAAGCAGCGTCCGCGCATCTCCGAGCAATTCACCTTGGCATGCGTCGTGCATGAACGATGGCAAGAGTAGAAGCGTTCAGCAGCGCACGCACCGCATCAGTGCGCCGCCCGGAAATTGCTCTTGAAGTGCCCGGCCTTGGTGGCGGGCTTCAAGACCCACGACATTCCGGAGATCACTTTCCATGCAACGCCGTACCTTCCTCGCTGCTGGCGCCGCCTGCGCCGCCGCCCTCGCCGCCCCCAGCGTCTTCGCGCAGGGTAGCAAGCTCATCCCGCTCAAGTTCACGCTCGACTTCCGCGTCAACGGACAGACCGCGCCCTTCTTCCTTGCCGAGAGCAAGGGCTACTACAAGGATGAGGGGCTGGATGTCACGATCGACACCGGCGCAGGCTCCGTGGCCTCGATCACGCGCATCGCCAGCGGCGTCTACCAACTCGGCCTGGGCGACATCAGCTCGCTGGTCGAATTCAACGCGCAGAACCCGGGCACCCCGGTGGTGCAGGCGGTCTACCAGTACTACAACCGCGCGCCTTTCGTGATCATCGGCCGCAAGGACCGCGGCGTCACCGGCGACTTCAGGAGCCTGCAGGGCAAGAAGGTTGCCGCTGCCGCTGTGGAGTCGACGCGCCGCGCCTGGCCCATGGTGGCGCGCAAGCAGGGCATGAAGCCCGACGCCCTCCAGTGGCAGACCACCGACTTCAGCGCGCGCGACAACGTGATGGTGCGCGGCGACGTCGATGCCGCCACCTACTTCCACGACTCGGCGGTGTCGCTCTTCGCGCGCATGAAGGCGGACGAACTCTCGGTACTCAAGTACGCGGACGCGGGCGTCAACCTCTATGGCAACGCGATCCTCGCGAGCAGCAACCTGATCGCGCAGAACCCCAAGGCCGTGGCCGCCTTCCTGCGCGCGACCAATCGCGCCATCGTCGAGACCTTTGCCAATCCGGCGCCCAGCATTGCCGCGATGCGGCAACGCGAACCCATCCTGGACCCCAAGGTCGAACTCGACCGCTGGGCCATCACCGCGCAGTACGTGGGTGCCGCCGACACGAAGGCGCACGGACTGGGCGACATCCGCAAGCTCACGCTCGAACAGCAGGTCGACGAGGTGGCCGAAGTCTTCGGCCTGAAGACGAAGCCGTCGGCGGACGCGATTTTCAACAGCTCGCTGCTGCCCGCGCGCAGCGAACGTAGCATCAAGGCATGAGCGCACTTCCCCAAGACACCTTTCCCCCGGAAACCCGACTCGACGAGCGCGACGGCCGCTATCTCCGCAAGGCGATCGTCTGGTCGCATGCCGGGCGACGCCGCGGCAACCGTCCCTTCGGCGCCGTGATCGTCTCGGCCACCGGCGAGGTCCTGGCGGAGGCCTACTGCAACACGGCGGAAACCGGCGACGTCACCGGCCACGCCGAGACCAACGCGGTGCGCATGCTGGCCGACCGCAAGGTGTCGCGCGAGGCGCTGGCGGGCGCGACCCTCTATTCATCGGGCGAGCCCTGCGTGATGTGCGCGGGCGCCATCTTCTGGTCGAACATCGGCCGCGTGGTGTTCGGCATCGATGCCGAGCGGCTGCGCGTCTTCCGCGGCGAGCGCGGCGACCAGCGGGACGCCGAGCTGTCGTGTCGCGACGTGTTCCGCGCATCGCCGCATCCGATCGAATGCATCGGCCCCGCGCTGATCGACGAGGCCGGCGCGGCACACGTGGGGGCGTGGAAGACCTGAGGCGCTCGCACGCGGGATTCCCGGCGGGATCGTTTAACCTCCCTGCGTTGAACACCTGAACACTTGCCCGGCATGAAATCCAAAGTGCAGTTCCGCCTTCGCATCTACCGCGACGAGAGCATTGCCATCGGCCCCGGCAAGATCGCGCTGCTCGAAGCCATCGCGGAGACCGGCTCGATCTCCGCGGCCGGCCGCCAACTCGGGATGTCGTACCGGCGGGCCTGGATGCTCGTCGACGAGATGAACAAGGCGCTGAGTTCGCCCGCGGTGAGCACGGCCGCCGGCGGCTCGCACGGCGGCGGCACCGCGCTCACGCAGGTGGGCGAGCAGATCGTCATGCACTACCGGGCGATCGAGAGCACCGCCCGGGTCACCGCTGCGGCGGACATCACGGCGCTGACGCGCCTGCTGGCCCAATGACCATCGCCTGCCGCCCCATCGGCGTGGTGCACAGCCGCTTCACCGACACCGTCGGCATGCCGATCCAGACGGCGGGCGCCCCCGACGAGCCCGGTCGGGTCGAGGTCTTCGCCGAGTTCGCGGCCGGCCTCCGGGACATCGAGGGTTTCGACTACCTGATCCTGCTGACCCACATGCACCGCTGCGGGAAGGAACTGCTGGAAGTGGTCCCTTTCCTCGACACCGAATCGCACGGCGTCTTCGCCACCCGGGCACCCGCGCGGCCCAACCGGATCGGCCTGTCGATCGTGCGGCTCGAATCCGTCGAGGGCCGCATGCTTCATTTCACCGGCAACGACATGATCGACCAGACGCCGGTGCTGGACATCAAGCCCTACGTGCCGCGCTTCGACGTGCGGAGCACCGAGCGCGTGGGCTGGTTCGCATCCCGCCTCGATCAGTTGCCGCAGGTTCGATCCGACGACCGGATGGGCTGAACGGGCGTCTTGGCTCGATGGACGGACCGCTGTATTCGCGCTGGCATGGGTCGGAGGAGGCCCTCTCCGTGCGAGACCGTGTGTAACAATTGCGTCATTCCCAAATGAACACGACGATGTCGCTTCTTTCCTCGATGGACTGGTCGCCCCTCGTCCTGTCGATCAAGGTCGCCGCCTTCGCCACCGTGCTGGCGCTGGTGACCGGCGTGATGCTGGGCTGGCTGTTTGCTCGCAGGCAGTTCCCCGGCTCGACGGTGCTGGAGTCGCTGTTCATGCTGCCGCTGGTGCTGCCGCCGACGGTCATCGGCTACGCCATCCTCGTGGCCGCCGGGCGCCGCAGCCCGCTGGGCGGCTGGCTGCGCGAGCACTTCGACTACACCATCATCTTCAGCTGGCACGGCGCGGTCGTGGCATCGGCCGTGGTCGCGTTGCCGCTGGTCCTGAAGTCCGCGAGTGCGGCCTTCCAGGGTGTCGACCGCTCGCTGGAGGCGGCGGCCAGCACCTTGCGCCAGTCGCCCTTTTCGGTCTTCCTCCGCGTGACCTTGCCACTGGCGTGGCCGGGCATCCTGGCCGGCACCCTGCTGGCATTTGCGCGCGCGATGGGCGAATTCGGTGCTTCCCTGATGGTGGCGGGCTCGATTCCCAAGCAGACCCAGACCCTGTCCATGGCGATCTACGACGCCGCCCAGGCCGGCAACGACGACCTGGCGCTGGTCCTGGTGATCGTGACCTCGCTGCTTTCCATGACCGTGCTGGTTCTGTCGAACCGGTTCTTCTCTCTTCGTTGATCTCCAAGGAGCCGCATCATGCGCATGTCCCGTCTCGCTGCCATCGTCCTCGCACTCGCTCTTCCCTTGGGCGCCGCGGCGCAGCAGCTCACCGTGTCCGCCGCCGCGAGCCTGACCGATGCGTTCAAGGAACTGGGCACGAAGTTCGAGGCGAGCAAGCCCGGCGCGACGGTGCGCTTCAACTTCGCCGCATCCGGCGTGCTGCTGCAGCAGATCAGCCAGGGCGCACCGGTCGATGTCTTCGCCAGCGCCGACCAGGAAACGATGAACCGCGCCGCGGAGCAGAAGCTCATCGACACGGCCACGCGCAAGGACTTCGTCACCAACAGCCTCGTGCTGGTCGAGCCCGCCAAGGACGGCCCGGGCCTGAAGAGCCTGCAGGACCTGACGGGACCCGCGGTCAAGAAGATCGCTGTCGGCAAGACGGCGACGGTGCCCGTGGGTCGATACACCAAGGAAGTGCTCGAAAGCGCCAATCTCTGGACCGTGCTCGAACCCAAGTTCGTCCAGGCCGACAGCGTGCGCCAGGTGCTCGACTACGTCAGCCGCGGCGAGGCCGAGGCCGGCTTCGTGTACCGCACGGACGCGGCCATCGTGGGCGACAAGGTGAAAGTGGTGCTCACGCCTTCGGGCCACACGCCCGTGACCTATCCGATCGCCGTCGTCGCCGAAAGCAAGGAAAAGGCGCTGGCCCGCGACTTCATCGCCTTCCTCTCCACCGACGCGGCACAGCAGACGCTGGCCCGCTTCGGCTTTGGCAAGCCGTGATCGATGTCGACATCGAGCTGACGGTCATCGACGGTGCGCGTCGCTTCGACCTCGCGACGCGATTTGCGAGCGATGTGCCTTTCGCGGCACTCTACGGCCCGTCCGGCTCAGGCAAGTCGCTGACTTTCCAGGCGATCGCGGGCCTTCTTCATCCCAACCGGGGCCGCGTTCAGCTCGACGGCCGCACGCTGTTCGATTCCGCGCAGCGCATCGACGTGCCGGCGGCCGGGCGCCGCATCGGCTATCTGTTCCAGAACTACGCACTGTTTCCGCATCTCTCGGTCCGCGAGAACGTCGCGTTCGGGCTGACGTCGTGGCGTCATCGGCGCCTGTCCAGCGAGGACAGCGAGCGGGTCGATGCCCTGCTCGACGGCTTCGACCTCGTCGCCATGGCCGACAGCCGGCCGCGCAACCTCTCCGGCGGCCAGCAACAGCGCGTGGCGCTCGCCCGCGCCCTCGCCTGCCGTCCGCAAGTGCTGCTGCTGGACGAGCCCTTTGCAGCGCTCAATCCGATGTTGCGCAGCAGCGTGCGCGAAGACCTCGCCCGGATGCGCCGCGAATGGAACATCCCCGTGCTCATGATCACGCACGACATCGACGACGTCCTCGAACTGGCCGACATCGCCTTCGTCTACCAGAACGGGCAGGTCGTCCGGGAAGTGAACCTGCACGATGGGACCAGCCGGGAACTCATGGCGCAAAAACTCGGGGTGTCGTCCTTGAAGGAAGACACCCCGCTGCGCGGCAAATTGCGCCGCCTGCTCAAGGGCGAATAGAAGCGCCCCGTCAAAGACCGGCTGCGCTAGTCCGTACCGACCATCACGCTCGAAGCCTTGATGACCGCGAAGGCCTTGCCGCCTTCGGTCAGGTTGAGCGATTGCGCGGAGCTGCTCGTGATGGTCGACACCACCTGGACGCCGGGTGCGATCTCCAGCGTCACCTCCGTGGTGACAGGGCCCCGGACGATCGAGACAACCTTGCCGGGGAGAACGTTGCGCGCGCTGATCTTCATGTCGAACCTCGGTTGAAAAACGCGCAGTGTAGTCCGAGTGCCTACACTCGCGCCATGCCATGGCACGCGCGACTCGACCTCGATTACCAGCTTGAACAACAACGCAGCGTGGCGCGCTTTCGCCACGACGGCCCGCTTCGCATCCTGCAAAGCCTCTACCCGGAAGGCGATGGGGTGTGCCACAACGTACTGGTCCATCCGCCGGGCGGGCTGGTCGGTGGCGACACGCTGGACATCCGCGTGCATGCCAAGGGCGGCAGCCACGGACTGATCACCACCCCGGGCGCAAGCCGCTTCTACCGCTCCGACGGCGAACTGGCGCTGCAACGCACCGAGCTGACCGTCGAAGCAGGCGCTCGCCTCGAATGGCTGCCGCTCGAAGCGATCTGCTTCAGCGGCTGCCGCGCGGAGAACCGACTGACCCTGCGCGTCGCCGAAGGCGCGGAGCTGATCGGCTGGGACGTGACGGCGCTCGGCCTGCCCAACGCCGGCAAACCTTTCGAAAGCGGCACGCTGCAGCAGCATATCGAGGCACCTGGCGTGTGGCTGGAGCGCGGGCGGATCGATGCCGCGGACCGACGCCTCCTGCAAAGCCCCATCGGTTTCGGCGGCCATCGTTGCATCGCGTCGCTCTTCTTCGTCGCGGGCACGCCGGTCGCGCGCGCACGCCGCGATGCCGCGCTCGAGATCGCGCGCTCGCTGGTCGACGGACATGCCTTGCAGGAGAGCGCCGGCGTGACCAGCCCGCATGCCGAGATCGTCGTCCTGCGTGCACTGGCACCGCTGGTCGAGCCCGCCATGCAGTTGCTGCGCCAGGTGTGGATGGCGTGGCGCTCCGAGTTGTGGAGGCTGCCGGCGCAGGCGCCGCGGATCTGGTCGATGTAGACCGCCTGAACGGGCCCTCCAGTGAGCTTCACGCACACCGACATTCCGGCCCGCCTCGACCGCCTGCCGTGGTCGCGATGGCACTGGCGCGTGGTGATCGCCCTCGGCGTGGCTTGGGTGCTCGACGGGCTGGAGGTGACGCTGGTCGGCTCCATCGGCGGCGTGCTCGAACGGCCCGACACGCTGGGGCTCAGTGCGGCGCAGATCGGCTGGTCGGGTTCGCTCTACATCGGCGGCGCGGTCGTCGGCGCCCTGGTCTTCGGCCGCCTCGCGGACCGGCTCGGGCGGAAGAAGCTCTTTCTCGTCACGCTGGCCGTCTATGCGATGGCCACGCTGGCCACGGCCTTCTCGCCCAATTTCGCCTTCTTCGCGCTGTGCCGCTTCGCGACGGGGCTCGGCATCGGCGGGGAGTACGCGGCCATCAACTCCGCCATCGACGAACTGATTCCCGCACGGGTGCGAGGCCGGGTGAACCTCGCCATCAACGGCAGCTTCTGGATCGGCGCCGCCCTCGGCGCGGGAATGAGCCTCTGGCTGCTTGATCCCCGCGTGCTGGGGCCGGTCTGGGGCTGGCGCGCGGGCTTTGGCCTCGGGGCGATGCTGGCGGTGGCGATCCTGCTCGTGCGGCGCGATGTGCCCGAAAGCCCCCGCTGGTTGATCGCGCACGGCCGCGCGGACGAGGCGGAGCGCATCGTGCAGCGCATCGAAGCGAAGGTGAGCGCGCAGCACGGCACGCTGCCGGTTGCCGTCGGCCGTGTCGGCTTCGGCGGCCGCGCCAGCCCCGGCTGGCGCGAGGTGGCGCAGGTGCTTTTCCGTCGCTACCCGCAGCGCAGCATGGTCGCGCTCGCGCTCATGATCTCGCAGGCCTTCTTCTACAACGCGATCTTCTTCACCTACGCGCTGGTGCTGACGCGTTTCCACGGCGTGCCCGAAGGCAGGGTCGCGCTCTACATCTTTCCGTTCGCGCTCGGCAACGTGCTGGGGCCGCTGTTGCTGGGTCCGCTCTTCGACCGTGTCGGCCGGCGCCGGATGATCGCGCTGACCTATGTGCTGTCGGGCGTGGGCCTCGCATTGACCGGATGGGCCTTCATGGAGGGCTGGCTCGATGCGCGCAGCCAGGCGCTGTGCTGGTCGGCCGTGTTCTTCCTCGCGTCGGCGGCGGCGAGTTCGGCCTACCTCACCGTCAGCGAGGTGTTTCCGCTCGAGATGCGCGCGATCGCGATCTCGATCTTCTATGCGGTGGGCACCGGCGCGGGCGGCTTCGTGGCCCCGGTGCTGTTCGGCGCATTGATCGAGACCGGCAGCCGTGGCGCGGTCGCCGCCGGCTATGCGATCGGCGCGGCGCTGGTCATCGTGGCGGGCTTGCTTGCGTTGCGCTATGCGGTGAATGCCGAGCGCAAGCCGCTGGAAGAAGTGGCCCCGCCGCTCGGCTCCGAGGCGGACGAAGCGCCGGCCGGGCTTCGCTGAACGCTCAATGCTGCGTGGTCGGGTGCCCCGCCTCGACCCACGCTTCGAGCCCGCCCAGCAGCGGCCGCGCGCGGGTCAGGCCCCTTGCCGCGAGCGCTTGCGCAGCCAGCGCGGCCGAGACTTCATTGGGGCAACTGCAGTACAGGACGATCTCGCGGTCCGCGCCGTCGAAGGGCAGTTCGCCTCGCCGCTGCTGGATCTCCTTGAGCGTCACCGGCAATGCGCCGGGAATACGTCGCGGGTCGACCTGCACGCCCGCGTCGCCGCGCACGTCGATGACGATGGGCGGCGGCTTGCCACCCATCAGCGTGCGAAGCTCGCCGACCGTGACGCGCGGCATGCCTGTGAGCCGCAAGAAAGCCCTCCGCCGCAGGTAGCGCACGATCAGCATCACGGCCAGCACCAGCACCAGCACCACGGTCGCCAGCGTGCCTGCGTCCGCGATGACTTCCAGCACGGCCTGGATCTCGTCGCGGAACAGCCAGCCCAGCCCCAGGAACACGATCACCCACAACAAGGCGCCCGCCACCTCGAAGGCCAGGAAGCGCAGCGACGACATGCCGAGCGCACCCGCCATCGGCGGCGCCACCACCGACACCCCCGGCACGAACTTGGCCGCCACGAGCGACAGGCCGCCCCAGCGGCCGATCAGCGTCTCGCTGCTCCGCACGCAGGAATCGGGCGAGATCGAGATCTTGCACAGCAGCCGCATGAACCGGTAGCCATAGGTACGTCCGGCGTAGAACCAGACGGCGTCGCCCAGCACGTTCGCCAGCACGGCCGCGGCCACCAGCGAGAGCAGCAGCGCAGGATCCGCGATGGCGGCCAGGCCACCGGCGACCACCAGCACCGGGGATGCCGGCACTGGCAAGCCGACGCGTGCCGCGAAGGTCACGAGGAACACCACGAGGATCGCGTGGCTGACCATGAGCAGCATCAGTTGCTGCACGCTGCGCTCCCGGTCGGAGTTGGACGGCGAAGAGTCGGGCGCTGCGGCATGGAATCTCTCGGGCGATGGAAACCTCCGAGCGTAGCGCTTGCCGCCGCGCCCTGCAGCGAAAGCTCAATGCACGGCGCCGACCGTGACCTTGGCAGTCATGTAGGAATGCACCGCGCAGACGTAGTCGTACACGCCCGGCTTTGAAAAAGTGCGCCTGAACGACTGGCCCGGCAGCATCAGGTCCATGCCCGGTGCGCCATCCGCGAAGGCGATGCCGTGCGGCGCGCCGTCGTTGTTGGTCCAGGTCACGCTCTGGCCGGCGGCGATCGCGAGGTCGACCGGCGCGAAGGCGAAGTTGTCGATCGACACCTTCGCCTCGGCGCCCGTCCCCGGACGATGCTGGACGGCCACCTTGCGCGGCGCGTTGCCCACCGGAATCGTCACGGCCGGCCCGCCCGCCAGGTCGACCACGGTGACGTCGTTCGAGCCTTCGTTCGTCACCAGCACCTTCTTGTGGTCCGGCAGGACGTCCACCCAGTGCGGCTGCTTGCCCACCGCGACGCTGCCGGATGCGGCACGCGTCGCCGGGTCGAACATCATGAGTTCTCCCGGCCCCTGCACCACGACCACGCCCGCGTTCGTGCCGGTGAAGTGATGCGCGACGTGGGGCGAGACACCGGTGGGAATTTGGCCAACCAGCTGGTTCGACGCGGGGTCGAACACCTGCACCGCGCTCACGCCGGCCAGCGTCACGTAGAGCGCCTTGCCATCGGGGCCGAATTCGAGGTCGCGCGGCGTCTTCTCGACCGGCACGCTGGCGGCCACCGCCCGGCTCGGAAGGTCGATCACCACCAGGGCGAAGTTGCCCGGCGCCTGCGAGGAAACGTAGGCCTGCCTGCCGTCCGGCCGGATCGCGATGGTGTGCGGCTTCGGCACCGGTACCGTCGCCTGCACCGTGCGGGTGGCCGTGTCGACGATGGCCACGCGGTCGTCGCCGTTCACGGCCACCAGCAGCCAGCGGCCGTCGGGCGTGATCGCCAGGCCCTGCGGCCCCTTGCCGACCTCGACGGTGGCCGTGACCTTGTCGGTCGCCGTGTCGATCACGCTGAGGCTCGATGCGCTCGCCCCGCTGACGAAGACCTGGGCATCGTCGCGCGAGACGGCGATGCCGTCCGGCCCCGCGGCCACCGGCACCGTGGCGACCACGCGCGCGGCGGCCGTGTCGATCACGCTGACCGTGTTGTCCTTGAAATTCCCGACATAGGCTTTGGGACCGGCGGCCCAGGCCGGCGAGGCGAGGCAAAGCGCCGCCAGAGCGGGCGCAAGAATCGAATGCAGCTTCATGGGCAGACTCCCGGATGGATGGAGAAGGAACAGAATCGCCATCACGCATGACGCGACGTGCGGTCCGCGTATTCCCGATCGAACGAAAAAAATCGATTCACGGAATAAACGAGGCCGGCCGCCCGTCATGCAGGGAAGGGAATCCGTTGACCGACCGCACCCGTCGATTCGAGGCCGTCGCCTTGCCGCACCTGCCCGCCGCGTACAACCTCGCGCGCTGGCTGCTGCGCGACGACCAGCAGGCCGAGGACGCCGTGCAGGAAGCCTGTCTGCGCGCGTTTCGCTTCTTCGACGACCTGCGCGGCGAGGACGCCCGCCCCTGGCTGCTGGGCATCGTGCGCAACGCCTGCTACGACTGGATGCGCCAGCACCGCCACCTGGCGGACCAGGTGGAATTCGACGAATTGCGCGACAGCGGCACCGTCGAGCCCGGCATCGGATCGACCCCTCCGGACGGCGGCGACCCTGCCGCGCTATGGGAACAACGTGCCCGCGGCCAGCGCATCGACGCGGCGATCGACGCGCTGGCACCGGCTTTTCGGGAGGTGATCGTCTTGCGTGAACTCGAAGACATGTCGTACGAGGACATCGCGCGCATTGCCGGCGTTCCCATCGGGACGGTCATGTCGCGCCTCTCGCGCGCCCGCGCACTGCTGCGTGCCGCGCTGCGTGCGGAGGCGCCGCGCGGGCAGGCGGAAGGAAAGCGTGATGCAGGCACCTGACGACGACGAACTCGGTCTCCTGATCCGGCGCGAAGCCACGCGGCACGCGCCGCCGCCCGCGCTGGCCGAGCGCATCCTCGCCGACCTGCGCAACGCCGACGTGCGCGAACCAGTTCGCCCGCCGAGGCGCGCCCCGCCATGGCGCTGGCTGCAGGCGATCGCGCTGTTCGGCGCCGGCGCAGCCACGGCCTGGGGTCTCGCGCTGACCCTGCTGGTGCTGCCCGCGCAGGATCTCCTGAGCGAGTCCGTGACCGACAGCCACGTCCGCTCGTTGATGGGATCTCACCTCACCGACGTGCTGTCAACCGACAGGCACACGGTCAAGCCCTGGTTCGCCGGCAAGCTGGATTTCTCGCCCCCCGTGGTCGACCTCGCCGCGGAGGGCCTGCCGCTGGTCGGCGCGCGGCTCGACTACATCGACGGCCGGCCGGTGGCCGCGCTGGTCTACCAGGCGGGCCAGCACGTCATCAACCTGTTCGTGTGGCCGGCAACGACGGAGAAGGCGTTGGCGCCGCGAGCGCTGACCAGGCGCGGCTACAACATCGTGCACTGGACCGGCGGCGGCATGCAGGCCTGGGCCGTGTCGGACCTGAACCCGGCGGAGTTGCAGGCCTTCGCCACACTGGCGCGCGAGCGGATGACCGCAACAGACCCCCCATCACGCTGATTCGACCAGGAATACCGCGGAACCGGCTCTGCCGGGCCGCTGGTATTGCCCCCGGCAGGGGGTAGGCGGCCACACGAAGTGGGCAAGCCTGGGGGCGAGCTAGATCGCCACGAGCTGGCGCACGCCCTGGGCTTCCATGTCCTTGCCGAGGCCGCGCGCGATCACTTCGCCGCGCTCCATCACCAGATAGTCGTCCGCGAGCTCCTGCGCGAAGTCGTAGTACTGCTCGCAAAGCACGATCGCCATGTCCCCGCGATCGGCCAGCATTCGGATCACTCGGCCGATGTCCTTGATGATGCTGGGCTGGATGCCTTCGGTCGGCTCGTCCAGGATCAGCAGCTTGGGCTTGGGCGCCAACGCGCGTGCGATGGCCAGTTGCTGCTGCTGGCCGCCGGACAGGTCGCCTCCGCGGCGGTTGAGCATCTGCTTGAGCACCGGGAACAACTCGTAGAGCTCGGGCGGGATCGGGGTGCTGCCGGACTTGTAGGCGAGGCCCATGCGCAGGTTTTCCTCGACCGTGAGGCGCGCGAAGATCTCGCGGCCTTGCGGGACGAAGCCCATGCCGGAGCGGGCTCTTTCGTAGGGCGTCTTCTTCTGGATCGAGGCGCCGTCGAACTCGATGGTGCCGCTCTTGATGGGGACCAGGCCCATGAGGGACTTGAGCAAGGTGGTCTTGCCGACGCCGTTGCGGCCCAACAGGACGGTGACCTTGCCCAGGCGGGCTTCGAAGCTGACGTCTCGGAGGATGTGGGAGCCGCCGTAGTACTGGTGGATGTTTTTTACGGTGAGCATTTGGAGCTCCCTTCTTTTTTGAGGGTGGGGGCCGGGTCTCGCCCCGGCGGGCGACTCACTTTCTTTTGCTTCGCCAAAAGAAAGTAAGCAAAGAAAAGGCGACCCTGCTGTGGGCGTCCCTCCGCTTCGCTACGGGCAACCTGCGGTGCTCGCTTTTCGCGGGGTACGCGACATGGCGCGTACTTGTGGTTTTCGGTATCCGTTTTGGGGTCCCCTCTGTGCGTGCCGAGGAGCGCAGCTTCAGGCGGAAAAAGGGCCGCGCGTGTTTGAGCGCAGCGAGTTTGCGCGGACCCCGCCTGAAGCGAGCACCGCAGGTTGCCCGTAGCGAAGCGAAGGGACACGCACAGCGGGGTCGCCTTTTCTTTGCTTACTTTTCTTTGGCGAGACAAAGAAAAGTAAGTCGCCCGCCGGGGCGAGTCCCGGCCAGCAACCTCCCCTTCAACCAGACAGTTGCTACCGCCCAAGATAAACCTCGATCACCCGCTCGTCAGCCTGCACTTCGTCGAGCGTGCCCTGCGCCAGCACAGACCCATCACAAAGCACAGTAACGATCTCCGAGATAGTCCGAATGAAGCTCATGTCATGCTCCACCACCATCAGCGAATGCTTCCCCTTCAACGTCAGAAACAACTCCGCAGTCCGCGCCGTCTCTTCATCCGTCATCCCCGCCACAGGCTCGTCCAGCAGCAGCAGCTTCGGATCCTGCATCAGCAACATCCCGATCTCCAGCCACTGCTTCTGCCCATGGCTGAGATTGCCCGCCAGCCGCAGCACGCTGCCTTCCAGATGAATCGTGTGCAGCACCTCCGCCAGCCGATCGCACTGCGCCGAATCGAGCTTGAAGAGCATCGACGCCTTCACGCCCTTGTCGGTCTTGAGCGCCAGTTCGAGGTTCTCGAACACGGTGAGATGCTCGAACACCGTCGGCTTCTGGAACTTGCGCCCGATGCCGAGCTGGGCGATCTCGGCTTCCTTGTGGCGCAGCAGATCGATGGTGCTGCCGAAGAACACGGTGCCTTCGTCGGGACGGGTCTTTCCGGTGATGATGTCCATCATCGTGGTCTTGCCCGCGCCGTTGGGGCCGATGATGCAGCGCAGCTCGCCCGGCGCGATGTCGAGCGAGAGCTTGTTGATGGCCTTGAAGCCGTCGAAGCTCACGCTCACGTCTTCGAGGTACAGGATGCGGCCATGCGTGATGTCGACCTCGCCGGAGGTCATGGGGCGGCCATAGCCCGCCGCGCGGCCGCCCGATTCGGTCTGCAGCGCGTGGTCGAAGGCAATGTGCCTGGCGACGCGCTCGACGCCGGCATCCATCAGGTCGGGGGTCATGCGCGTGCTCCCTTCGGTTCGACCGCCAGTGGCGGTGTCAGCGCGGCAGGCTCGACGCCCTGCTCCGCCGCCATCGCGCGCTGCGCCTCGCGGCGGCCTTCGCTCGGCGCCGCCTTTTCCCTTGATGCCCACTTCTTCACCAGCCCGACGATCCCGTTCGGCAGGAACAGCGTGACGGCAATGAACAACGCGCCCAGGAAGTACAGCCAGTATTCGGGATAGGCCACGGTGAGCCAGCTTTTCGCGCCATTGACGATGAAGGCGCCGATGATCGGCCCGATCAGCGTCGCGCGGCCGCCGACGGCCGCCCAGATCGCAATCTCGATCGAGTTGGCCGCGCTCATCTCGCCGGGGTTGATGATGCCGACCTGCGGCACGTAGAGCGCACCGGCCACGCCGCACATGATGGCCGAGATGACCCAGATCGTGAGCTTGTAGCCGAGCGGGTTGTAGCCCGAGAACATCACGCGCGACTCGGCGTCGCGGATGGCCTGGAGCACGCGGCCGAACTTGCTGCCGATCAGCCACTTCGAGAACAGGAAGAAGCCGAGCAGCGTCAGGCCGGTGAGCACGAAGAGCGTCATCCGCATCTCCTGCGTCGCGACCGGAATGCCCAGGATGCGCTTGAAGTCGGTGAAGCCGTTGTTGCCGCCAAAGCCGGTCTCGTTGCGGAAGAAGAGCAGCATCGCGGCGAAGGTCATCGCCTGCGTGATGATCGAGAAGTACACGCCCTTGATGCGCGAGCGGAAGGCGAAGAAGCCGAACACGAAGGCGATCAGGCCCGGCACCGCGACGATCAGGATCAGCGTGGCGATGAAGCTGTCGCTGAGCGACCAGTGCCAGGGCAGCGTCTTCCAGTCGAGGAACACCATGAAGTCCGGCAGGTCGCTCTTGTAGTTGCCGTCGCGGCCGATCTGGCGCATGAGGTACATGCCCATCATGTAGCCGCCCAGCGCGAAGAACAGGCCGTGTCCCAGCGAGAGGATGCCGGTGTAGCCCCAGATCAGGTCCATCGCCAGCGCGCAGATCGCGTAGCACATGATCTTGCCGACCAGCGCGACGGCGTAGTCGCTCATGTGCAGCGCGCTGCCCGTGGGCACCACCATGTTGAGTACCGGCGCCAATGCGCACACGACGATCAGCGCGACGAAGAAAACGGTCCAGCCCTTGCCGCTGAGCAGCGGGCCTTTGGAAGGAAGTTGGACTTTGCTCATGCCTCTGCACTCCGGCCCTTCATGGCAAATATCCCTTGTGGCCGCTTCTGGATGAAGATGATGATGAAGACCAGCACCGCGATCTTCGCGAGCACCGCGCCGGCCCAGCCTTCGATGAACTTGTTCAGGATGCCCAGGCCCATGGCCGCGTACACCGTGCCGGCGAGCTGGCCGACGCCGCCCATCACGACCACCATGAACGAGTCGACGATGTAGCTCTGCCCGAGGTCGGGTCCGACGTTGCCGATCTGCGAGAGCGCGCAGCCCGCAAGCCCCGCGATGCCGGAGCCGAGCGCGAAGGCATAGGTATCGATGCGGGCAGTATTGACGCCCATGCACGAGGCGATCGGCCTGTTCTGCGTGACGCCGCGCACGAAGAGCCCGAGCCGCGTCCGACCGATCAGCCATCCCATCGCGAGCAGCACCAGCCCCGCGAAGATGATGATGCAGATGCGGTTCCACGGCAGCGTCACGTTGCTCAGCATGGTGAAGCCGCCGCTCATCCACGCCGGGTTCTCGACCCCGACGTTCTGCGCACCGAAGAGCGAACGAACCAGTTGCTGCAGCATGAGGCTGATACCCCAGGTGGCGAGCAAAGTCTCGAGCGGACGCCCGTAGAGGAAGCGGATCACCCCGCGTTCGAGCACCGCCCCGACCAGCGCCGAGGTCAGGAAAGCCACCGGAATTGCAGCGACCAGGTACCAGCCGAAGGCAGACTCCGGAAAGTAGCGCTGGAAGATGCCCTGCATCACGTAGGTCGCATAGGCGCCGATCATCATCAGCTCGCCATGCGCCATGTTGATCACGCCCATCAGCCCGTAGGTGATCGCGAGGCCCAGCGCGGCAAGAAGCAGCACCGAGCCAAGGCTGATGCCGCTGAAGATCGCATTGATGCGATCGCCCCAGACCAGCGAGCCGTCGATGCTGCTGATCGAAGAGACGATCGCCGCCTTGACATCCGCCTCGGTCTCGTCGGCAAGCCGCTGGTTGAGCAGCAGCTTCGTCTCCGGGCTCCGGCTCTCGCCCAGTTCCTTGGCCGCCACGAGCCGCTTGCCCTTGTCCTGACTGCTCAGCATGCTCGCCGCACGCACCAGTTCGAGCTGCGCCTTGATCTTCGGATTCGTCTCGGCAGCCAGCGCCTTCTCGACCAGCGGCAGCCGCGATTCGTCGGGCTCCTTGAACAGTGCCAGCGCCGCTTCGGAGCGCGCCGCATCGTCCTTGCTGGTGAGCTTGAGCGCAGCCTGCGCCGCATCGAGCGCACCGCGCATCATGTTGTTGTTGACCACGTCCTGCGCGTCGTCCGGCAGCTTCTGCTCAGTACCGGTGACCGGATCGAACGCCTTGTCATCCTTGATGACAAACACCTTGTCCTCGGTGAACTTGACCGCGTCATCCGACATCGCCTGGATGAATGCCGCCGTCTTCTCGTCAGCCGTCGCAACGGCCTTGTTCAGCGCCGCAATGCGCTCCTCCGACTCGCCCGAAGCGATAGCCTTCGCCTCCTCAGCGGTCAGCGCATGGGCAGAAACGCCCATCAACACCATGACCGCAACAACCGCCGATAAAGAGATAAGGCGCATAAAACAATCACCACGTTCCAGTTTCCAGAAACACCGCGGGCCGGCTCAGCCGGCCCGCAGGTGTTGCCCCCTGAAAGGGGGTGCCCGAGCCACACGAAGTGGGCGAGGCTGGGGGTTAGAGCGACTTTCCGGCAGGCTGGTCAGGCTTCTTGTCGTTGCCCTCGATATACGGGCTCCACGGCTTGGCCTTGACCGGACCCGGCGTCTTCCACACCACGTTGAACTGGCCGTCGGCCTTGATCTCGCCGATGAACACGCTCTTGTGCAGGTGGTGGTTCTTCTCGTCCATCTTCGAGACGATGCCCGAAGGTGCGTTGAAGGTCTGGCCGGCCATCGCCGCGATCACCTTGTCGGTGTCCGTGCTCTTGGCCTTCTCGACTGCCTGCTTCCACATGTGGATGCCGATCCAGGTGGCTTCCATCGGGTCGTTGGTCAGCGGCTTGTCCTTGTGGCCGGCGATGTTCTTCGCCTTGGCGTAGTCGCTCCATTGCTTGATGAACGCCGTGTTGGTCGGGTTCTTGATGCTCATGAAGTAGTTCCACGCGGCCAGGTGGCCGACCAGCGGCTTGGTGTCCACGCCGCGCAGCTCTTCCTCACCCACCGAGAAGGCCACCACCGGCACATCCTTGGCCTTCAGGCCGGCGTTGCCGAGTTCCTTGTAGAAGGGCACGTTGGAGTCGCCGTTGATGGTCGACACCACCGCCGTCTTGCCGCCGGCCGAGAACTTCTTGATGTCGGCGACGATGGTCTGGTAGTCGCTGTGGCCGAAGGGGGTGTACTTCTCGTCGATGTCCTTGTCCGCCACGCCCTTGCTCTTCAAGTAGGCGCGCAGGATCTTATTGGTGGTGCGCGGATAGACGTAGTCGGTGCCCAGCAGCACCCAGCGCTTCGCGCCGCCGCCTTCCTTGCTCATCAGGTAGTCGACCGCGGGGATGGCTTGCTGGTTGGGCGCGGCACCCGTGTAGAAGACGTTCTTGCTGAGTTCCTCACCCTCGTACTGCACGGGGTAGAACAGCAGGCCGTTCATTTCCTCGACCACCGGCAGCACCGACTTGCGCGACACCGAGGTCCAGCAGCCGAAGATCACGGCGACCTTGTCCTGGCCGAGCAACTGCTTGGTCTTCTCGGCGAAGAGCGGCCAGTTGGAAGCCGGGTCGACCACCACGGGCTCGAGCTTCTTGCCGAGCACGCCGCCTTTGGCGTTGATGTCGTCGATGGCCATGAGCACCGTGTCCTTCAACACGGTCTCCGAGATCGCCATCGTGCCGGACAGCGAGTGCAGCACGCCGACCTTGATGGTGTCCTGCGCGAACGCGGGTGCGGCGGAGAGGCCCGCCAGGGCGACGGCGGCGGTGAGCGCCTTGAGGGTGAAACGACGTTGCATGATGCGACCTTCTCCTGTTTGTGAACGATGGAGAGGAGTCTGCGGAAGAGGTCCGGGAGCGGAAATACGCCGGGTGGCGTACGAGCTTGGCGCGCCACGACCATCCTGGGTTTCACAGCCAATGCGCCCTGCATCCGCCTTGCACGCGGCTCGAACCGTGCGTCGGCGAGACCGGTCGTGTTCTCAAAATTGCTTCAAATGCAGCAAAACTGAGAACAACTTGAACGTCGATCCAGGGCGGTTCACCCAAAAAACGCCCGCGCATAGTTGATCGGCGCATGGTCCGCCAACTCGCGCAGCAATACCGCACCCGGCTTCCACGCATGCTCGGTCGCGTATCTGGCGCGCCCCTGGATGCGGTCGGCCTCGATCATCGGCGGCGCCGGATCGTCGACACACGCGCCATCCAGGCAGGTGATGTAGGTCACCGCCCCCGCATGCGCGTAGAACGACAAGGCTGGCGGCAATTGCGTCACCACGTCGCACCCGTCCACGAGGCGAACGATGTTCGTATCGGCCAGCACGGTGACGAATTCGGCATCGCCGACGCGTGGTGATCCGAGCGTGACGAGCAGGTCCGGCCGCAACACGGTTGCCGTCAGCGTGGCCAGCGCCGCGCCCAGGCTGTGGCCGGCGAGGATGAGCCGGCTTCGCTGGATGCCTACGCCCGCCAGCCAGTCGTGCAACTGGGGCATGACGTCGCGTGCGGCCTTGGCGAAGCCGGCGTGCGCGCGGCCACCGCTTTCGCTCCACACGCACTGTTGCGCCTGGAGACTGGTCGCCAGGTGGCGTATCTCGTCGGGTTGCGTGCCGCGAAAGGCAATCAACGCGCTGTGATCGCCCGCATGCACGGTGCCGAATGCAAAGATGGCGCCGTCCACGAACAGCGTAGGAGGTCCGAAGCCGGCGTTGGCCAGCGCTCCTGTCAGTCGCTGCTTCTCCGCCTCGGAACCCTCGGCGCGGTAGTACGCCAGCCGGGCCGCCTCGATGGCCCATTGCGTGGGTGTGTGGTTGCGCCCCTGCTCGAACAGCGTGTCGTGCCGCTCGGGCGAATAGAGCGCGGTCCGGCTGGCGTCGTAGGAGATGGTGGGCATGGGCTGGCGCGCCTCGCGCATCCGATCTACTGCTGCGCCTCGGCCAGCCGGAACTGGCGCGCCGCGAACGACCACACGATCCGCGTCGCGTCCGGGCCCGCCGCGTCGGTGAAGAGCATGCTGGCCACGCCCCCGCTCCACGCGTGCCCAAGGCCTGCGATCTCGCATAGCGTGACCAAGGTGCTCCCACGACGGGTGTAGTCGGTGATGCGCATGGGATGGCGCTTGCCGCGTTGCCGCAGCCGGGGTTCTCCGACCCTTGCGCCGGTGGCCACGGCCCAGACCTCGGCGGTGCTGACGGCATTGCTGGCCGAGACCACCGTATCGGCGTCACCATGAAGGATCAGCAGCGGCGGCAACGTCGTGAACGCCGCTGCCGCGCCGATGGCCTTGCCGACTGCCGTCGCCGGCATCGGCGGCACGTGCTGCCCGCGCATGGCACCCAGCGCCGTGGCCGGCGATTTGGCGGCCCCGGGCGCCACGCCGGAGTGCATGGCCAGCGCCTTGAAGCGCTGCGGATAGCGCGTGGCCAGCAAGGCCGCCATGCTGGCGCCGGCCGAAAGACCGGCGAGCGCGACCCGTTCGCGGTCCACGGGGTAGAGCGCCTGGGCCTGGTCGATGGCCACCATCAGCGTCGCGGCTTCGGCGTCGGCCTTGCCCGAGCGGCGGTCGTACCAGTTCCAGCAACCCTGCGCATTGGCGAGACGGTCCTGCTCGGGATAGAGCACCAGGAAGCGCTCGCGCGCCGCAAGGCGGTTCATGCGGGTGCTGACGGCAAAATCCCGCCCCGTCTGGCCGCAGCCGTGGAGCATGACCATCAGTGGCAGCTTTTCGCCGGGCTGGAGGTGGAGCTCGGGCGGACGGTACAGGTGATAGCGCCGTGCGCCGGCCGGGCCCAGCGCCACGCCCGGCAGCCAGTCGCCCTTGCCCGGCGGCGGCTTGAGTTGCTTGGCCGCCGCGCGCCGGACCTGAATGGCAATGCGCTTGCTGCTGCTCAGCGTGGCCTTGGTGAGCGCCTTGAGGTTGCGCTGGTAGGCAAGCGTGATCGGGGAAATGAGACGTCGGGGCATCGAGGAGCAGGGGTCGGTCGACGCACGGTAGCAGCTTCGACCGCGTCTTTCCACCCGGTCGAACGGCCGGCCGGGCAGCCCCCGCTCGCGCGTCAGTACACCTCGGGCACGTACATCTCGGCGGGAACCGGGTGGCGCAGGTAGTCCGAGTTGCGCACGCGGGCCGGGAGCGTGATCGGCGCGTGTTCGATCTCGTTGTAGGGCAGCTGGCCGAGCAGGTGCGTGATGCAGTTCAGGCGCGCCTTCTTCTTGTCGACCGCCTGCACGACCCACCACGGCGCCTCGGGGATGTGCGTGCGGTCGAGCATGGTCTCCTTCGCCTTGGTGTATTCCTCCCAGCGGCGGCGCGATTCCAGGTCCATCGGGCTCAGTTTCCACTGCTTCAGCGGGTCGTGAATACGGCCCAGGAAGCGCATGTGCTGCTCCTCGTCGGTGATGGAGAACCAGTACTTGATGAGCTTGATGCCCGAGCGCACGAGCATCCGCTCGAAGTCCGGCACCGTCCTGAAGAACTCCTCGTATTCGTCGTCCGTGCAGAAGCCCATCACGTGCTCGACACCCGCGCGGTTGTACCAGCTGCGGTCGAACAGCACGATCTCGCCGGCGGCCGGCAGGTGCGCCACATAGCGCTGGAAGTACCACTGGGTGCGTTCGCGATCATTGGGCGCCGGGAGGGCTGCGACCCGGGCCACGCGCGGGTTGAGCCGCTGGGTGATGCGCTTGATCACCCCGCCCTTGCCCGCCGCATCGCGGCCCTCGAACAGGATCACGACCTTCTGCTTGCTGTGCTGCACCCAGTCCTGCAGCTTGACCAGCTCGCCCTGCAGGCGGAACAGCTCCTTGAAATAGGCCTGTCGACCGGCCTTGTCGGCGATCTTTCCCGATTCGAGTTCCTCCAGGTTGCGGTCCTCGAGTTCGAGTTCGATTTCCTCGTCATAGCTGTCGACGAGGTCGCGCGCGATGCGCTCCATCAGGTCGTCGTGGTCGCCGAAGGTGCTGGGCAGCGTCATGGTCGTCTCTGAAGGCAAGGGAAAACCGCATCCTGGGGCCCTGGCGTGACCGTTATGTGACAAAAAGTGCGCCGATCGCGTGTCGTCACATGGCTGACATACACCGGGAACAGCATGGCGCGACTCATCACAACGCCTCGAAAACACCATGAGTTCGATCGCCAGCGCTTCCCCCCTCGGGACCCATTCCGCGCCGTCCGGCAGACCGCAACTCGACGGGAAAGTAGGGCCGGTCACCCTCATCGTCTTCGTCGGCCTGCTGGCCGCGGGCCTGCTCTACACGGCGTGGAGCCTGGTGGAGGACGTCAGCGCGGCGCATGCGCCCGTGACCACCTATGTGCCGTTCATCCTGCTCGGCGTGGCGCTGCTGATCGCGCTCGGCTTCGAATTCGTCAACGGCTTCCACGACACCGCCAACGCGGTCGCCACGGTGATCTACACGCACTCGCTGCCGCCCAATTTCGCGGTGGTGTGGTCGGGGCTCTTCAACTTCCTCGGCGTGCTGGTGTCCAGCGGCGCCGTTGCATTCGGCATCATCTCGCTGCTGCCGGTCGAGCTGATCCTGCAGGTGGGCTCGGGCGCCGGCTTCGCGATGGTCTTCGCGCTGCTGATCGCCGCCATCCTGTGGAACCTCGGCACGTGGTGGCTGGGGCTGCCGGCGTCCTCGTCGCACACGCTGATCGGGTCGATCATCGGTGTCGGTGTGGCCAACGCGCTGATGCATGGCCGCGACGGGACCAGTGGCGTGGACTGGTCCCAGGCGACCAAGGTCGGCTATTCGCTTTTGCTGTCACCGGTGATCGGCTTCGTCTGCGCGGCGCTGCTGCTGCTGGCGCTGCGCGCCCTGGTCAAGAACAAGGCGCTCTACGAGGAACCCAAGGGCAACAAGCCGCCGCCCTTCTGGATCCGGGGCCTGCTGGTGCTGACCTGCACCGGCGTGTCCTTTGCGCACGGCTCGAACGACGGCCAGAAAGGCATGGGCCTGATCATGCTGATCCTGGTCGGCACGGTGCCGATGGCCTATGCGTTGAACCGCTCCATGCCTGCCGACCAGACGGTGCAGTTCGTCGCCGTGGCCGAAGTCGCGCAGAACGCGCTCGTGCGCAGCATGCCGGCACCGGTTGCGGCACCACAGCCCGCGCAGGCGCGCGAGACCGTTTCGAGCTTCGTGCGCACACGCGAATTCAACGACGGCGTCGTGCCGGCCATCGCGGCGCTCGCAGGCAGCATCGGCGCGCAGGTCCGGCAGCACGGCTCGCTGGCCGGCGTGCCGGCCGAGGCGGTCGCCAACGTGCGCAACGACATGTACCTGGCCTCCGAGGCCATCCGCCTGCTCGACAAGGGCAATGCGGCGCGCCTGGACGACGACGCCAAGGCCAAGGTCAATGCATTCCGCAAGGAGATCGACGATGCGACCAAGTTCATCCCGCTGTGGGTCAAGGTGGTGGTGGCGATTGCGCTGGGGCTCGGCACGATGGTCGGCTGGAAGCGCATCGTCATCACGGTCGGCGAAAAGATCGGCAAGACGCACCTGACGTACGCGCAGGGCGCATCCGCCGAACTGGTTGCGATGGTCACCATCGGCGCGGCGGACATGTACGGGTTGCCGGTATCGACCACCCACGTGCTCTCGTCGGGCGTGGCCGGCACCATGGCCGCCAACCGGTCGGGGCTGCAGTGGAGCACGCTGCGCAACCTGGCACTCGCCTGGGTGCTCACGATGCCGGCCGCGATCTTGCTGTCGGGCTCGCTGTACTGGCTGTTCAGCCACGTGCTCTGACGTATCGCCGCCTTGTCAGTTCTCGAGGAAAGGGCCGTCGGCACCTACGGCAGCGATGAAGCAGGCCTGATCTGCGGCTATCTGTTCGACGCCGGCGCGCCGGTGCGGGCGCGTTCCGTCGATTCGTCGCAGGCCGCCGAATGGCTCGCCCGGCACGGCGACGCGCGCCAGGAGGCCGGCGGCGCCTACATGTGGCTGCATTTCAACCTGAGCCACGCCCAGGCGGAGCGCTGGCTGGAGCGCCACGCGGGGCTGTCCGATCTCTTCTTCGAGACGCTCAGGGAAGGCCTTCACTCCACCCGCATCGAACGCGCGGACGACCTGCTGATCGCCGTCATCAACGACGTGCACTTCGACTTCGGCTTCGAGCCCTCCGATATCTCGACCCTCTGGATCAGCGTCGGCCCGCGCCTGGTGGTGACGGCGCGCACGCAGCCGCTGCGCTCGGTCGATGCGCTGCGCACGGCGGTGAAGGCCGGCGATGCGCCGCGCTCCAGCACCGAACTGCTGGAGCACCTCCTGCGGGTGCAGGCCGACGTGCTGGTGAACATCGTCCGGGGCGTCACCACGCGCATCGACAAGATCGAGGACGAACTGCTCGCCGGCCGCCTCGACCACAAGCGGGCGCGGCTCGGCGTGCTGCGCCGGGTGCTCGTGCGTCTGCAGCGGCTGCTGGCGCCGGAGCCGGCTGCTCTCTTCCGCCTGCTGCAGAACCCGCCCGCATGGATGGCCGAACCCGACGCGCAACAGCTGCGCGGCTCGACCGAGGAGTTCTCCGTGGTGCTGCGCGACATGGGTGCGCTGCAGGAACGCATCAAGCTCCTGCAGGAAGAGATCGCCGACAACGTGAACGAGGACAACAACCGCAGCCTCTTCGTGCTGACCGTGGTGACGGTGCTTGCGCTGCCCATCAACATCCTCGCCGGCCTGTTCGGCATGAACGTGGGCGGCATCCCGCTGGCCGAGCACAAGCACGGGTTCTGGATCGTCGTGGCCATCGTGCTGAGCTTCACCGCCGTTGCGGCGTGGGTGGCGTTCCGCAAGAAGCGCTAGGCACCATCGCGGCATCCGCAGCGCGGGTGCGGCTCGATCGCTATTCAATTGATAGCGCCTCACACAGACGCCATGCGCCCTGCAGGCAATCTCGAGAAAGAATAAGATCAAGGCGTGTCTTCCATCCTCAACGCCGACCTTCACTGCCACTCCGTGGTTTCCGACGGCACGCTGACGCCCGAGGCGCTCGCGGCCCGCGCTGCGGCCAACGGCGTCGAGCTCTGGGCCCTGACCGATCACGACGAAATCGGCGGCCAGCACCGCGCAGCCGCGGCGGCGCGCGTGCAAGGCATGAAGTACCTCACCGGTACCGAAATCTCGGTGACATTCGCCGGAGAAACCGTGCACATCGTGGGCCTGGGCTTCGACCCTGACGACGCGGCCATCAGCGAAGGCCTCTACGACACGCGCGGTGGCCGCGGGAAGCGCGCCCAGGAGATGTCGGAGGGGTTGGCCAAGGTGGGCATCCACGGCGCGTACGAAGGCGCTCTCAAGTTCGTCGGCAACCCGGAACTCATCTCGCGCACGCATTTCGCCCGTTTCCTGGTGGAAATGGGCCATTGCCGCGACACGTCGGAGGTGTTCCGCAAGTACCTCACCGAAGGCAAGCCCGGCTACGTGCCCCACCGCTGGGCGACGCTGAAGGATGCGGTGCAGTGGATCACCGCCGCCGGCGGACTCGCCGTGATCGCCCATCCTGGCCGCTACAAGTTCACCGCCAACGAGGAATACGCGCTCTTCGTGGAGTTCAAGGCGCACGGCGGCAAGGCGATCGAGGTCGTCACCGGCAGCCATACGCCGGCCGAATACGTCGAATACGCCGACAAGGCCCTGGAATTCGGCTTCGCCGCCTCGCGCGGCAGCGATTTCCACAGCCCCGACGAAAGCCACTGTGACCTAGGCAAGCTGCCCTGGCTCCCGGGCAAGCTCACCCCCGTGTGGGAACTGCTGGAGCACCGCATCCAGTGACTGCGTTGGACAGCGGCTTCGGCGCCGCGAGAAAGAGCACGCGCGATCTCGAATCGGAGCGCATCCTCGCCGGCATCGGCCTGGTGCTGCTCGCGGTAGCGTGCTTTGCCACCCTCGACACCGCCACCAAGCTCTCGACCGCCGCCGTGCCGATCCTGATGGGCGTGTGGATGCGCTACGCCTTCCAGGCCGTCGCGACGACGCTGGTGCTGCTGCCGAAGTACGGACCCCGGCTGCTGCGCACCCAGCATCCCAAGTACCAGTTGCTGCGTGGCGCCCTGCTGCTCGCGTCGAGCACGCTGGCCTTCCTGAGCCTGCGCTACATGCCGCTGGCGGAGTTCACCTCGATCGTGCTCATTGCGCCGCTGGTCATCACGCTGCTGGCCGCGACGACGCTCAAGGAACAGGTCTCTCCCCTGCGATGGGCGCTCGTGGCGGGCGGATTCGCAGGCACGCTCGTGATCCTGCGGCCCGGTGGCGACGCCTTCAGCTGGGCGATGCTGCTGCCGATCGGCCTGGTGCTCACCAACGCCTGGTTCCAGGTGCTGACCAGCAAGCTGGCGCGGACGGAGAACCCGCTCACGATGCACTTCTACACCGGCTGGGTGGGCGCGCTGCTGGCGTCGATCGCCGTGCCCTTCGTATGGTCGGCCCTGCCCTCGTGGCACTGGTGGGCGCTGCTGTGCCTCATGGGGTTCATGGGGACGGTGGGCCACTTCATCCTCATCCTCGCCTACCAGCGGGCGCCCGCATCGACGCTCACGCCCTACCTCTACGCCCAGATCGCCTTTGCCATGGTGGGCGGCTGGCTCATCTTCTCGCAGGTGCCGGACACGATTTCGCTGACCGGCATGGCGCTGATCGCCGTCTGCGGCGCCGCCGGCGCATGGCTCACGGTACGGGAGCGTCGCGTACCGATCGAACCGGCGGAATCCTGAGCCCCGATACTTTGCATCCCCTGATCAAGTGACGCCATGGCCCAGTTCTTCGAAGTCCACCCCGACAATCCGCAGCCGCGCCTTCTGAAGCAGGCCGTGTCCCTGCTCGCACGCGGCGAGATCGTCGCCGTGCCGACCGATTCGAGCTACGCGCTCGCCTGCCATTTGGACGACAAGGATGCGGTCGACCAGTTGCGCCGCATCCGCCAGGTCGACGACAAGCACCATCTGACGCTGATCTGCCGCGACCTGAGCGAGCTTTCCAACTATGCGCGGGTCGACAACAAGCAATACCGGCTGCTGAAGGCGGCCACGCCAGGGCCCTATACCTTCCTGCTCGAAGCCACCAAGGAAGTGCCGCGGCGCGTGAGCCACCCCCAGCGCAAGACCATCGGCCTGCGCGTGCCCGACCACAAGGTCCTGCTGGAGCTCCTCATGCTGCACGGCGAGCCCCTGCTGGCGACGACCCTCATCCCGCCCGGCGAGAGCGAGGCCCTGAACGACGCGACCGAGATCCGCGAGCGCTTCGAGAAGCAGATCGGCGCCGTGATCGACTCCGGCGCCTGCCCCTCGGAGCCGACCACCGTGGTGGACCTCACGCCCATGGGCACGGGCGGCGATCCCGTGCTGGTGCGGCAAGGACGGGGCCCGCTCGCGGTGCTCGGTCTCTGAGTCCCGCGAGGGACAGGCAAGCGTCTGAGACAATCCAGCGGTGGATTTCTCAAACCTCGTTCAAACCGTCCTCATTTATGCCCTGCCCGTGATCTTCGCGATCACGGTGCACGAAGCCGCTCACGGCTACGTGGCCCGCTACCTGGGGGACAACACCGCGTACGTGCTCGGCCGCGTCACGCTCAACCCGGTCAAGCACATCGACCCGATCGGCACCATCCTGATGCCGCTGATGCTGTATTTCGCGACCTCCGGGGCTTTCCTGTTCGGCTATGCCAAGCCGGTGCCCGTCAATTTCGGGCACCTGCGCAATCCGAAGCGCGACATGATCTGGGTGGCCCTGGCCGGCCCGGCCTCGAATTTCATCCAGGCGATCATCTGGGCCCTGTTCTTCTACTGCCTCGTCGGCGCGGGCGTCCAGGAGCCTTTCTTCATCAAGATGGCGCAGGGCGGCGTGCTGGTGAACCTCGTGATGTGGGCCTTCAACCTGTTTCCGCTGCCCCCGCTCGACGGCGGCCGCGTGCTCGCCGGCCTGCTGCCGCGCGGCGGCGCGCAGAACTTCCTGGCCCGCATCGAGCCCTATGGCTTCTTCATCGTGATGGGCCTGGTCCTTGCAGGCGTCGTCAGCAACTACTGGCTGCGCCCCCTGATGGGCTTCGGCTACGGCGCCATCGACCTGCTGCTGTCGCCCATCGCCGCACTGATCCGCTGAGTCATCCATGGCCTCGACCTCTCCCGATACCGTCCGCTTCCTCACCGGCATCACGACCAGCGGCACGCCGCACCTCGGCAACTATGTGGGCTCGGTGCGACATTCGGTGCGCTTCAGCCGCCGCGCCGATGTGCAGAGCTTCTATTTCCTGGCCGACTACCACGCGCTCATCAAGGTCGACGAGCCCGCGCGCATCCAGCGCTCGACGCTCGAGATCGCGGCCACATGGCTGGCCTGCGGGCTCGACCCCGAGCGCGTCACCTTCTACCGGCAGTCCGACATCCCCGAGATCCCGGAACTGACCTGGTTCCTCACCTGCGTCACGGGCAAGGGCCTGCTCAACCGTGCCCATGCCTACAAGGCGTCGGTCGACAAGAACGTGGCCAAGGGCGAGGACGCCGATGCCGACGTGAGCGCCGGTCTCTTCATGTACCCGGTGCTGATGGGCGCGGACATCCTGATGTTCAACGCGCACAAGGTGCCGGTGGGCCGCGACCAGGTCCAGCACATCGAGATGGCGCGCGACATGGCGCAGCACTTCAACCATCTCTACGGCGAGCACTTCACCCTGCCCGAGGCCGAGATCGACGACGCGGTGGCGACGCTGCCCGGGCTCGATGGCCGGAAGATGAGCAAGAGCTACGACAACACCATCCCGCTCTTCACGCCGCGCGCCCAGTTGCAGAAGCTCATCGCCGGTATCGTGACCGACTCGCGCGCGCCCGGCGAGCCCAAGGACACCGAAGGCTCGGCGCTGTTCCAGATCTACCAGGCTTTCGCGGACAGCGAGGAAACCGAGACCCTGCGCAAGGCCTTCGACGACGGCATCGGCTGGGGCGACGCCAAGCAGATCCTGTTCGAGCGCATCGACCGCGAAGTCGCGCCGATGCGCAAGCATTACGAGGCCCTGATGAACGACCCGGCGGAGATCGAGAAGGTCCTGCGCGCCGGCGCCGACAAGGCACGCGAGATTTCGCGCCCGTTCATGGCCGAGCTGCGCCAGGCGGTCGGACTGCGCGATCTCGCGAGCAGCGCGGACAAGACCGCGAAGCAGAAGGCGGCCAAGGTGGCGCGCCCGAGCTTCAAGCAGTACCGCGAAAGCGATGGCCTTTTCTACTTCAAGCTGCTCGACGCGAGCGGCGTGCAACTGGTACAAAGCCGGGGGTTCGCGTCGCCGCAGGAGGCAGGCCGGGCGATCGGCACGCTGCGCGCGCAAGGGGGGGCGGCACTTGCCCTACTCGCCGCGCAGCTCGAGCCCGTTGACAATGCGGGCGCGGTATCTGCCGCGCTGGAGGCGCTGGCTGCAGATGCAGCCAGCGGGAGCTGATTCGTAGTGACGGCCAACACGCGGCGATGGGAAGACCCCGACCCGCGGACAAAGTGAGTAAACCATGAGTATCTATGTCATCGACGACCACCCCCTGATGCGCGACGCCATCGTGATGGTGCTGCGGCGCCTGCGCCCGGCCGAGAACATCGTCGAGCTCGAGCGGCTGGACAAGCTCGCCGCCGCGGTCAAGCAGCACGGTGCGCCGGGCCTTTTCTGCCTGGACCTGAAGCTGCCGGACACCACCGGCGTTTCCGGCGTGGTCGAGGTGAAGCGCGCCTACCCGGACGTCCCCATCGCGGTCTATTCGGCCTCGCCGTCGGCCGACATGGAAGAAGCCTGCATCGAGGCCGGTGCCGACACCTACATCGAGAAATCGGCCAGCTCGGCCGAACTTACCGCGGCGCTGCGCGGCCTGCTGATGGCCGACACCGAGGCAGAAGAGCCGGTCGCCGCCGCCAACAGCAAGCTGTCGAAGCGCCAGACCCAGCTGATCGCGATGCTCGACCAGGGCATGAGCAACCGCGACATCGCCACCGAACTCGACATCAGCGAGCACACCGTCAAGGTGCACCTCTGGCGCCTGTTCCGTCGCTTGGGCGTCAAGAGCCGCACCCAGGCCCTGCACCACGCCCGCACCAACGGATTGCTTTCGGGCTGACTCCTGACCCCCAGGCTTGCCCACTTCGTGTGGCCGCCTCCCCCCTTCCAGGGGGCGCCGCGCTGCGGCCCGGCGAAGCCGGTTCCGCTGCGGCTCACGAAGGGGCGCGCTACGCGCGCCCCGCTAGCCCACTGCTCCTGAAATGCGGGTTTGGGCCTGGGATTCGTCGGCGTCGTGCAATGCGACGCGGAAGACGCTGCCTCGGCCAAGGCGCGATCGCACGCTGACGGGGTGCCCCAACGCGTGCGACAGGCGCGCCACGATCGCGAGACCCAGGCCGAAGCCGTCCGATGTGCCGGCATGGTCGGCGACCTTGTAGAACTCCAGGAACACGTCGCGCAGGTGCTCGCGCGCGATGCCGATGCCCGTATCCCACACCTCCACGCGCAAGCCCTCCCGCGTCTGCCTTGATGCGAGGAGGATCCCGCCTTCGGCCGTGTACTTGATGGCGTTCGCGAGCAGGTTGCCGATCATGCGGCGCACGCGGATCGGGTCGGTCAGCACCGTGCCGGGGGTCACGTGCATGCGGAAGGCCAGGCCCTTGGCCTCGGCGACGGGGCGGTACTGCAGTTCGAGATCGTGCAGCAACTGGGCGACATCGACCCGCTCGATGTGCAGGCGCACCTGCCCCGAATCGATGCGCGCCAGGTCGAAGAGCGAATCGAACAGCGCATTGACGGCGTGCGTCGCGCGCACGATCTTCGGCGCGATCTCGGCCACCAGTTCGGGCTCGTTGCGCAGCCAGTCGGCATAGAGCGAGAGCGCCAGCACCGGCTGGCGCATGTCGTGGGCCGCGCTGGCGAGAAAGCGGTTCTTCATCGCCACAGCGGACACGGCCGCCTGACGCTGCTGCGTGAGCGAGTTGATCAGGATGTGGTTGTGGAAGAGCAGCTCGAAGCTGTTGCGCGCCGTCTCGTGGATGCGCCGACCCGCGCGCAACAGGAGCCACCAGTGCAGCCCCGGCAGCATCAGGAAGCCGTAGTGGAAATGCGGACGCTCGAAGTTGAGCTCGATCATCCGAAGGAGGATCGCCGCCAGCATCGTGAAGAACAGTGTGTTGACGTAGCGCTTTAGCAGCGGCGGATGCAGCGCAAGCCCGTTCAGCGGGAAGGTCGCCACGCCGGCGACGATCAGCCAGCTCATGAACTGGTTCACGAGCGGCGTGCGCTCGAAGAAGATCAGGATCGACAGGCCCCAGGCGAACGCGCTGGTGCTCCAGAGCCATCGATAGCGCTCGACGAAGTACTGTTGCGCGGCCGAGTCCCGATCGGCGTAGTGCCGCGCATAGAGCTGCTCGCCCCAGATCCGGCACCCGGTCGCGACGATGCCGATGCAGAACCACACGAACAGCTGCCACGGCGGCACGTGCCCCCAGCTGAGGCCCACCATGGCCGGCATCAATGCCGCGGCCAGCAGGTACGAACCGCGCGATGCCCGCATCAGGCTGCGGATCAGTTCGCCGCGCACCCACGGTTCGGCCTCGTCGGCGGAAGCCGGTGCCGGCGTGAGGCTTGCGAAGGACGAGTTGCCCAGTCCCGCGAACGACGAATTTCCAATCATGGCTTACCGCCCCCTGTCAGCCCGGCCACAAAAAAAGGCCCCTCGCGAGGGGCCCTGCATGTGCGGCGCTGTGGCTCGCAAATATGAATCGCTGGACGGCATCTCGTGCCACCGCGGACCGCCACCCTTTCGATGGCTGCACATCCGCCTGATCTTAATTGCCCGCGAGGGGAGGCTTGCCCAAAACGTTGCCGATTGCGTCGCGCGGGCACAACGAAACGCGAAGATGCAGCCTCCTTGCGGAAGAAGTCCCGCCCAAGGTCGACGTCCCGGGAGCGCCGGACTTCAGCGGATCGCCGTGAGTTCGAGTTCCTCGTCGATGTAGAACGCCGCGCCGCTGGCGCCTCCGCGCGTATTGGCCGTGAACCGCACCACGCGGGAAAGCTCGGGCGACCACCATGCGCTGGCGCGGTAGGCACCCGTTGCAAGAATGCTGACGCCCGCGAGCGTCTTGCGAATGACGTAGCCTCGATAGTCGATGCGAACCAGGCGCCGTTCCGTGCCGGCGACGAGCCTGGATTCCGCGCCTGCAACCTGTGCGTCCAACCGGAGTTCGGCGGAGCCGGACCCATCTGTCTTCCCCATGTACTGCAGGTGCCACTGGTCCCCTTCACGCATCCGGCTGGGGCGAATCCAGCCGCCGGGCGGCATGGCCGAATCGAACTCGCCGGCGATCGGCGATGCGATTTCGAGCACCTCGCCGTCGCGCCGCTCCACCCACGCGCCGTTGTTATAGCTGAGCGAGTCCTCGGCAGCCGCATCCGCGCGGTAGACGACCTTTCGCGAGATTCCGGTCAGGCGATCGGTCAGGAGATAGTCGATCTGCGACCAGCGCGCGGCGGCGACGGATGGACCACGATCGTCAGGCGTGACGATCGGCAGATCGACCGGCGCCGGACTTGGTCGGGATGCGATTGCCGGAGCCGGCAGGACTGGGGCCCTGGGTGCGGCTTCGATCCTGCTGCCCGGGCGTGGCTCTGGCGCAACTGGAGCCGGAACATTGCGAACGACCGCCAGCGGCTCCGATGGCGCAACGCGCGCCTGCCATTCGATGCGACCCGCGCGGCGGCTGAGTGCATCCACCCAGCGGGAAGGAACCGCGAAGTTCAGGTTCTGGGATTCCTTCAGGCCGGAAGTCGTGATGCCGATCAGGCGGCCGTGCGCATCGAAGAGCCCGCCCCCGCTGGAGCCGGGCGAGATCGGGGCACTGGTCTGCACCATGGTCAGGCTGCCGTCCTGCGCGCGCCGCAAACCGGACAGCAAGCCGTCGCTGATCGTCTGTTCGAGGCGGCGTGGCGCGCCGACCGCATAGACGCGCATCCCGGGTCGCAGGCTGGGTTCGGGTGCCAGCAGCACGGCCGGCGCCTGGAGCTTGGCGACCCGCAGGAGACAGAGATCGTGCTCGGAATCCGCCTCTGCCTGCTGCGCGGTCAGCTGGATGTCGCCGCGGCGGATGGCAACGCGAGCCGCATCCTTCAGCACATGGCAATTGGTGACCAGGGTGTCCGCAGCAATGACGACCGCGCTGCCGGAGGCGACAGGCCGCCCCTGCGCATCCCCCGCATACACCACCCAGATGCTTGGCGTGACGCGGTCGAACAGTTCCGCGGCATCGAGCGGCGCGTCCGACATTTCGATCAACTGCTGCGCAGCGCCCAGGCTGCAACCCAGCGCCAACAGGGCCGCGCCGACCCCACGTTTCCAATGGCCTTGTGACATTCCCGCTCGCACCCCTCGTGATCTCCTCCCGGGAATGTTACGGCTGCGCCTTCCAGACGCGCAGCCGCGAGCTTGGGAAGTGCTTCGGACGTCAGCGAAATACCACAGTCGGGCGCTGATGTGCCGGCCGGCTTCAGGGCTTGTAGGCGACATGCACCTTGTCGATGCTTCCGTTGAACCTGAAGGGCGCGCGGCTGTAGTAGTCGAGCGCAACCGGTGACCCCAGGTCCATCCCGACATCGAAGGTCTCGGTCGCGGTGAACGCGAGCGGCAACGTGTACGGCACGGTGGTACGGCCGACCTCGGCGCCATCGACCCGCATGACGACCTGCGCGGCGGCCCCCGGCTTGGGCGATGCCACGACCGTCTCGACTTCGATGCGCACCTTGCCCGCCGGCAATGCGGTCGCCGAGCGGGCCACGCTTCGCTTGAGGGCCAGCGCGTTGTATTCGTAGACCAGTTGCCCGTGATCGAGGTAGAGGGTCACGCCCCCGGCCACGCCGCCCAGGGCGTAGAGCACGCCCTGGGCGTCTGCCGGAAGCACGGCGTCGACCGTGACGAGGCTGTTGCGCGAGCGCAGGTTCGGCGCGGCGAACTCGGGCAGGCGGGTCACACGATCGGTGAAGTCCCACGTCGAGTACGGCACTTCGACGTGCGCCTCGGGATCAAGGAACGGATACAGCCCGGCCCCCAATGGATAGACCTTGTTGGCCCTGGCCTGCGTGTCGAACTCACGCTTCATCTCCTCCAGCCGCGACGGATTCGCCGCCGATACGTCCACTGCCTGCGAATAGTCGCCGTCGAGCTTGTACAGCGTCCAGGTGTCGTTGTTCGGGTTCCAGCCCATGAACTGGGCGAAGCCCGCGATCCACGGCGTGCGCGGACCCCACACCGAAGCCATCCACCCGTCCTTGTAGAGGCCGCGACTGCCGAAGTTCTCGAAGTACTGTGCAGGCTTGCGCGCGGGTGCCTTCGCATCGGCAAAGGTGGTGGCCATGCTCACGCCGTCGATCGGGTCTTGCGCCACGCCGTTCACCGAATTCGGCGGCGCGATGCCGGCGATCTCGTAGATCGTCGGGGCGATGTCGTTCACGTGATGGAACTGGTTGCGCACCGCGGTGTCCGGCTTGATCCGCTTCGGCCAGGACACGGCAAGCGGCACGCGCGTGCCGCCGAAGTAGCCGGCCACCAGCTTCGTGCCCTGGAACGGCGTCATGCCTGCCCAGGCCCAGGCTGCGTGGTACATGCTGTCGAGCTTGGGGCCGCCCAGTGCATCGAGCCCCCCGTAGTCGCGTTCCAGCACGGCCATGTGCTGCTGGGCGCCGGCCGGGATGCCGTTCTGCGCATTGAGCTCCGCGATCGAGCCCTGCATGCCTTCGGCCGATGCGCCGTTGTCGGAGAACACGTAGAAGATCAGCGTGTTGTCGCGCAGCCCCTCGCGCTCCAGCTCGTCGACCAGCTTGCCCACCTGCGTGTCGGTGTGTTCCAGGAATCCCGCATACACCTCCATCAGGCGCGCCTGGAATTTCTTCTCCTTCGGGTCGAGGCTGTCCCATGCCGGCAGCGAGGCCGGGCGCGGCGTGAGCTGCGCATCCTTCGGGATCCAGCCGAGCTGCTTCTGCCGCTCGAAGGCAAGCTCGCGGTAGACGTCCCAGCCGCCGTCGAACTGCCCCTTGTACTTGTCCGACCATTCCTTGAAGACGTGGTGCGGACCATGCACCGCACCCGGCGCCCAGTACATGAAGAACGGACGGTCCGGCGCGCTGGCACGGCGTTGCTGCAGCCATCCGATCGCCTGCTGCGCCAGGTCCTCGGTCAGGTGGTACTTCGGATCGTGCGGCGGCTCGATCGGCGTGGTGTTGCGGTAGAGGCGCGGCTCGTACTGCGAGGTCTCGCCCCCGATGAACCCGTAGAAGGTGTCGAAGCCATGGCCCGTGGGCCAGCGGTCGAAGGGACCCATCGCCGTGGTCTGGGTAGGTGGCGTGTTGTGCCATTTGCCGAAGGCAGCGGTCGCGTAGCCATAGTCGCGGAGCACTTCAGCGATGGTGGCGGAGCTCTCCGGGATCTCTCCGGTGTAGCCGTCCCAGTCCGTGGCGAGTTCGGCGATCACGCCGTTGCCGACGCGATGCTGGTTTCGCCCGGTGAGCAGTGACGCGCGCGAAGCCGAGCAGATCGCCGCGGTATGGAAGGCGTTGTAGGTCACGCCCGTCTGCGCGATACGGGAGAAAGTCGGCGTATGGATCGGGCCGCCGACCGTGTCGGCCTGCGCGAAGCCCGCATCGTCGAGCATCACGATCAGCACGTTGGGCGCGTCGGCAGCGAGACGCGCCGGCGCCGTGCGCCACGCATGTTTGGACTCGGCCAGCGAGGGGCCGGCCACGCTGGCGCTCGGCGGACGCGGAAACGGCAGCGACGTCTGGGCCTGGGCGTACGACAGGCCCTCGAACAGCACAGCGGTCGCCACGACCGCCTTCAACGACAAGACAAGAAGAGACTTCATTCTGGAACTCAGGCAGTGGGCAAGGCGTGCGCCTTGAAGGTCTCGCGCAGACGGTTCTTGAGCATCTTCCCGGTCGCGCCGAGCGGGATCGCGTCGACGAAGACGACATCGTCCGGCGTCCACCACTTGGCGATCTTTCCCTCGTAGAAGGCGAGCAACTCCTCGCGCGTGAGTTCCTGATTCGGCTTCCTCACGACCACCAGCAGCGGTCGCTCATCCCACTTGGGGTGATAGGCCGCGATGCAGGCCGCCATCGCCACCTGCGGATGCGCCATCGCGATGTTCTCGAGGTCGATGGACCCGATCCACTCGCCGCCGGACTTGATGACGTCCTTGCTGCGGTCGGTGATCTGCATGTAGCCGTCGGTGTCAATGGTCGCGACGTCGCCGGTCGGGAACCAGTCCTTGCCGTCCGAGTTCACCAGCGGCGAGTCGCCTTCGCCTCTGAAATACCGGGAAACGATCCATGGCCCGCGCACCAGCAGGTCTCCGCTGGTCTTTCCATCCCACGGCAGTTCGCTGCCGTCCTCGCCGACGATCTTCATGTCGACGCCGAAGATCGCGTGGCCCTGCTTGGCCTGGACGGCGTAGCGCTCTTCCTGCGAGAGCGCCCTGTGCGCGGGCTTGAAGCTGCACACCGTTCCGAGCGGGCTCAGTTCGGTCATGCCCCATGCGTGCAGGACATCGACCCCGTAGCACTCCTGGAAGGTCCGGATCATCGCCGGCGGACAGGCGGAGCCGCCAATGATGGTGCGATGCATGGTGCGGAAGCCGAGGCCCTTGTCCTCCATGTAGGCCAGCAGGCCCTGCCACACCGTGGGCACACCCGCGGACACCGTGACGCCCTCGGTCTCGAACAACGCGTGCAGCGACTTGCCATCCAGGCCCGGTCCTGGGAACACCAGCTTGGCGCCGACCATGCAAGCGACATAGGGCAGGCCCCACGCGTTGACATGGAACATCGGCACGACAGGCAGGATCACGTCGCGCGCCGAACAGTTCAGCGCATCGGGCAGGGCTGCCGCGAAGGTGTGCAGCATCGTCGAGCGGTGGCTGTAGAGAACGCCCTTGGGATTGCCCGTGGTGCCGGAGGTGTAGCAGAGCGACGAGGCCGCGTTCTCGTCCAGATCGGGCCATTCGAAGCGCTCGCTGCCGCCTTCGATCAGGTCCTCGTAGCACAACAGGCCCGGCACCGCGCTCTGCGCCGGCATGTGCGCGCGATCGGTCATCGCGACGAAGTGGCGGATGGTCGTCGTGCGCGGCGCGATGGCCTCGACGAGCGGCAGGAAGGTGAGGTCGAAGAACAGCACCTGGTCCTCGGCATGGTCCGCGATCCACACCACTTGGTCGGCATGTAGGCGCGGATTGAGCGTGTGCAGCACGGCGCCTGAACCCGACACCGCGTAGTACAGCTCCATGTGGCGGTAGCCGTTCCACGCCAGGGTTGCCACGCGCTGGGATTCGGTCACGCCCAGCGAGGCGAGCGCGTTGGCCATGCGACGCGAGCGCGCCGCCAGGTCGCGGAAGGTGTAGCGGTGGATGTCGCCTTCGACCCGGCGAGACACGATCTCCTGGTCGCCGTGGTGACGCTCTGCATGTACGAGCAGCGACGAGATCAGCAGCGGCTGCTGCATCATGAGTCCGTTCATTTGTTCTTTCCTTGTCAGGCCGGCACGACGGCCAACGCCGGTACCGGCTTCCTGAAATGCCTGTCGTTCAACAGGAAGTGCGACAGCGCCGGGATGAGCACGAGTGCACCGACCATGTTCCAGACGAACATGAAGGTCAGCAGGATGCCCATGTCGGCCTGGAACTTGATGGGGGAGAAGGCCCAGGTGATGACGCCTGCGGCGAGCGTGACGCCCACGAGCGCGACGACGCGGCCGGTGAACATCACGGCGTCGCCGTAGGCGCGGGCGAGGCTCAGGCCTCGCCGCTGCCCTGCGAGCTGTACCGAGAGCAGGTACAGCGCGTAGTCCACGCCGATGCCCACGCCGAGCGCGATCACCGGCAGCGTGGCGACCTTCACCCCGATCCCGAGCCACACCATCAATGCCTCGCACAGGATGGAGGTCACCACGAGCGGGATGACAGCCACCAGCACCGCCCGCCATGAGCGGAAGGTCAGGAAGCACAGCGCAATCACCGCCGCATAGACATAGAGCAGCATCGTGCGATTGGCCTCATGCACCACGATGTTGGTCGCCGCCTCGATGCCCGCGGAACCCGCCGCCGGCAGGATCTGCACCACGGCCGGGTCGGTCGGATGGTCCTTC
>NZ_JBPJZT010000022.1:0-71855 GCF_051216375.1 Variovorax glacialis | reverse complement strand
TCAGCACGCCGACGACGAGCGCCAGCACCACGCCCTTGACGAGAGGGATCGGCGGCCCGGGCTTGCAGAGCAGCAGAACCGTCATGACGCAGACCACGAAAGGCGCCGGCAGCGCCAGCCCGTACGCGACTAGCACGGCCACGCCGAGGCCGATGGTCAAACGCAGCACTGCCTTGTCCGCCCGGTTCATGGTCGTGGTCCTGGTCAGTAGAGGTACGACAGATAGCTCATCAACGCGATGTAGAGCGACCCGAACCAGTTCATCAGTGGATGGTCGCCGGTGTAAACCAGGACCTCGGCCTGGCCGCCGATCCGCAGGCCGCGCAGGCGATCGAGTTCGCCGGGGTCGAACTCGATCGCCACCGGGAAGCGCTGCGCCTGGCGCAGCCAGTCGCGGCTGTTGTCGACCGTGGGCAGGGTTCCGGGCTGCGTCTGTTTGCCGGAGCCCACGCCGCTGCCCAAGCTGCGAACGCGCCCCTTGAGCACCTGGCCCGGCATCACGTCGAGCACGATCGCCACCGAATCCCCGGGATCGATGTTGCCGAGGTTGTTCTCGGTCATGTCGGCGCTGATCCAGAGGTCGTGCATCGCAATGAGCGTCATCGCCGGCGCGCCGGCCTGGGCGAACTGCCCGACGTCCGTTCGCAGGTCGGTGACCCGGCCGCGGGCGGGTGCGACCACGCGGGTGCGCTTCAGGTCGAGTTCGGCCTTCTCGATGGCCGAGCGGGCACTGATCAGTTGCGCGTTGGCGTCCCCGCTGTCGCCCGCGGTCTCCTGGGCGCGGCTCAGATCAGCCTCGGCCGACTTGACCTGGCTCTGGGCCTTGACCAGGTTGGCGTGGGCGCTCTCGACGCGGCGAATCGAGATCGCGCCGGGGTCTTCCTTGAAGATCTGCTCCAGCCGGGTTGCGTCCTGGCGCGCGTAGACAAGGTTGGCCCGGGCCGCCTGCACGCCGGCCCGGGCGGCGTCCACACCCGAGGTGGACGCATTGACCGAACGCCTCACCGACTCGTAATCCGAGCGGCTGCGCTGCAGCGCGATCCGGTAGGAGGTCGGATCGATGTCGAACAGGGGTGCGCCGCCTTGCACTTCGTCGTTGTTCTTGACGTACACCTTCAGCACCTGGCCCGCGACCTCGGCGGCCACCGGCACCACGAAGGCCTGTACCCGGGCCTGGTTCGTGTACGGGGTGAGTCGGTCCGAGACGAAATACCAGACCAGGCTGAGGACAATCAGCGCGAGCACGACGACGGCACCGAGGCGCGCGCCCTTGCCCGTGTCCGGCGGTGCAGGCGCGACGGCGGCCTCGGCGGACAGGGCTGGCGACGGTGCAGGCGGGGTCGGTTCTGGACTCATGGTCGTGGGGTTCCCGGAGAGGTGGGGATCGTGTCGGTACCGGGGGCCGGCAGGGGGGCGGCGAGCAGGCCTTTCCAGTCGCTGCGCAGGCCCATGGTCTCGCGGGTCGCATCATCGACCACGGGCCGGCTGCGCGCCTCTTCCCAGCCGCCGCCCATGGCCTTGTAGAGGGCGATCAGGCTTTGGGTCAAACTGCCGCGCGCGCTCACGAGCTGTTCCTGCTGGCTGAAGAAGGTCCGCTGCGAATCGAGGACCCGCTGGAAGTCGGTCAGCCCTTCGCGGTACTGGAGCGTCGCGATCTCGAGCGAGCGCCGTGCGGCCGTCACCGAATCCGCGAGCAGCACGATCTGCTCTTTCGTCCGGGCGAAGCCGACGGCCGCATCGTCGACCTCGCGCGCAGCGCCCAGGACCACCGCCTGGTACTGCTCGTAGGTCTGCTGGAAGCGGGCGTCCTGGACCAGCACGGTGTTGGTGAGGCGGCCGTTGTCGAAGACGTTCCAGACCAGGCTCGGCCCCACTGCCCAGTTCAGGACATTGGGCGCGCCGCTCACCGAGGTGGCCGACAAGCCCAGCGAACCCAGCAGCGAGATAGAAGGATAGAGGTCGGCGACGCTCACGCCGATCAGGGCGGACTGGGCGGCCAGTTGCATCTCCACGGCCCTCACGTCGGGGCGGCGCCGCAGCAGGTCGGCCGGGAGGTCGACGATGACATCCAGCTCGGCCTGCGGGATCGACTCCCTGCCGACGGCCATCTCGGACAAGGGCCCGGGTGGACGCGCCAGCAAGATGCTCAGCGCATTTTGGTTCTGGCGTAGGGCGATCTCCAGTTGCGGGATCGTGGCTAGTGTGCCGAGGTACTGGGCCCTGGCCTGCTGCACGTCCAGTTCGGATTCACCGCCGCTTCTGAACAGCAACTGCGTGATGTCGAAACTGCGCTTCTGGATCGCGGCGTTCTCGCGCGCAATGCGCAGCCGCACTTCCACGGTACGAATCGAAGCGTAGAGCCCCGCCACCTGCGCCGCCATCAGCACCTGCACATCGTCGTACTGCGCGATGCTGGCGAAGTAGCCGGCGTCCGCTGCCTCGATGCTGCGCCGGAACTTGCCCCAGAAGTCGAGTTCCCAGCTGATGCGCGCACCCAGGCTCAGCGATGCGGCGCTGCTGTCGGGGCCTCCGGCCCGTCGCGTGCCGACGTTCAGCAGCTCGCCGGTGGCCTGCTGCACCTGGGGGTAGAGCGTGCTGCCCGCGATGCCGAGTTGCGCACGCGCTTCCATGATGCGCATGCCGGCCGTGCGCACGTTGGGATTGACGCGCTGTGCCTGGGCAATCAGCTGATCGAGCACGGGGTCGTCGAAGCTTCGCCACCACGATTGCAGTTGCGCATCGCGCGCACGGCGCGAGTCGGCGGCCAGGGCTTCGAGCGAGCCGCCCTTCCAGTCCGACAGCCAGGGCACCTGGGGTTGCTGGAAATCGGGCCCCACGGTGCTGCAGGCGCCGAGCAGCACGGTCAATGCCAGCACGATCGCCCGCGCGCCGAGTCGGATCACCGGCACCTGGGGGGCTCGCAGCCTGCGGTACGCAGGTCGAGGTCGGTCTCGCAAGGCGTACTCATCGTTCCGTCTTCCTCTTCCAATCTGCGCTTGATCGTAGCGCAATAGTTCCGCCACACGACCTCTTCCACGTACACTGCGCCGCGAGTTGCCGGCGCGTCGCTCCGGCAACACAACGCAATGAGGACCACTGAGCCGATGACAGCCCATCAGACCCCATCGAGCGAAGCGCTCATGCCGATCGACGCAGAGACACTCTCGACCAGGCAGCGACTTTTTGTCCGTTACTTCACGGCAATCCTGATCGATCTCGTTGTCCTGAACCTGTTCGTCGAGTACTCGAAGAACGTGACCATCGACTCCTTCACGACGTCATTGTGGGTGTCGGTCGTGTTGCAGCTGCTCCTGAAACTGACGATCGCCGTCGAGCACCGCGTTGCCGGATTTTTCGAGGGAAAGGCCGGCGGTTTCATGAAGTTCCTCCGATTCTTCAGCGCGTGGCTGGTGCTCTTCGGATCGAAGTTCGTGATCCTCGAGGCGATCACCTTCATCTTCGGCGACAACGTCCGGTTCGACGGCGCATTCCACGGGATCGTGATCCTGGTCGCGATCATCATTACGATGCTCGTCGCCGAGGAAGCCATCATCCGGCTCTACCGCAAGCTTGGCGACTGAGCCGGCGCTCCTCACGCATCCGAACATCGAACGATTGTTTGCGCATCTGCGCAAACTGCCATTCGGGCAGCGCGGGGAACCGCCGCCGGGGGCATCCGGGCGTTGCCTGCGTCTTCGCTGCGACAAAGCAGGCCTGGGCAGCAACTGAGGCTCGCATTGGGCGCGTGGACGCGCTCGTGCGAGCCACCCTCGAGGCCCTTTGGGCCCCCGACTTCGAAGCCATCGAGACTTGCACGCCTTGACCCGGGCCACGTCACTCGCCCGAAAAGCCACCTGCCGCGCACTGCGCCGCGGCGGAGGCCTGGCGTGGCCCGCTGCTCCCACTTCCCATGCTGCGCCGGGCGCAAGGCCGATTTCTTGGGCATCAAGAGCAACAATTTGGGCCGCCAGCGGCGCGAGCGCGAGAGCGCACCTCGAAGGGTTCGACCGGGCCGGTCCAGAGTACAGCTCTGCGTGCCGATCTCGCTTGCGATGGCATGCTGATGTCGGCTTACAACTCAGCCGAGAGTAGCGCCATCAGGGCGCCGGCCACGTCCCCACGGCGGGTGAACTCGCGTCAGTCAGCTCATCGCTGCATTGCAGACGACGATGGCGCGCGCTGGTCGTTGATCCGATGAGAAAAAACGGCCCCGTTCGGGTTGCCTGAACGCCGTCGCCGCGCTGAGCAGCCGGAGTAGGGCAGGGCAGTGCCTGCATTGAAGCGCGTGCGCACTGACCACGTGCCGGTCAACAATTGGCGCCCAGCCGGGTGCCGGCCATTTGCTGCCGCTCGCGTACGGCGGCTGCTAGGCAGCCACATCGCCAAGCTGCGCTTAGCCCGATACAGCCGCTGTAGAACGGGTCATTCTCGATGAGGGTGCCTGTCCACTACTCCCGCACTCATCGGAGGCCCGATGATTGTGGCGGCCGTTGACAACACCTGAGAGAAGCCCCCCTAATAGTTGGCCCAAGCCGGAGCGTTGTGCGGCGTCGGAGCGCGAAGCGGGTTTCGGTCTGCTTCGCCACAAGCGGACCACGGATCAGTCCGGCTTTGGCTTACGCATCGGACGTCAAATCGGCCACCACAGCTAAGTGCACGTCGAACACCTTGGTCACCTGCTCAGCAAGCACATGCTCGTCGACGCCGCCCATGTTGAACGCAGTGGGTCCGTACACAACGGCCGGCATGCCGGCATGGCGAAACAGGCGTGCATCGGTCAGGCCCACGCGCATGTTGGCCACCGCATGGGGCTCGGCCAGCTGTCGCGCGTGCTGCAGGAACGATTGCACCAATCGCTGGGAAGGCCGTGTGAACGCCGGTTCGGTCTCGCTGCCAGGCAGCACCTCCCAAGCCACCTTGGGATGCGGTGCCAAGGCGTCGCCGACCATTGCTCGCATCTGGGCGCCGTCGAGCCCCGGCGGGTAGCGGATGTCGACTAGGGCCTGGGCCTCACCGGGAACCAGATTGGCCACCTGGCCACCCTGCAGCGCACCGAGGTTGACGGTGATCGACCGCAGATTCTCGAATTCGCCAGCACCGCCTTCGCTCTCGGACACCTCGCGCGCCTGCGCCATTGACTCCATCAATTCCGGTGGCAGCTTGCAGGTCCGATCACGCAGGGCAAGCACATCGGTCGCGGCGGCTATCAATGATTCGAGGGCGTTGTCGCCAAGGTGAACATGCGCGCCGTGACAAGCCTTGCCCACACTGGTGAGCTTGAGCCAGAGCACGCCCTTCTCGCCGTAGCGCACCACGCGCGGATGGCCGGCATCGGCGTTCAACAGATAGTCACCGCGCGCGTACGGCTCGTGTGCGAGCAGCCAGCGCGTGCCCCAGCGACCGCCGGTCTCCTCGTCGGCCACGGCGGTTAGCACCAATTCGCCGCACAACTCGGCCGCGCGCTCGGCCGTGGCCAGCATCACGTGGATCAGGATCGCCAGGCCCGCCTTCATATCGCCCGCGCCACGGCCGTAGATGCGGCCGTCCGCCAGGTCGCCGCCGAGCGGATCGTGCGTCCAGCCCTCGCGTGGGCCGATCTGAAAAGTGTCCAGGTGTCCGTTCAGCACCAGTCGCGGACCCGGCCTCGCGCCGCGCAATACCGCAACGAGGTTCACCGCGCCGGGTTGCGGTTCGTGCAACGTGATGCTGATAGCCGGATGCGCAAGACATGCCGCTACGGCATCGGCCATAGGGCGAGTGTCGCCCGGAGGGTTTTCACTGGGGATGCGGATCAGTTCCCGCGTGAGTTCGATGACGGCCGCGTGACGTGCCGCAGAAGCCGAAGGTGTGGAGGCTGGCATGCAGTAGCGGATCAGTTGACGGTGATGTTGCGGTCGTGCACGACCTCGCCCCAACGGCGGTAGTCAGCCTCGATGGCGCTGCGCATGGCAGTGCCCGAAAGATCTTGCGCACCGGCAATCCCGAGGCTCTTGAACTTCTCCTTCACACCAGCGGTTTGCAGTGCCTTGGCCAAGGCGCCGCGCACCGCCTCGGTCACCGGTGCCGGCATGCCAGCGGGCCCCACGATACCCAGCCAGTAGTTGACCGATACCGCGGGCCAGCCGGCCTCGGCAAACGTCGGCACTGTTGGCAGTTCGGCAGCGCGGGTTGGCGACGCGATTGCCAGCGCGTGGATCTTGCCGCCCGCGAGAAACGGCTGCGTGGACAGGTAGCTGTTGAACATTCCATCGATGCGGCCTGCCAGCAGGTCGGGCATGGCCGGGCCAGTGCCAAGGTAGGGCACGTGCGTCATTCGAAAACCGGCCGCTTGCGCGAACACTTCGGCCATCAGATGCGTCAACGTGCCGTTGCCGCCGGAGCCAATGCGCACCCCTTCAGGGCGCGTGCGGGCTGCCGCCACAAAGTCGCTCAAAGTCTTCGCGGGCATCGCCTCGCTCGAGAAAAAGCCGAGGTTCGAGCCTCCGATCAGTGCCACCGGCTCCAGGTCACGCACGGGGTCGTACTTGGCGCTGGCCTTTGATACATGCGGCACGATCGTGACAGGCAGATCCGTCAGCAGCAGCGTGTAGCCATCGGGCGCCGAGCGCACCACGATCTCGGTGCCGATCATGGAGCCGGCACCTGCCTTGTTGTCGACCACCACCGGCTGACCAAGCGCCTTGGTCATCTCTTCGGCCACCACGCGAGACACGATGTCCGACGGGCCGCCCGGACCGTATGGCACGACCAACCGGATGGGCTTGTAGGGATAAGCCTCTGCCAAGGCTGGTGCAGTTGCGAAGCTGCAGCAGGCCCACGCGATGCTTGCCAACCATCCTGAGAGAAGTCTTGTCATTTGCGCTCCTGAAGAGTGATGAGCGAACTCTAAGAAATTACCCTATCGCGATCCAATACATTCTTTTCAGCAATTCCAAACCCACGGTTATGCTTTCCTGATGGCACGCCCCGCGTTTCGGCTTCATCACATCACCTTGCTCAACGTGGTGATGAATTCGCAGACGCTCACCGAAGCAGCACGCCGCCTCAACATCTCGCAGCCCGCTGTGAGCAAGCAGTTGAAGCAGCTCCATGCCGACCTTGGGTTTGCGCTGTTTGAGCGGCAGGGCCATCGGCTGGTGCCCGCCTTCGAGGCGCGGGCCATGCTCGATCAGGTGAGCCGGCTGAATGCTTCGCTCGACGTGTTGAACCGTCTGGCCGGCGAATTTGGCAGAGCGCGCCGCGGCCATCTGCAGATCGGTTGCATCCCATCAGCGGCCGTCTACCTGCTGCCCAAGGCGTTGCAGGCAACTATCGGCGGCGAAATGCAGATGCTGTGCTCAGTGCACACCGGCAGCACTGCGCAGGCCCTGGAATGGGTCGAGACGCAGCAAGTCGACGTGGCCATCGCGATGAAGGTGCTCGACACCTCGCGCCTGAACTACACGCCTTTGATGGCCTTGCATCTCGACTGCCTGCTGCCCACCGGCCATGCGCTGGCCGCCAAGCGCGTGTTGAGGCCGCAAGATTTGGCGCCCTATCCGGTTATCGGCATTGAGCTGCCGGTCATGGTGTCCACCGGCCCCGGTACCACTGCGTGGGACGAAGCCCTGGGCTCGGTACGCCTGCGGGTCGACTCGGCGCATGTGGCCAGCTGCATGGCCGAGGCCGGGCTTGGCATCGCCGTGGTCGACAGCCTCACAGGCAAAGGCTCATCGCGCAGGAGTCTGGTGCGCAGGCGGCTGGAGCACACCTATGAGGCCGAGATCGGCATCTATCGTCCGAGCTTCCGGCCACGCGCAGGCATGGTCGATGAGTTAATGGCGGCATTGCGAGACGAGGTCGAGAGCTTGCGGCTTTGAGTCGCGCTGGAGCCGGAACGCGTACGCCAGAATGCGGCCATCACCGGACCTTCACGGCGACCTCCCAACAATGTCGCCTCGACCGAGAGGAAGTGTGTGCGCGCCAACTGCACACGCACGGACAATTCCACAGGCCAATGTTCAACGAAGCCCGATGAAAGCCATCCTTGCGCTCTTCCTCGCACTGCTTCCAGCCATCGCTGAGGCCACTGGTGTCCTGATTGGGGTCAGGCTTGTACGGTTGCTTTCACTTGGAAGATGGCGCGGCGAAGCACTGAACGGCGATGAGGCTCGCATCCATGCCGCTGCCGAAGCTCTAACTTTGGTCTTGGGCGGAACACGCGTTGTCACGGTCGCCGGGCTCCAATTTGCTCGGCATGGCCTTCTACGTATTGCTCCTGACGGCAATTTACTGGCTAGCGACAACCTGGTAGGCCAGGACACGGACAGAAGCCGACAGCCAGGGCGACCCTCCAAACCGATGGGATTCCAGAGCAAGAATCGGAGTTCTGAAGCCGGCAGCGCCCGATAGATTGAGTGCTTTTCATCCTTGGAGAGCACATGACACTCAATACGAACTCCGTCGCGACCGGAGGGGCGGGGCAAGCCAGACGATTCCCATCGCAGCTTGGCGAGTTTGTTTGCGTCAGCCAGATGTCGGCGATGGCGCCCCACGACGAGTGGATGGCTACCCTTCCTGACAAGACAGAAATCGTGGTCCCCGAAGAAGGCAATCGTCCCAACCTCCTCGGCGTGGCGAAGGCCATCTCGGTGGTTCAGAGCAGGTCCTACCTTGTAAACGAGCCGTGCAGCTAATCGCGCCATTCTTCAGGGGCGAAGGCGCGTGGCGCCTACTCACCATCGATTTCGGCGCAGAAGCGCGCCGGTACGAAGCGAATTTCTGATGTGCTTCGCATTCGTAGCCGCGCACACTGACCTGTCGAGTACCAGTCCCTATTTCGAGGTCGGCTTCGCGCAATCCGAAACCTCGGAAGAGGATGAGCCAGTGTTCTCTTTGACCGTCAAGGCCCTCGTAGGCATCCCATTTCCAATGATGTGAGGGGCAGCGCGTAGGGGCGACGCCGACGGCCGCTTTGAGAAGGAACGAAGGACTCCTCGGGGCCCCACGCGCAGAACGATGCTCATGGTCCGTCGTGCCGGCTGCCGGCGCAGACTGACCCTCCATCCTTACAGGATCTCATCATGGAAGCAACTTCGGCCTGTCATCGCGAGCCGTGGAACAAGGGCAAGCTCGTCGGGCAGAAGACCCCCTTCAGGCTGAAAGACATCTGGGCCACCAGAGTGCGCCTGCAGGGTGGCCGTTCCAAGTTGGAAGCCGCCGCCGGTCGCTCCGCCCCGAAGGGCAGCAGAGGGTCCTGAGCGCCATTTCGCGAGGTTTGGAAGCAGCCGTTGATACCTGCCTGAGCGCGGCAAAGCGAAATTTTGATTCGCAGACTAGCCCTTCAATGGCGCGCATCGCCGCGATCTTGCCGGGGCGTTGAGCTGCATCAACGCGTCGCCATACGCACAAGCCGGGCCGCCTCTTCGGCGCGCGCGTCGTCAACCTCGCGCAGCACGCCACCCACGTCCACCGACCCACTCGGACGCGCGAAGCTGCCCGTCAGCGCCGATCCAGTGTGCAACTCGCCCCGCTCGTAAAGGTTCCATATTTCTTCGCCGTAGTTGGTGGAAAGCAACTCGGGCGCGACCTGCCCGAAGAAGTTCGCGAGGTTCGCCACATCGCGCAGCAGCATCCGCCGCGCGTGGTTGTTGCCCGCGGCATCGACCGCCTGCGGCAAGTCAATGATCACCGGGCCGTCGGTGGCGAGCAATACGTTGAACTCAGAGAGGTCGCCGTGTACCACACCCGCGCACAGCATGCGAACAACTTCCACCAACAGTGTTTCGTGGTAAAGCCGTGCGTCCTCTGGCGTAAACACAACGTCGTTGAGGCGCGGTGCGGCATCGCCCTGCGCGTCGGTGACCAGCTCCATCAGCAGCACGCCGTCGCAGAAGTTGTGGGGCACCGGCACGCGCACGCCGGCCGCGGCCAAGCGGTAGAGCGCATCGACCTCGGCGCTTTGCCAAGCCGCTTCGGTGGCCTGCCGGCCAAACTTGGTGCCCTTGGCCATCGCGCGCTGGAGACGCGTGTTCTTGACTTTGCGGTTTTCGGTGTAATCGACGGCTTGTCGGAAACTGCGGTGGGTGGCTTCCTTGTAGATCTTGGCGCAGCGCGTCTCGTCGCCGCAGCGCACCACGTAAACCATAGCTTCCTTGCCGCTCATGAGCTGGCGAACCACGCTGTCGATGAGTCCTTCGTCGATGAGGGGCTGTAGTCGAGGGGGTGCTTTCATGCTGCATTCTGCCTGTCTGCCAGTTGGCCTCGCGAAGGAGGCCGGTGCCAACTGCAGCGGCATCACGGTCGCCGGGCTCCAATTGCTCGGCATGGCCTTCTACGTATTGGTCCAGATGGCGATTTACTGGCTAGCGACAACCTGGTAGGCCAGGACACGGCCATGTGCAGCCATCCGCCACCGTCTGCTTCAGGGGAGACCAATCTTGGCCAAGGCGCCATTCAGAGCGGAGTTCGAGAGTTGTTCGATCTTGGGCTTGTATACGACATGAACATCGTCGATATGTCCGTTGAATCGAAACGGTGCACGACTGTAGTAGTCCAATGCGACCGGCGAACCGAGGTCCATGCCGACATCGAAGGTCTCGGTGGCCGTGAACGTCAGCGGAAGCGTGTAAGGCACCTCGGCGCGGCCAACCTCGACCCCATCGACCCGCAGCACGATCTGCGCAGGAGCGCCGGGCTTGGAGGAAGCCATCACGGTCTCGACTTCGATGCGCGTCCGGCCTGTCGGCAACGCGGCGGTCGAGCGCGCTTTGGTGCGCTTGAGCGCGAGCGCGTTGTATTCGTAAACCAGCTGGCCACGATCGACATATAGGCTGACGCCGCCCGACACGCCCCCCATCGCGTAGAGCACCCCCTGCGCATCGGTCGGAAGCATCGCATCGACAGTGACCAGACTGTTGCGCGAACGCAGGTTTGGCGCAGCGAATTCGGGCAGGCGAGCGACGCGGTCACTGAAATGCCATTCGCTGTAAGGCGTCTCAATGCGTGCATTTGGGTCCAGAAATGGATATAGCCCGGCCCCGAGCGGATAGACCTTGTTGGCCTTCGCCTGTACGTCGAACTCGCGCTTCATGTCCTCGAGCCGCTGCGGATTGGCGGCCGAGACATCGATGGCTTGCGAGTAGTCCCCGTCGAGCTTGTACAGCGCCCAGGTGTCGTTTTCCGGCTTCCAACCCATGAACTGGGCGAAGCCCGCGATCCATGGTGTGCGCGGACCCCAGACCGAGGCCATCCATCCATCCCGGTAGAGACCGCGGCTGCCCAGGTTTTCGAAGTACTGCGCGGGCTTGCGTGACGCGGCCGCCGCGTCAGCGAAAGTTGTCGCCATGCTCACCCCATCGATCGGGTCTTGCGCCACGCCGTTGACGGACTTCGGCGGCGTGATGCCGGCGATCTCGTAGATCGTCGGGGCGATGTCGTTCACGTGATGGAACTGGTTGCGCACCTTAGCGTCCGACTTGATCCGTTTGGGCCAGGACACCGCGAGCGGCACGCGCGTGCCGCCGAAGTAGCCGGCCACCAGCTTCGTTCCCTGGAACGGCGTCATTCCCGCCCAGGCCCAGGCCGCGTGGTACATGCTGTCGAGCTTCGGGCCGCCCAACGCGTCGAGCCCCCGTAGTCGCTTTCAAGCACGGCCATGTGCTGCTGGGCGCCGGCTGGGATGCCGTTCTGTGCATTGAGCTCCGCGATCGAGCCCTGCATGCCTTCGGCCGATGCGCCGTTGTCAGAGAACACGTAGAAGATCAGCGTGTTGTCGCGCAGCCCCTCGCGCTCCAGCTCGTCGACCAGCTTGCCCACTTGCGTGTCGGTGTGCTCCAGGAATCCCGCATACACCTCCATCAGGCGCGCCTGGAACTTTTTCTCCTTCGGGTCGAGGCTGTCCCATGCCGGCAGCGAGGCAGGGCGCGGCGTGAGCTGCGCATCCTTCGGGATCCAGCCGAGCTGCTTCTGCCGCTCGAAGGCACGCTCGCGGTAGACGTCCCAGCCGCCGTCGAACTGCCCTTTGTACTTGTCAGACCATTCCTTAAAGACGTGGTGCGGCCCGTGCACCGCACCGGGTGCCCAGTACATAAAGAACGGACGGTCCGGCGCGCTGGCACGCCGTTGCTGCAGCCATCCGATCGCCTGCTGCGCCAGGTCCTCGGTCAGGTGGTACTTCGGATCGTGCGGCGGCTCGATCGGTGTGGTGTTGCGGTACAGCCGCGGCTCGTATTGAGAGGTCTCGCCCCCAATGAACCCGTAAAAAGCGTCGAAGCCGTGGCCTGTGGGCCAACGGTCGAAGGGACCCATGGCCGTCGTCTGGGTAGGCGGCGTGTTGTGCCACTTGCCGAAGGCAGCAGTCACGTAGCCATAGTCGCGAAGCACTTCGGCAATCGTGGCGGAGCTCTTCGGAATCTCGCCGGTGTAGCCGTCCCAATCCGTGGCGAGTTCGGCGATCACGCCATTGCCCACGCGGTGCTGGTTGCGACCTGTCAGGAGCGCGGCGCGCGAGGCCGAGCAGATGGCCGCGGTGTGGAAGGCGTTGTAGGTCACGCCTGTCTGCGCAATGCGTGAGAAGGTCGGCGTATGGATCGGGCCGCCGACCGTATCGGCCTGCGCGAAGCCGGCATCGTCGAGCATCACGATCAGGACGTTCGGCGCGTCCGCGGCCAGGCGCGCGGGCAGCTTGCGCCATTCGTGGCGGGACTCCGCCAGACTCAGGCCGGCCACGCTGGCGCTCGGTGGGCGGGGGAACGGCAACGAGACCTGCGCAGCGACCGGGCCAGCAAGGCCCCCGACCGGGAGCACTGCGGCCAACGCCGCCTTCATGTATCGGAAGAAGGATATTTTCATTTTGGATCCTTAGACGGTCGGCAGGACATGCTTCTTGAACATCTCGCGCAGGCGGTTCTTCAGCATCTTCCCGGTCGCGCCGAGGGGAATCGCGTCGACGAAGACGACGTCGTCCGGCGTCCACCAACTCGCGATCTTTCCCTTGTAGAAGTCGAGCAGCTCATCGCGGCTGAGTTGCTGATCGGGCTTCTTCACGACTACCAGGAGGGGCCGCTCGTCCCACTTGGGGTGGTAGGCTGCAATACAGGCCGCCATCGCGACCCGGGGATGCGCCATCGCGATGTTCTCCAGGTCGATGGAACCGATCCATTCGCCTCCGGACTTGATGACGTCCTTGCTGCGGTCGGTGATCTGCATGAAGCCATCCGCATCGATGGTCGCGACGTCGCCAGTCGGGAACCAGCCCTGACCCGCCGAGTTGACCAGCGGTGACTCGCCGTCACCCCGAAAATATTGCGACACCACCCAGGGCCCGCGCACGAGCAAATCGCCGCTGCACTTGCCATCCCATGGCAGTTCGATGCCCTCGTCGACGATCTTCATATCGACGCCAAAGAGCGCATGGCCCTGCCTGGCCTGAACGGCATAGCGCTCTTCCTGAGACATGCCCAGGTGCTTCGGCTTGAAGCTGCACACCGTGCCCAGCGGGCTGAGTTCGGTCATGCCCCAGGCGTGCAGCACGTCAACGTTGTAAACCTCCTGGAAGGTGCGGATCATCGCCGGTGGGCAGGCGGAGCCGCCGATGATGGTGCGCCGCATGGTGCGGAAGCCCAGGCCGTTAGCCTCGACGTGCGCCAGCAAGCCCTGCCACACCGTGGGCACCCCTGCGGACAAGGTCACGCCCTCGGCCTCGAAGAGCTCGTGCAGCGACCTGCCGTCCAGGCCCGGCCCCGGAAACACCAGCTTGGCGCCGACCATGCAGGCGATGTAGGGCAGGCCCCAGGCATTTACATGGAACATCGGTACAACCGGCAGGATCACGTCGCTGACCGAGCAGTTCAACGCATCGGGATTCGCGGCCACCATGGTGTGCAGCACGGTCGATCGATGGCTGTAGAGCACGCCTTTCGGATTGCCCGTGGTGCCCGAGGTGTAGCAGAGCGAAGAAGCGGTGTTTTCGTCGAGATCCGGCCAGGAAAATTCCTCGCGTTCGGCCTCGATCAGGTCTTCGTAGCAGAGCAGGCCCGGCACGGCGCTGTCCTTGGGCATGTGGGCGCGATCGGTCATGGCCACAAAGCGGCGGATGGTCTTGACTCGCGACGCGATCGCCTCGACCAACGGCAGGAACGTCAGATCGAAAAACAGCACCTGGTCTTCGGCGTGGTCGGCGATCCAAACCACCTGGTCCGCATGCAACCGCGGATTGAGCGTATGCAGCACAGCGCCGGAACCAGACACCGCGTAGTACAGCTCCATGTGACGATGGCCGTTCCACGCCAAAGTGGCGACCCGATCGGATGGTTTCACGCCCAGCGACGATAGCGCGTTGGCCATGCGACGCGAGCGCGCTGCCATGTTGCGGAAGTTGTAGCGGTGGATGTCGCCTTCGACGCGGCGGGAGACGATTTCCTGTTCGCCATGGTGACGCTCGGCGTGCACCAGCAGCGATGAGATCAGCAGCGGCTGCTGCATCATGAGTCCGTTCATCTTCTTTCCTTGTTCAGGCCGGCACTGCAGCGGCGGCCGGGATGTGGTCTTCAATGGCCTTGAAATGCCTGTCGTTCAACAGGAAGTGCGAGAGGGCTGGGATCAACACGAGGGCGCCGACCATGTTCCAGACGAACATGAAGGTCAGCAGGATGCCCATGTCGGCCTGGAACTTGATGGGCGAGAAGGCCCAGGTGATGACGCCCGCGGCGAGCGTGACGCCCACGAGTGCGACGACCCGGCCGGTGAAGGTGACCGCCTCGGCGTACGCCTTGGCCAGGGTGAGCCCGCGGCGCTGGCCGGCCAGCTGCACCGAGAGCAGGTACAGCGCGTAGTCCACGCCGATGCCCACTCCGAGCGCGATCACCGGCAGGGTCGCCACCTTCACGCCGATGCCCAGCCACACCATCAGCGCCTCGCACAGGATGGAGGTCACCACCAGCGGGATCACCGCCACCAGCACCGCGCGCCATGAGCGAAACGTCAGGAAGCACAGCGCAATCACCGCCGCGTAGACGTAGAGCAGCATCGTGCGGTTGGCCTCGCGCACCACGATGTTGGTCGCCGCCTCGATGCCGGCGGAGCCCGCCGCCGGCAGGATCTGCACCTTGGCGGGATCGGTCGGATGCGCCTTCACGAAGTCTTCGACCACGCCCAGCACCTTCTGCAGCGTCTCGGACTTGTGGTCCGAGAGGTAGGCCACCAGCGGCATCACCGAGCACTCGGTGTTGAAGAGCTCCGGGTTGTTCACGGTGGCCTGCTGCGCGCCGTAGTTCAGGATCTCCTGGTTGCGGCTGATCGTGAGCCACTTCGGGTTGCCCTCGAAGGAGCCGGCCGTGATCTGGCGCACGACGTCCTGCAGGCCCACCGTGGCACGCACTTCGGGCAACTGCTGCAGCTCCCAGGCGAGCGCGTCGACGTGCGCGAGCGTGTCGTACTTCAGGCACCCTTCCTTGGGCGTCTTCACGATCACCGCGAAGAGATCACTGGACAGCGAATAGTTCTTCGCGACGAAGGCGTTGTCGCGGTTGTAGCGCGAGTCGGGCCGGAGCTCCGGCGCGCCAGGGTCGAGGTCGCCCACCTGCAGCTTCAAGCTCACCGCAAAGCCCACTGCAGCGAGCACTGCAGAGACCAACACCGCACCGAGCGCCCAGCTGCGCTTGCTGGCGAAGTTGTCCAGCAGAGCCCAGAGCCGCCCGCCGCGCCCGACCGCCTGCTCCTGCTCGATGCGCAGGCTGCGTGCCGCGGCTTGGGGGCTCACGCCCACGTACGACAGCAGCACCGGCAGCAGCAGCAGGTTGGTGAAGATCAGCACCGCCACGCCGATGCTCGCGGTCATCGCGAGCTCGCGGATCACCGGAATCGGGATCAGCGCCAGCACGGCGAAGCCGACCGCATCGGCCATCAGCGCCGTGACACCCGCCAGGAAGAGCCGCCGGAAGGTGTAGCGCGCCGCCACCAGCCGGTGCGTGCCGCGGCCGATGTCCTGCATGATCCCGTTCATCTTCTGCGCCCCATGGCTCACGCCGATGGCGAAGACGAGGAAGGGCACCAGCATCGAGTACGGATCGAGCTCCAGCCCGACCAGCCTGACCAGCCCCACCTGCCAGAGCACCGCGACCAGCGAGCAGGCGAGCACCATCGCCGTGCTGCGCACGCAGCGCGTGTAGCCGTACAGCAGCAGCCCGGCGATCACCGTGGCGGCGCCGAAGTACATCATCACCTGCAAGAGGCCATCGAGCAGGTCGCCGATGATCTTGGCGAAGCCGATCACGTGCACCTTCACGCCCCAGGGCTTGCCGTCGGGGGCGAGGCCGTGCTCGTACTTGTCGCGGATCTGGGCCTCGATCTCGTGCGAGAGCCGCCAGTAGTCGAGGCGCCCGTCCTTGCCGTTGTCGAGCAGCGGCGCGACGATGGCGCTGGACTTGAAGTCGTTGGCGACGATGCTGCCGACCAGACCCGCGCGCGCGACGTTCGTGCGCAGCTTCTCCACGCTCCCACTCTTGCCGTCGAAGTTGTCGGGCATCACGGGGCCGCCCTGGAAGCCCTCCTCTGTGACTTCGGTCCAACGCGTGGCGGGTGTCCACAGCGACTTGACCCAGGCGCGGTCCACGCCCTGCGTGAGGAACAGGTCGTCGTTGATGTGCTTCAAGGCGTCGAGATAGCGGGCATCGAAGATGTCGCCCTGCTCGTTCTCCACCACCACGCGCAGCGTGTTGCCCATGCCGCGCAGCTCGCTGCGATTCTGCAGGTAGTTCTGGATGTAGGGATGCCCCACCGGGATCATCTTGTCGAAGCTGGCGTTGAGCGATACGCGCGTGGCGAAGAAGCCGAGCACCAGCGTGGCGACCAGGCAGGCGAGCGCGACCGCGAGGCGGTGATTGAAGACCGCGCGTTCGAGCCAGCTGCCCGAGTGGCGCGGGAACTGTGCGAGGTCGCGCACGACCGGCATGCGGTCGAGACCGGAAGAGATGGCCATTACTTGTCCTTGGAGGTCAGGTCGATCGTGCGCAGGCCGCGGGGACCGCCCAGCACTAGCGCCGTGCTGCCGCTGAACGCAACAGCAGCGAGTGGCATTTGCGAGCGAGACGGTGAAGTCGCGAAGGTGTGGCCGCCGTCGCCGCTGATGGCGATGCCGCCCCCCTGATCGATCAGTGCAAGGACGCCGCCGGCACTGACGCTGCTGCTGACGATGCTGGCGCCCAGGCCGGTCTTCACGGGGGACCACGTGGCCCCCTCGTCACCGCTCAGGAAAGCATTGCCGCGCATCCCGAAGGCCAGCATGCCAGCGCCTGTGGCGACGAGGCCGAACAGGCTGCCCTTGTAGGGCGAAGTGAGCGTGGTGAAGCGCGCCGAGCCTGCGTCGAGCTTGAGCAGGAGCCCGCCTTCGCCCGCGATATAGGTCGATCCGCGTGCCGTGCGGATCGCATAGAGGTTGAGCAGGCCAGGGTTGTCGATTCGGTCGAACCACGACTCCCAGGTCTTCCCGCCGTCGGCGGTGCGCAGGACCAGGCCGTAGGCGCCGACAACGAAGCCCTCGTTGACAGTCGTGAAGGACAGATCGAGGAAAGGCTTGTCGGGGCCGGCGTCCGCATTGCGCTGGGCCTCGTCGAGCAGCTTGCGATCTGCGTCGCTCGCTTCTGGTGCGGCGACACGTCGCTTCATGTGTTCGAGCACCAGTTTGTTAGCCTGTCGCCCGTCCAGCAGCCGCGTCCAACTCAGGCCGCCATCGCGCGTGCCGAGCACGACGCCGTCGTGGCCGGCGGCGTAGCCGACCTGCGCGTCCACAAAGCTCACGGCCGTGAGGTCCGAGCTCACGGGCACCATCGCCTGCACCCAGACGCGGCCTCCGTCGTTCGAATGCACGATGTGGCCACGCTGGCCGACGGCGACGAGCCGCTCGCCGGCGCGCGCAATGCCGGTGATCAGGCGCTGGTCGGCCAGCGCGCTACTGCGCGCGGGCTGCTCCAGCACCTCGCCGGCGCGCACGCCGCCGGGAGCGGCCAGCGCGCCGAGGGCGGCCAGCAGCATGCTTCTGCGTTGCACGAGAGTCATCCTGTTCGACGCGTGTCAGCGCACGCCGGAGCCGGCGAGTGCGTCGGCGCTCCAGGCGTTGGCCGACTGCGGTTCGGTGAACTTCACGCCCACGTTGTAGGCGCCCAGCAGCCCCGTCATGTTGTAGCCGCCGCTGGTGAAGTCGTGGAAGGACTGGCCCATGGCTGAGGGTGCAGGCAGCTCATAGGACGGGTTGGTGTAGACAAAGCCTGCGCGGTAGAGCTGGCCGCGTGCGTCGTACATGTCCGAAGCCACGGCCACCCAGCTGTCCTCGTCCACGTAGAAGGTGCGCTTGGTGTAGATGTGGCGCTTGTCCGCCTTCAGCGTCGCCTCCACCACCCACACGCGGTGGGCTTCCCAGCGCACGAAGTCCGGGTTCAGGTGGTTCGGTGTCGTCACCGCGTACGGGTCCTTGGCGTACACCAGCTTGAAGGTGTTGTAGGGCACCAGCATCTCCTGCTTGCCCACCAGCTTGAAGTCGTAGCGGTCCATCGCGCCGTTGAAGATCCAGGCGTCGTCATAGGTCGATGCGCCGGCGGAACCCGGGTTGGGCGTGTCGTAGGCGATGTCCGGCGCAAGCTTCACACGGCGCTGGCCGGGCAGGTACTGCCAGGCGCGCCGGCCGTTCTTCATCGGGTTGATGTAGTCCTGAGCAAGGAGCGCCTCGCCGGCACGCCGTGCCGGTGCGGTGTAGGCGATCTTGGTTCGGAAGTAGATGTCGTTGTCGGCCGAGGCGCTCGTGCGCTTGGGGTCGTAGTACGGGTAGTCCATGTAGATCTGGCCCGTGGTGGCCAGCACCGCCTTGCCCGACGAGTCGACATTGATGGAGTCGTACTGCGTGTAGTAGCTCTGGCCCGTGAAGCGCAGCAGGTGGTTCCACATGACTTCATTGCCGGTCTTGGGGATCGGGAACGGAATGCCGGCGAAAGTACCTTCGAGGCCCAGGCCGTCATCGGTGGTCTTCACCGCCGTCGCGTTCTTCACCGTGTTGTCCAGCACGTACTTCGGGTAGGCGATCGAGCGGTGCGACGGGTAGACGTCCACGCGCATCGTCGGGTACTTCTTAAGCAGCTCCTTAGTGCCCGCCGTCAGCTTGCCTTCGTACTGCACCATGTTCTGGGCAGTGATGGCGTAGAGCGGCTTCTCGGTCGCATAAGGGTCGGGGCGAATGCCAGAGCCCTTCTCGTAGCCGGCCGGTGGCGTCGTGAGGCCCCCGGTGTACTCGGGAATGCTCTTGTCGGCATTGCCGGCGCGTTCTGCACCGGTTTGCGTGAGCGTGGTGCCGAGCTTTTTGGCCTCGTCGGCGCCGACGGCAGCAAGGGCGGATTGGGCAGCGAGCGCGATCAGCGCGCCGGTCCAGAGGGAGCGGGTCTTCATGTGGATGTCTCCGTTGGGGGTGGTTTGAGGAACGACTCAGAAGGTCGTCTTGAAGGTGAGCAGCACGTGGCCGCGGTCGGACAGCACTGCGTTGGTGCCATTCGCGACATTCATCGCGCCTGCCGGGGTCGTGCTGTAGTCCCCGTAGAAGCCGACGTAGCGCAACGCGAAGTTGTATTTGGCGCGGACGTCGGCGGCGATCCCGATGCCGTAGGAGCCGGCTTTCTCGTTGCCGCCCGAGACAACGGCCGAGTTGCCCGACAGGCCGCCCGACCAGCTCAGCGGCATCGACAGGTCCACGCCCGGGAACACCTGGTACCAGGTGGGCGTGAAGTTCAGGCCGAGGCCGAAGTAGTTCTTGCTGACCGCGTCGATATTGGCCGGATTGGCGCGGTAGGCGTCGCTGCCCTTGAAGGCGCCGAGGTTCTGCGAGACGCTGAGCCAGCGGTTCCACACCAGTTCGGCGTTCCACGCGGCGCTATCGAAGAGCGGAGTCTTCGACATCGTGCCCAGCAGATTGAACACGCCGTGCATGGTGTCGCCACGTGCACCGGGCGCGTCGTTGCCGATCTGGGCGAACTGTGCCAGCGAGATCGCGCCCGTGGCGGGATTGACGAGCGGCGTCGGGAGTACCTGCACCGGCACGCTCTGCAGCGGCATGTTGCGGCGGTAGCTCAGTTCGGCCCCGAGGCTCATGCCGGCGACGTTCTTCGACAGGCTCAGGCCGTAGATGTCGATGTCGCGGCCGTAGAAGGCCTGGTACTGGCCGACATAGCCGGCCTGGATCTGAGGCAGCGTTGCCGCGCCCGGATTGATGTAGCAGGTGCTCGGGCCGACGGGACGCAGGCCGGCGCGCGTGCAGGCCGCCGCCGGCACGCCCGCGGCCACCGCTGGAAGCAGCGCGAGTTGTGGCTGGATGTCGGCGGTCCGGCGGCCATAGACTCCAGCCGTGCCATCGAGCCAATCCGGGCTCCAGCGCGCCGACAAGCCGAAGTCGCCGGTCTTGTTCGGCTCGGCGTTGGTGGCTTGCAGCAAACGCTGGCCGGGGCCCGCGATGAGCGAGTCGCCGCCGTGCAACAGCGCGTCGTTGACTGTCAGGTAGCTGCCCGACTCCGGGTAGCGCACGCTCTCCCAGTCGAAGAAGGTCTGCGCCGAGAAGGACAGCTCGGGCGAAGGCTGCGCCTGCACGGTCATCGAATTGCGCGGGCGGTAGATTTCCTTGGCCTCGATGCCGGGGGTGGCCAGCGCCTTCCACAAGTCCAGGGAGTACTGGCCGTAGCTGATGCCGTGGATGGCACCGCTGCCCAGCAGGCTCTCGCCCCAGTACACGGTGTGCTTGCCCAGGCGCAGGCTGACATCCGTCTCGCCGAAGGTCTTGCTGCCGAAGACGAAGGCGTCCAGCAGTTCGCCTGAGGGGCCCTTCGCATAGCGCGAGGTGTAATCCGAGAGTGCGCCCGCCGTGGGCACGCCGTAGACCAGCGTGTTTGCCGTGGCGTTGTTGCGGTTGTCCAGGTGGCTGTAGGCGTTGTCGTACCAGGCGGCACCGCTCACGCGGAAGCCGTACTTCTTGTCGACCACCAAGTCGAGCTCGCTCAGCAGGTCGAGGCGATTCGCGATCAGCGAGTGGTTGCTGAAGTTGCGGTCGCCGTCGTCGAAGTTCGGGTTGCCGAGAATGGCGCGGTCCTGGCCCTGAGTGCGCTGGCCGAGGTTGTAGCGCAGCGTGTTGTCCCAGCGAAGGACGACGTCGGGGTTGCCGGTGTCGATCTCCATCGCGTGCGACTGCACGGCGAGGGCAACCAGTGCGAGGGCGGCGCAGGCAACGGCGGTACGGCGATGACTGGCGACGGGGAGGCTGGAAAAAGCAGAGGGCACGAAGAGTCTCTCGAAGATTTGTTGTTGTGGTGGAAGGGTTCTCACCCTTCCGATGGAGGAGTGGGTCAGCAGTAGCCCATCTTTCGGGCGTCGATCAGCAGCACGCGTCGCAGAAGGGAGCGCGACAGGCGGCGCAGGTGGTACAGCGGCCTGGCGAATGGCCCGACAAGAACCAGTTCTCGCCCGCTGCGAACGGCATCGACGATGGCGTGGGCAACCACATCCGCATGGACGCCTTTGGCCTCGTAATAGGCCTGCAACTTGGCAAGCTGCGCCGCGTCGATGGAAGGCGATACGTTGTTTGCGTTGTGCGTGATGGCCGTGTTGATGATTCCGGGGCAGACCACCGTCAGGCCAACGCGAGAATTGCGAAGCCGCAGCTCCATGGAGAGCGACTCGGACAGGCCGATCACCGCCGATTTCGAAGCCGCATAGACGCTCATGTTCGGCGCTGGCGCGATGCCGGCGACCGACGCGACGTTGACGATCCGGCGCGGCCCGCCAGCCTCATGCATTTGCGGCAGGAAGCAGCGCAGGCCGTGCACGACGCCCATCAGGTTGATGCCGAGCGTGCGTCGCCAGGCATCCAATGGGCTGTCGAGGAAAGCCCCCAGATAGCCGATTCCGGCGTTGTTGACGAGGACGTCGAGGGGGCCACCCTGCGCGTGGACCTGCAGCGAAAAAGCGTGCATCGCTGCCTCGTCCGCCACGTCGACACCAAAGCTCGTGCAATTGACGCCGAAGGCGCATACCTCGTCGCGCACTGCTGCAAGTCGCTCCGCAACCAGATCGCAGAGCAACAGATCGGCGCCCATGCTTGCGAAGGCGAGAGCCGTGGCGCGCCCGATGCCGGATGCAGCGCCCGTCACGAGGACGCGCTTGCCGTGAAGATTCCTGAGAGTCATTGCCTTGCTCTCGTTCGCCGATGGCGGGGGTGTGCAATGTGTACGTTAAACACGGGGTAGCTCCGGTGGTGAGGGGCGCGTTCTGTGGATAGGATGGGTGGGAAACCCGACTCGGATCTCGTGCACGGATGATGAAAAAATTGGCCGAATTCCACAAAGTCAGTTGTCGACACTTGTTAGTCAATTTGCGACAAGCTGGTGGATACCCTCACTCACGCAGCCTCTTCCGATGAGCGCGTCACCGAAGCGCGTGCCGACGCGCTACTTCGCACTGATGCTGGGTTACCTCGCCGCACAGGGGGTAGACACAGCGCGTCTGCTGGCGATGGCAGAACTTGAAACGAGTCGCTTCGAGCGCAGCGACGGCATGCTGTTGCCGACGGAGGTGGAGGCCTTGATCGTGGCCGTCTACCACCTCACCGGGCGCACCGATCTGGGGTTCGAGGTCGGCCGCATGATCAAGCTGAACTCGCACGACCTCCTGGGCTACGGCATGCTCAGTTGCCTGCATCTGGACCATCTCCTGAGGTTGACCAGCCGCTACTACCACGTGATCAATGAGCTGTTCACGATGCGGTACCGGCGCTCGCAAGAGGGCGGCGAAGCGATATTTACCCCGGTCGTCGCAATGCCGATGCAGACGATGCACTTTGTGATGGAAGCGATCGCCGTGTCGGCGGTAGGTCAGTTTCGGATGCTTTTTGGCTCGGACGTGGTGCACTACGACATCCGGATGGGAATGCCGCCTCCGCCGCATCAAGCGCGCTATGCCTCTCTCGATCCGGTGCGCTTCTTCTTCGATGAAGGCGCTATGCCGTCGGTCACCATGGTGTTCGATCGAGCCGTGCTTGACCGGCCGCTACCGATGGCATCGTCCCAGGTGGTCGAACAGGTCGAGGAGCGCCTGCGGACGCTGGAACGCCGGCCGGTGCCCGACACGGGCTGGGGCGAATACATCACCATGCTGCTTCGCGAGACACAGGGACAGCAGGTCACGCTGGACGACATCGCGCAACGCATGAACATCTCGGCGCGGACCATCGATCGCAACCTGAAGAAGGAGCATCTGCAGTTCCGCGAACTGTCGCAGCAGGTGCGTTTCGAGCGTGCCCGCGCGCTGCTTGCGCAGCCCGACTCCACGGTGTCGCGGGTGGCCGAGCAACTCGGCTTCAGCGACACCGCCAACTTTAGCCGCGCGTTTCGTCGCCACTGTGGGGTGACACCAAGCGAATTCCAGCGACAGCCGCGACCTGGCGCCTCGGCTTAGAGCATCGCCCGCTCGCCTCGAAGCACCCTTTTCGCAAGGGTATCCACCCATTTGTCAGAAATTGACAAGCAAGTGTCATCAACTGCCTTTGCGGCACCGGGCGTTCTTTTTCATCATCGAGGTACGAGATCAACGCAGGTCTCGCTCCCATCCCACCCCACCCACAGGAACAAAGCATGCCCAACGACTACATCCTCGGCAATCCGAACCTTGACGTTCGCAAGACCAACCGCGCCATCGACGCGCTGATGGAAGTGACCACCAATCCGCGTCACCGCTTCATGCTCGAGGCCTACTACCGCCACCGCTATCTTGAAATTGCAGGGCGCTATGAAGAGATCTTCGCTCCCGACATGACGGCCGAACACCCGGTCTACCATGTCGAGGTAGCCGGCAATCATGCGACGCTGGAAGGGGCCGCATCGGTTAAGGGGTTCTACGCGGTATGGGCACAGACGAATCAGTCGATCTTCTACGTTGAAGATGAGCAGATCGCCGTTGCGGACAACTTCATTGCGTCCGTGTCGACGATGTATCAGCAGACGCACGGCAAGACACTCATTGGTAACGGCATCCAGGTTGACGACGAGAATTCCTACTACCTCGTCAGGGTGCCCGGCATGCAAATGTTCTGGCCGTACGACGACCAATGCCGCCTGGTGGGCGAGGATGTCTGGGAGCCGAATCCAGCGGCACGCACCGTGACCAAGCTGGCCGCATCAGATGTGCTGACCAGCGAGGAATCCGGCAAGCGGCTCGCACCGTTCATCAAACCGTTGAGTTCCTTCGACGAAGCGTTACGATTGGCCGCGTAACCAGGCGAGGGCGTCACGCTGCAACGGACTCCCCGGCATCGGCAGCAATCGGAGTTTTCAATGCGCAAAGGATTGATGTCGACGCTTCGGCGCTGGTTGCGCGAGCCGCTGCTGCATTTCGTTATCGCGGGTTTCGCGCTCTTCGCGATCTACGGCGGGCCGCATGCGCGCCAGGAAGACAGCGATCCGCGGCGCATCGAGGTCACCTCGGACGACCTTCGCCGCATTGAAATCTCATGGCTAGCGCGCTGGCAGCGGCCGCCCACTGAGGCGGAAATGCGCGGCTTGATCGAGGAGCATGTGAAGGAGGAAATTCTCTATCGCGAGGCGCTCGCGCTCGGGCTGGAGAAAGGTGACACCATCGTGCGGCGACGACTGGCGCAGAAGATGGATTTCGTCACTGAGGACGTAGCGGCACTCCGGGAGCCGAATACGGGCGAGGTCGAGGCGTGGTTTGCCAAGAACCTGAATCAGTTCACTTCGCCGCCGCTCGTGACGTTCCGTCACCTCTACTTCGCCTCAGACAAGCGGGGCGCCGGGGCACAAGCCCAGGCGAGCAAAGTTCTGACGACGCTGGCAGGCCCGGAGTCAAAAGCTGGCGATGCGTTCATCTTCCAGAGCGCCTATGCAGAGCAGTCGCCCGAGCAAGTCGCTCGCGTGTTCGGCGCGAAGTTCTCATCTGGCCTTTTCCAAACGAAGCCTGGCGGGTGGCGCGGGCCGCTCGAATCCGGCTACGGCTGGCATCTTGTATGGATCGAGGCGTTAACGGCTGGCCAGCCGCCGCCCTTTGAGACAGTAGCCGCGCAGGCCAAAGCCGAATGGCTGTCGGAACAACGCGCCGAGACGAAGCGCGCCACGTTCGAAGCTTTGAAGGCTCGCTATGAAGTCGTCGTGAGTGCGCCGGCTCTGGCAAACGGCGCAGCTGTGGCTGTACCGGAGCAGAAATGATGAGCCGCCGAGGCCCATTCCTCTTGATGCTCGCGATGTTGCTGTGGCTCGCCGTGACAGGCCTTGCTCAGGCGCACGACGCGCGGCCCGCCTATCTCGAGATCACCGAGACCACGGGCGGCCGATATGACGTGCTTTGGCGCACACCCGTGCTTTCTGGTGCACGGCTGCCGGTCGCGCTTCATTTTTCCGAAGCGATCCACAATGTCGTCGAGCCGACGCAGCGCGAACTGAACGATTCGCTGATCGAGCGACGCATCATCGATGCGGGAATGGCCGGTCTTACGGGACAACGAATCGCGTTCGTCGGCCTTCAGGCGAGCATCACCGATGTGCTCGTCCGCGTTTCTTTGCGCGATGGCACATCGTCGACTACGCTCGTGCGACCAGTGCGGCCCTGGATCGACATTGCCGCTGCCCCGGGCGCTTTCGAGATCGCAAGGGCGTTCTTGGTGCACGGCATCGAGCACATCCTCGGTGGCTTCGACCATCTCCTGTTCGTCTTCGGTCTTCTGCTGCTTGTTCGCAATGGATGGATGCTGGTGAAAACGGTGACAGCGTTCACGCTGGCGCATTCGATCACGCTGGCGCTCGCGACCCTGGGCGTGGTGCACGTCCCAGGGCCGCCGGTTGAGGCGATGATCGCGCTGAGCATCCTCCTCCTCGCGGTCGAGATCGCGCGGGCAAACCGGGGCCAGCCGAGCCTCGCGGCGCGCTGGCCGTGGGTAGTAGCCTTTTGCTTCGGGCTGCTGCACGGCTTCGGCTTTGCCGGGGCGCTCGCGGAGATCGGCCTGCCTCAGCGCGATTTGCCCGTCGCCCTGTTCACCTTCAATGTCGGCGTGGAGATCGGGCAATTGCTCTTCGTCGGCGCGGTGCTCGCCCTGCGCGCGATGCTGCTGCGTTGGCGGCCGCCGGCGTACGCAATTCGTTCTGTCCAGTCTGTGGCATCGTATGCGCTCGGGACGCTGGCGGCCTTCTGGTTCTTCGAACGCGTCGCCGCCTTTGGGGTGTGACCAGGACTTGACCGTGTTGAGTAACTATCGAGGAGGGTCTTCCATGAAAGCTGATTCCCAACACGCCGCCAGGGCGCTGATCGCTTGCGCCGCGGCGCTTCTGTCGAACGCACCCGTCATGGCCGCTGGGCCGCAGGATCGTCAGGTCCTTTTTGGCCAGACACACTCGCACACGAGCTGGTCCGTGGATGCCTACCTGATCGGCAATCACATCACGACGCCCGAAGACGCATACAAGTTTTCGATGGGGTTGCCGGTCAAGCATCCGGCGGGATTCGACGTGAAGCTCAAGGGGCGTCCCCTCGACTTTCATGGCGTCACGGACCATTCGGAATACGTCGGTGTGATTTCGCTGGCGAACGATCCCGCCTCGGACCTCAACAAGTCGGCGGTTGGCAAGCGCCTGCAAGCCAAGACGCCGGACGAGTTCAACGCTGTTTTCCAGTGGATCGCCGGAAGCCTTGCGAAGCACGAACCCATCAAGGAACTGGTCAGTCCGGAGATTGCCGGCACGGTCTGGAAGAAGAACATCGAGATTGCCGACAAGTACAACAAACCGGGCAAGTTCACGACCTTCGTCGCCTACGAGTGGACCTCTGCACCCAACAATCGCAACATGCACCGCAACGTGATTTTCAAGGATTCGAAGCACGTGCCTGCGCTGCCCTTCACGGCCATCGATTCCCTCAATCCCGAAGACCTCTGGACCTGGATGGATGCGCAACGCAAGGCGGGCAACGAAGTTCTCGCCATTTCTCACAACGCGAACCTGAGCGACGGCATGATGTTTCCCGTGGAAGTGGACAGCCGGGGGCGCGCCATCGATGCGGCATGGGCGGAAGCCCGGACGCGCAACGAATTTCTCACGGAGATTCTTCAGATCAAGGGCGCCTCGGAGACGCACCCCGGGCTATCGCCCAACGACGAGTTCGCAGGCCACGAAATCATGAACTTCCTGATTGGCGTGCCGGACAGTTCATCGAAGCTCAGCGGTAGCTATATTCGCGAGGCTTTTGAAAATGGCTTGGCCTTGCAGGCATCTCGCGGCTACAACCCGTACAAGATGGGCGTGGTCGGCGCCAGCGATTCACACAACACGGTTGTTGCCTACTCTCAGGCGGGCAACTTTGGCTCGCACGGCTTCACCGACGCGACGCCGAAGGATCGGCTCGCAGGACGGGTCGAGTCAGGGATGTCGGTGGTGCAGACCGGCGTCTCGGGCCTGGGCGGCGTCTGGGCCGAGGAGAACACGCGCGAATCGATCTTTGCGGCGATGCAGCGCAAGGAGGTCTTTGGCACCAGCGGCGTGCGCATTCCCGTGCGCATGTTCGGTGGCTGGAAGATCGACCCACAATTGTTGAAGGACAAGGACTGGGTGCGCACCGCCTACGCGAATGGCGTGCCGATGGGCGGCGATCTCCCGGCCAACCCGGCGGCGCAGGCACCTTCATTCGTCGTCTGGGCCGTGAAGGATCCCGACGACGCCAGCCTCGACCGAATCCAGATCATCAAGGGCTGGACGAAGAGTGGCCAGATCTTCGAGAAGATCTACGACGTGGCGTGGTCGGGCAGCCGGAAGCCCGACCCGGCCACGGGCAGGGTGCCGGCGGTGAAGTCCACGGTCGATATTTCCAAAGCCACCTACACGAACGCGATGGGCGCAAACGAATTGAAGAAGGTCTGGACCGACCCCGACTTCGACCCCTCGCTGCACGCGTTTTACTACGCGCGCGTGCTGCAGGTTCCGACGCCACGCTGGAGCACGTATGACGCGGCCAAGCTGGGTGTCGCTCCTCCAAAGGAAGTCGCCAGCACCGTCCAGGAGCGAGTCTGGACGACCCCCATCTGGTACACCCCTACGCCCGAAGCTGCCAAGTCAGCGAAGGTCGGGATGACGGTCTCAGATTTGAAGAGCCGAGGTGCCACACCCTTGGCGGACGCAGATTTGAGGACGCTCGTGGTAGACAAGACGCTGACGGTCCGAAACATTGTGACTGGCCAGCAGGTCGAGATGCTCTACGCAAGCAACGGTCAGCGCGCCATTACCAGCGTGGACGGAAAGCAGACGAAGGCGGATGAAGTGCTCACCCTGATGCATGGCGGCCAGTTCGGTGCGTCCGCCAATTACGAGATCAAGGATGGGCGCATCGTCACCACATTAGGTGGGGCACCCTTCGATGTCACCGTCTACAAGGTCGGCGACAAATACGTGGCTGCCCGCGGCAACGAGTTCGGATTTGCGAACTACGAGGTAGAGGCGATCAGATAGGTCGAGGGAAGGTCTGTTCGTGATCACATGCGTCGAGGTGCCAAATGCCAGAGCTCGCGTAGCTCATTGCCCCCGGGGGTGGGCCCGCCCGCGCGGACCAGATCGCCGAGGCTATGAACTGTCTGGGCGGAGACGACGATCACGAATGGCCCGCGTCCCCGCGCCCGTGTGGTTTTCAACGACGACGGCTGGCCCGCCGACTTGGCGAGACGTTCGCCCATAGGCAAAACGTAAGTTTCTGTACCGACCAAACTAGACTGGCAGCATGGTCGCCGAGCGCCAGCGCAACATACTTCGGCGCTGCGATCAAAGCTACGCCGGTTGCGATTTCGCTGACGCAAGCGAATCGCAGCAGCCTCCGAAGATGAGGTTGTATCGGATGCATGGAAAGGCGAGGGCGCCTCACCGGACCTCGAGCGTGACTTTTTCGATCTTTCCGGTAAAGCGGCTCTTAATGCCCGCCACGTAGTCCTCCGAGACGGGCGTGTCGTCGTCCTCGCCAACGTCGGCGCCTTCGTCCGGCGAGATGATGAAGGGAATGGTCTTCTCGATCCGACCCTCGGCCACTTTCTGGCCGTCGACCGACAGCGATGCCACTCCCCCCTTGCCCAGGCCGCCACCGTCGTACGCGAAGTCCAGCGTGATGGTGGCCCTGCCGGCTGGAAGTGCCTGAGGCGAGGCCACGGTGTAGCGCTCGAGGCCGACCCAGTTGTAGGTGTAGGTAGGCTTGCCGTCCTTCAGATACAGGCTGAATCCTCCAAATCGCCCGCCTTGCGCAAAGACCACGCCTTCCGCGCCGTCCTCAGGAATGTCGATCTCGGCGGTGATCGTGCTGGAGCGGTTCTTCGCATTGATGAAAGTGTTTTCCATCACGCCCGTCATGCCGGGGTAGAGCGAAATAGAGGTGCGTGTTCCCATCAGGTCGGGTCGTCCGGCAACTGCCGCATTGAATCGTTCGACGCCGCGATCATCGATGGGAAGGACGTTGTACTTCGCCGCCTCTTTCAGGAACACGGCCTGCATCTGCTTCAACTTCGCCGGCTGCGCCGCAGCGAGATCGGTGGCAAGGCTGTAGTCGTTGCGCGTGTCGAAGAGCTCCCACGCATCCTTGTCGAGTGTCGCCCGCGGCTTGGGCTCCCATGGCGCCCTGTGCACCGTGCGCGCCAGCCAGCCGTCGTGGTAGATGCCGCGGTTGCCGAGAATCTCGAAGTACTGTGTCGTGCGCCGGTCTTTGGCTTTTGCATCGTTAAGCGTGTAGGCCAGGCTTACGCCCTCGAACGGCTTCTGGACCGCGCCGTTGACGGACTTCGGAAACGGCAGTTTCGCCGCTTCGAGCACCGTCGGCGCGAGGTCGGTGATGTATTGCCACTGGGAGCGAATTTCCCCCTTCGTCCTGATCCCCTTGGGCCAGTGCACGACCATGCCGGTCTTGGTGCCGCCATAGTCTCCCGCCACCTGCTTTGTCCAGGCGAAAGGCGCATCGCCAGCGACGGCCCAGCCGGCCGCATAGTGCGGGTAGGTTTCCGGCCCACCCCACTTGTCGAGGTTTTTCAACTGGTTCTTGACGGTCTCCGGGACGCCATTGAAGAACGTGAGTTCATTGAACAGCCCGGTAGCCCCGCCTTCGGCGCTGGCACCGTTGTCTCCGGCGACATAGATGAACAGCGTGTTGTCCATCACGCCCAGATCCTCGATCGACTTCACCAGCCGACCGATCTCGTGGTCGGCCTGCTCGGCGAAACCGGCGAAGACTTCCATCTGCCGTGCGAAGAGCCGTCGTTCGTCAGGCGTGAGGTTGTCCCAGTCCTTGATGCCGGCGGGCTTGGGCGCGAGCTTGGTTCCAGCCGGCACGATGCCGAGCTTGATTTGGCGGGCAAGCGCGTCTTCACGGTACTTGTCCCAGCCCTCATCGAACCTGCCCTTGTATTTGTCGGACCATTCCTTGGATACGTGGTGCGGCGCATGGGTGGCGCCAGGGGCGAAGTACATGAAGAACGGCCGGTTGGGTGTCATCGACTGCTGAAACCGGGTCCAGGCGATGGCCTGGTTCGTCATGTCGGTCATGAAGTGGTACTTCGGATCGGCGGGCAACTCAACCCGGGCCACCCCGTCGTAAAGGAGCGGCGACCACTGGTTGGTTTCTCCGCCAAGAAAGCCGTAGAACTTCTCGAAGCCCGAGTGGGTGGGCCAGGTCGTATACGGGCCGGAGATGCTGGTTTCCCAGGCCGGCGTGAGGTGCCACTTGCCGAAGGCACCGGTGTTGTAGCCATTCAGGCGCAGCATCTCCGCCAGCGGCGCGACGCTCGCCGGGCGGATGCCGGTGTTGCCCTCGAAGGCGGTCGCGATCTCCTGCACGGCGCCCGTGTTGTTCGTGTGATGATTGCGGCCTGTGATCAAGGCCGCCCGCGTGGGCGAACACAGTGCCGCGACGTGCATGTTGTTGTAGCGCAGGCCGCCGGCCGCGAGCCGGTCCAGCGTCGGCATGGCAATCGCACCGCCGAACGTGCTCGGATGCGCAAAGCCCATGTCATCGAGCAGCACGATCACGACGTTGGGCGCACCCTTTGGCGCTTCCACCTCGAAACGGGGTGGCGCTTTTGCGTTGCGCACGTCGAGTTCGGTGACGGGCGTGCGCATCGGCCTGGCGATCGGAAGGATGGTCCGGTCGAGCGTGACCGTCGCCTTGTTCTGCGCCGCGGCGAGGCCCGCGAGGCCGATGCCGAGCGCGAATGACGTCAATGCGCAACGCAGGCTGTCGTTCGACTTCTTCATGGTGCTTTGATTCTCATGGGTGCCTTGTCTAAAGCCGGGCGACGCGCGTTATCGAGTTACTTGCGGACCACTGCCGCGCCATTGGGGCCGGCGCAGCCGGCACGGTAGATGCCGTTCGCGCAAACCACCCGGGGCGGCGGCGGTGGCGGCTTGCGGACGACAGCGGCGCCATTCGGGCCCACACAGCCCGCGCGGTAGACACCTTTGGCGCAAGTCACAGCCGAGGCGTCCAGTGGCAGCAAGGCTGCGAGCGTCAGGACAGCCGCTGCACCAAATGAGCACAGTCCATTCATGGTGTATTCCTCTCAAGTTGAACCATTGTTCGCCTTCACCACTGCAAGCCATCGCGCCGACCGGCGAACCGGACAAACCTGGGTGAGCCTTGCAGCCGCGCAGTCTACTGCTCTTGAGGCAAGGTGCTGGCAAGTAGCGAGTTGGCTCGCCCCTGCATCGTTGCAAGCCAGCAGCCACCGGGGGGCAAGACCCGCAGCGTCGACGTCCGACAGCGCCAGGCGCGCACCCCCGAACTTCAAGTTGCCGCGCAAAGGCGCGGCCGATGTCGGAGCCGGCGCCCTTGGCGACGGCGACCTGTCTCTGAAGGAGTCGTTCATGAGAAGAAAAAGTCCTTGATGGGTAAACGACCGTGCTTCAGACGGCCACGTGCTTGTGCAGGAATGCGAGCTGCACCTCGACGTTGCGTTCGAGGTATTCGCCGTAGTAGGGCTGGAAGTGATCGGACGCGTGCAGCGTGTACTCGGCGTTGGCCATCCGGCTCGCGGCCCGGCGCGCCGTCGTGGCCGACACAATGCTGTCGTTGGAGCCCGCGATCACCAGCGCAGGGACGCGCACCTTGCGCGCGACCCGGATCGGGTTGTAGTGGGGAATCTTCAGCAGCGCGCGGGCGAGCACCTTGTTCTCCCAAGGTACCTTGGCAATCGCTGCCAGCTTCTGCATGCCGTCCCAAGCTTCGTTGCCTGTTAGCACCGCGTGCTCACCCGGGCGGCCCGCCACCGGCACGTAGTGCGGGCGCCCGAACAGGCTGCCCAGCGCATCGCGCAGGCCGGCCAGCGTCAGCCGCAGCAGCATGCGCGGACGCAGCGCCGCGATCGCGCCCCATCCGCTCATGAGCGGATGCCCCGCGATGATGGCCGCCAAGCGATGCCCGCGCGCCGCCATGCAGACCACGTGGCCGCCCGACAGCGAAGTGCCCCACAGCACCATGCGCTGGGCGTCCACTGCTTGCAGCGTGCGGACGTGGCGGATGGCGGCGTCCCAGTCCTTCAAATGCCGGCCCGGGTCCACCCAATGGCGTGGCTGCCCCTCGCTGTCTCCGAAATTGCGGTAGTCGAACAGGTAGACCGCATAGCCGGCGGCGACGAAACGCTCGGCGTGCGGACGCAGCATCGCGCGGATACCGGCAAAGCCGTGCGCCATCACGATCACGGGCGGACATTGCGCCCCCTCCGGCATCAGCAGGGTGCCGGCGCAGCGCAGCCCCTGGCAGGTGAACGATGAATCGATGGATTGCATGGTGCGCTCCTCAGGCGACCGCGGATCGAAGCGGTGCGCGCATCGGGCCACCGCGAAACTCAAGCGCCGCATCCTGGACCGGCTCCTTCATGAGCAGCAGCTGGTCCCTCTCGGGGTTGTGCAGCACGCGCCACGGCAGGGTACGGCCCTGACGCGGCACCATCGCTTCGCCGCGCTTGGCGTAGCCCGACTTCAGCGCCGCCACGATGTTCTCGTTGAGCATCTGCCACGCGGGCGCGCGCGGCGTCACCACCTCGCTGCCGTTTTGTTCCATGTGGTTGAGCAGGCGACAAAAGTAGCTCGATGCCATGTCGACCTTGAGGGTCCACGGGGCGTTGATGTAGCCGAAGAGCCAGGCCATGTTCGGCACGTCCTGCAGCAGCACGCCCTTGTAGGTCATCAGTTCGTTGACGGCACGCGGGTGGCCATCCACGACCAACTGCATGCCGCCGAAGGACTGCAGCTGCAGGCCGGTGGCCGTGACGATGATGTCTGCCTGCAGTTCTCGGCCGGACTTGAGGCGGATGCCGGTCTCGGTAAAGGTGTCGATGTGGTCGGTGACGATCGAGGCTTTTCCGTCGCGGATCGCCTTGAACAGGTCGGCATCGGGCACCGCGCAGAGCCGCTCGTCCCAGGGCATGTAGCGTGGCGAGAAGTGCGCCATGTCGAAGTCCTTGCCGACGTGCTTTCTCACGCCCGACAGCAGCCATGAACGCATCGCACCAGGCCAGCGCCGCGAGGCCTTGTAGATCGCGCGCTGCAGGAAGAGGTTACGCTTGCGCGCCATGGCGTAGACCCAGCGCTCGGGCAACACGCGCTTGAGTGCGGCGGAGATCGCGTCATACGCCGGCACCGAGAACACGTAGCTCGGCGAGCGCTGCAGCATCGTGATGTGGGCGGTATCGCGGGCCATCGTCGGCACCAGCGTCACGGCGGTGGCGCCGCTTCCGATCACGACCACGCGCTTGCCGCGGTAGTCCAGTTCTTCGGGCCATTTCTGCGGGTGGATGCACCGGCCCTGGAACCGCTCCACGCCCGGGAAGGCCGGCAGGTAGCCCGCGTCGTGGTTGTAGTAGCCGGTGCAACTCACGAGGTAGTTGCAGGTGAAGGTGCGCGGCTCGCCGCTTTGCTCGTCGATCGCGCTGACGGTCCAGCGCCGGTGCTCGCTCGACCACGCGGCCTCCGTCGTGCGGACGCCGAACACGATCTTGCGGTCGATGCCGTATTCGCGCGCCGTCTCGGTGACGTAGCGCCGGATCGAGGGACCGTCCGCGAGCACCTTCAGGTCGTGCCAGGGCCGGAACCGGAAGCCGAAGGTGAACATGTCGGAATCCGAGCGAATGCCCGGATAGCGGAACAGGTCCCAGGTGCCACCGATCGCCTGGCGGCGCTCGAGGACGCCGACCCGCTTGCCGGGGCACTCCATCTGCAGGTGGCAGGCCATGCTGATGCCGGACAGGCCGGCACCGATGACGAGCACGTCGTAGTTTGTCTCCATGTCTTCTGACCTCTGGTGGGTTGGGGGGATGCATCGAGTATGTGGATCCGTCGATTTCGATTCTTGACATGTCGAGACTGATGTTTGACATTTCGAGACATGACCGCCATGGTTCGATCGAGTGGATTGCAGGGCTATAACGCCCTGACGCGAAGCCTGGGCGCCGACCCTGTCTCCCTGCTGCGCCGCCATCGCATCCCGGCCAGTTCCCTCGATGTCGATGACGCCTTGCTGTCGTTACGCGCCTGCCTGCATCTTTTGGAAAGCACGGCCGCCGAGACCGGCTGCGCGGATTTCGGCCTGCGCCTGTCGCAGATGCAGGACATCGGGGTGCTGGGGCCGCTGAGCGTGGTGCTGAGCAACGCCCCTACCGTCCGCCAAGCCTGGGACGGCGCTGCGCGCCACATGTTCGTTCACACGCCGGGACTGGCGCTGGACATCAGGGAGCACAGTCCGCTGGCCGAAGACGCCTCGGAGATGGCGCTGGAGATACGCCTGGCACGACCGCCCGCGCACCGGCAGACCATCGACCTGTGCCTTGGCGACCTCCATCACATCACGCGGCTGCTCGCGGGCGAGCAATACCACCTGCATGCGGTGACGCTTCCGCACACGCCGGTGGCGCCGATCGGCACCTACGAGCGCTTCTTCGGCGCCCCGGTATTTGTCGCGCAGCCGCGGGCCGCGCTTCATGTGAGCCGCGGCACCTTGCAAGCCGACCTGCGGGGAGCGAACCAGGAGCTTCGCAAGATCGCGCAGGACTTCTTGGAGAGGAACTTCCGTGACTCGGGGCAAAGTCTTTCTTCTCGGGTCCGCCTGGCGCTGCGACACATGCTCGGCATGGCGCAAGGGAGCAAGGGCGACGTCGCCGCACTGCTGGCGGTGCATCCGCGCACGCTGCAGCGCCACCTTGGCGCGGAAGGGACGACCTTCGAGCAGCTGCGCGAAGAGGTCCACAAGGAAGCGGCGCTGCGCTACCTGCGCGAGACCGACCTGCCGCTCGGGCAGCTGGCGGACATTCTCGGGTTTTCCGAACAGTCGGCAATGACGCGGTCGTGCCGGCGGTGGTTCGGCCTACCACCCTCGGCATTGCGGCGCGCGGTCAGGCGGGGGCGAATGGCAGGCGATGCTCGCTGAAGGTCCCGCGCGCGGCTGGTGTCCGCAACCGCGACCTCGGGAGGTCGTCCCGGTGCCTGCTGTATCGCACGCGGGCCCCTCGCGGCGACGCCGTCAAGCTACGTCATCCCTTCGGGCGCCAGCACGAGCACGCTGGACAAGAGATTTCGCGCGGGTAGGCGAGGGAGGAGGTGCCGGCGATCAGCAGGATGTTGGGGGCGAGGCGAGAACTTGCGCGGCGATGCCTTCTTCAAGCAGGGGGCATCAAGCTGCTGCCCTCCAGCCCGACGCTGCGCCAGCGCATGGACGCCCGCGCGGATGAGCTTTTTGACTTCCTGCCTGCGCTGATCGAGACGCTGCTGGCCGGAGCGCGCGCCGACTACGGCGTGCTGCCCTGCGGCTGGCTGGCGCTGGACGTGGACACCTTCGCGATGGACAACGGCGGCAGCGCCAAGGACGGCGTGGGTCGTACCTATGCAGGCGTCGATGGCTATTGACCGCTGGCGGCGTACCTGGGCTCGCACGGGTTCTGCCTCGAGCTGGCGCCGCGCCCGGGCGTGCAGCACTCGGCGGCGGAGACGCAATTCAACTTCGAGCGCGTCATCCCGATGGCGCAACGCCTGAGCGCGGCGGGCCCGAAAGCGCCTATCCTGGCGCGGCTGGACGCGGGCTTCGACTCCACGGCGCTGATGCGCGAGATCGAGTCGTACAACCGCGCAGGCCTGCCGCAACTGGACTGGCTGATCAAGTGGAATCCGCGCACGAGCGACGTGGCGGCGCTGGATGCACGGCGCCATCAAGTGCCGAACAGCGCGCATCTCAGGCGCGCTCGACCCGGCGCTTGAGACATCCATAGCTGGAGCCGCGCCTGGACGCGACTCTGCTAGACCCAGGCCTTCGTTACACGCCAGCTGCTTGCACACACGCCGATGTCTTCCCGGCGAAACATAATTCGATTATTCGTGAATCATGGAATCAAAAGAAGTCGTTCAAGGCCTCGCCGCACTGGCCCACTCATTGCGGCTGGAAGTATTCAGGGCCCTGGTGGTCGCCGGCCAGAGCGGGCTCACGCCGGGCGTGATACAGGCGGCACTGGATGTCCCTCCCGCCACCTTGTCGTTCCATCTCAAGGAACTGACGAACTCAGGGTTGGTGACCCAGGAGCGCGCGAGCCGCAACCTCGTCTATCGAGCGGCCTACGAAAACATGAACGCGTTGCTCGGCTATCTCACCGACAACTGCTGCCAAGGCGCCGCCTGCGCGGTCGAAACGGCGGATGTTCCCTGCAAATTCTGAACCATGACGACCAACGTTCTCATCCTCTACCCACAACTCGGCGCGCAGCGTGCTGAGCGAAGGCATGCTGAATCACTGGGCAAGGGCGTTTGGCAGGGACGTCCGCGCGTACAGCGCCGGCAGCGCACCGAGCGGCCGGCTCAATCCCTTCGCGTTGGAGGCGCTCGCCAACGCCGGCGTCGACAGCACAGGCTACCGGAGCAAGAGCTGGACGAGTTCACTGGGCCGGAAGCGCTCCAGATGCGCATCGTCATCACCGTGTGCGATAGCGCAGCAGCCGAGACTTGTCCCTACTGGCCGGGGAGCCCGGTCAAGATGCACTGGGGCTACGCGGACCCGTCGATCGCCTTGGGCGGCGACGACGGCAAGCGTGTGGCCTTCGAACTCACGCGCCAAGCGGTCGGCTACCGCATGCTGCAGCTCCTGCAGTTGCCGCTCGAATCGATGAGCGATGCCGAGCTGCAGCAGGCGCTCGAAGGCATTTCGAGGAACTAGGTGAGCAACGTGGGCGGCATCTTCCGAAAGCTGTTTGCCGAAGCCCTCGGCACGGCGCTTCTGCTCGCAGTGGTCATCGGCTCGGGCATCATGGCCGAGCGCCTGGCTGGTGGCAACGTCGCCATCGCATTGCTCGCGAACACACTGGCCACGGTCGGCGGGCTGTACATCCTCATCGAGGTGTTCGGCCCCGTGAGCGGCGCGCATTTCAACCCGGCGCTGTCACTCGTCATGGCGGCCCGCGGCGCAATGCAACGTTCGCTGGTGGCGCCCTACATCGTCGTCCAACTGGCCGGCGCGATGCTCGGCGCCTGGCTTGCGCACGTGATGTTCGATGCCACGATCTTTCAGCTCTCGACGAAGGTTCGCAGCGACGCGGGCCAGTGGATTGCCGAGGCGGTCGCGACTGCGGGCTTGCTACTTGTGATTCTGCGCGCCCCGCCGAGCCGGGTAGCCGCCATGGTGGCGTGCTATATCGGAGCCGCGTACTGGTTCACGGCTTCGACGTCCTTTGCTAATCCCGCAGCAGCATTCGGCCGGATGTTCAGCAATAGTTTTGCCGGCATCGCCCCATCCAGCGTGCCGGGCTTTGTGGTTGCGGAACTCGCAGGCGCTGGCATCGGCCTCGCCATTCACAGGGCGCTGAGCCCGGCGGCTGGCGTCGCTCTTCACTCGCAGCAGGAAGCTTCGACGCCAGCCATTTCGGACAGCGCCGACGCTGGCCATAACTCACTGCAATGGCCAATACCACCATCTTCCCGGCGCTCAACACGGAACTGCTCGACGTTCCGACGCAAGACCGCCTGGTCGCACGCCAACCGTCACGCCATCGACCGCGTTTCCTGATGCTCTATGGCTCTCTACGCGAGCGCTCATTCAGTCGGCTGCTGACATTCGAAGCTGCGCGACTTCTCGAGGCGATGGGTGGCGAAGTCAGAGTGTTTGAGCTACTACGACCGCGTCGTCGACGTAATGGAAGAACTGTTCAAGTTCACGCTGCTGACGCGTGACGTCAGCCCTTACCTGGTCGACAGGTACAGCGAACGCAAGGAAAGCGCCGACGAGCTGTCGAGGCGCGTGAATCAGCGCTCCATCTGACCCGACTCAACGCGTCGACCACCAAATTTATCGGATAAGCTGTCGTCAAATATCGATATAAATCAACGACTTAGCGCATACAAAGCGGCTTATGTCAGATGAGATGCGGGCTTCTTCGGTTCTAAAGCTGGCCGCATACCTGATGTCGCATTGGAGGTATCGATCGGGCCATTCTCCGCGTGCTCCGAGAGGACTTCCGCAGGAGTTGCAGGAGATCGGTGCGATGGTGGGCCTGTCGGCTACCAGTTGCTGGATGCGCATCGAGAAGCTCGAATCGCAGGGTGTCATCAAGCGCTACACAGTCGACCTGGACCTTGCCAAGCTCGGCTACCGCGACTTTGTCATCGCCTAGCTCACGCTCCAGGGCAAGAATGTTCAACCGGTGAAATTAGTCGCCGGCAGGCGGCACGGAAGAAGGGTGTGCCGGTCGGGTAATAATCAGATCTGAAGCCTTCTAGGTCCCCAGTACGCGGATGCTAGGGCGCGTGCAATAGTGCAGGGATGCGGCGCCGCCCCGGCCTTGCGCTTGTTTGCTTTATCCCGCCCCCATCGAAAGTGAGTTGACTCGCAGCCCGGGAGGGCTTCCGCTCGCAGAGACTGGTGTCGCCAGCGATGCTTGCCATCTTGTTCAGCCTCAGGCAACGGCGCTTCGGCGCTGGTCGGACACCACGTCTTGCTAAGCTTGACGTCGATCGATGAATGTAATAACATTGTTGCCACAGGAGTAGCTATGCAAGTCACCATCCGAACCATTGGCAACAGCAAGGGTGTTGTACTGCCCAAGCCGCTTCTCGCACAAGCCGGCCTCGGCGATGACCAGACAGCGCAAATGACAGTCGAAGACGGCGCCATTGTCCTTCGCAAAGCGACCCTGCCACCGCGCGCAGGCTGGGCTGAGGCCGCGAAGATCCTAGCGGCGCAGGGTGGAGACGAGTTGGCAATGGGCGAGTTCGGGAACGATGCAGACGCGGAGCTGGCTTGGTGAAACGCGGCGAAATCTGGCTGGTGAACCTCGACCCTACCGTAGGCAGCGAAATCAAGAAGTCGCGCCCTTGCGTTGTGGTGTCGCCTTCAGAGTTGAACGACCATCTCCGCACGGTCATCGTTGCACCGATGACCTCGAAGGGCTTTGCGGCCCCTTTTCGTGTTGCGATAACGCACGGCGGCACCAAGGGCTTGATCCTGCTAGATCAGGTCCGGACAGTAGACAAGGCGCGCTTGGCCAAGAAGTTGGGCGCGGCTTCCACGAAGACGTTGGCGGCGGCCTTGAGCACGCTGCAGGAAGTTTTCGCGGAGTAAGTGCAAAACCTTCGCGCCGCGCCCGCAGATTGAGACCGAGAAGGCGCACTTGCATGGCCGCGCGGCAATGCATGTTGTCTAAGGCGAAGCATAGGTCGACGCATCGCGGCCGGCCGCGAGACATTTCCATCGTCTTTCCACCCGCGATCTCCCGCATCGCTTGCGGAATGCACAGGGCTGCCGTGATCCTAAAGCCGTCGGCGGTCGTCGGCTGTTGAGGGACCGACGAACGAGCGCACGACCAGCGCGGAACGCCGGATTGATGCGCGGCGCCTGCCCTCTTTTCATTCGGAGATTGCGCACCTCTCTTATTATCGAAAGTAAACAGGGCAAGAGGAGCAGAGCATGGATTCCAGAAGTTCGAGCGTTGAATTCCAGCCGCGCACCGGCGGCCGCGGGATCCAGGAGGCGCAAGTCTGGGAAGCCGCGGACGCGCTGTTGCACGAAGGGCTGCGCCCGACGATCGAGCGCGTGCGGCAGAAGATCGGCAGCGGGTCGCCCAACACCGTGAGCCCCATGCTCGAGCGGTGGTTCGCCACCCTTGGCAAACGGCTGGCGGGACGCAGCAGCATCGCGGCCGAAGGCGAGGGGCAAAAGCTTCCCCTGGCGATCGTGCAGGCCGCCCAACAGTTCTGGGAGGTCGCTCGTCGGGAAGCGGACCAAGTGCAGGTCCAGAGGACCGAGGCCGCGCGCCGCGAACTTGAGCTCGAGCGCGGTGCCCTGACCGAAAGAGAAGCAGACCTTCGGCAGCGCCAGGCCTCGTTCGAGCAGGCCCGCGTCGCGCTTGATGAAGCGCTTGCATCCTCCCGCCAGGCAGTCACGGCCATGGAGGCCCAGATGCACACGCAGCAGCAGGAATCCGCTCGCCTGCTCGCTGCCTACGAGGCCGACGTGCGAAGCCTGCGAAAAGCCCTGGAGGAGGCAGTGGCCAGCAAGGAAGCCCTACGTGAGAAGTCCGCCATGGAACTTGGCGCTGCGCACCGCGACGCGAAGGAAGCAGAGCAGCGCCATGTGACACATGAACGCCGGCTTCTCGCCGACGTCGATCGCGAGCGGGTCGCCGCGCGCCAGGCGGCCACTGACTTGGCAAAAGCGCAGAAGTCCAATGCTGTAGATCTCGAGGCCGCCCGCGGCGCCGAGCAAGCAGCCAGGCAGGCGCTCCAAGCCGAGAAGGCCGCGCACAGCGATGCAGTTGCCACGTGGTCCCGCAAGCAGCAGGAAGTCCAAGTCGAACTTGCCACCCTTCGAGAGCGAGCTGCCGGGGCAGAGCAGCGTGCGACGGACCTTGCCGCACAGCTGCAGCACCAACAGCAGCAGTCGGAGCGCGAAAGCGCACAGCTACGCGAAAGCCAGGAGGCGACGGCTGCTGCTCTGCGGCAACTCGAAGCGCGTCGCGCGTTGGCGAATAAGAAGCCTCAGACTAGCCGGGCGGCGAAGAGCAGAAGGCAACCAAACGACGACTGAGCCGCCCAGAGAGTCGTAGCCAGCGACCCATTTGCGCAACGACGCCACGTTCACGCCCTGGGCTGCTGCCGTCGCGAGTAAGCCGCCGCCTCCTTTCCTGTACGCCTTGACTGCGTCGAGCTCCTGCTTGTCTGTGTACCTCATCATCCCGTTTCCCTAGATTCGTCCAAGTTTGGGGGTCAGTTCAAGCATCAAGGCAAGATGGTTGTGGTTTAATGACATAGCGACATGTCGTTTGTTGACAATCCGACCACGACACCCGAAAGCGTTCGAATGACGACCAAGACTTCCACCAACGTCCCGAAGAAAGCGAGCGCCGACGGCGAACCCGGCCGCACGGACGCCGAGGCACCGGCGCGCACCAAATCCAGCCTGCGGCAACTCCAGACACTTCCCGAGCAGATCGCGGAGCTGATCTTCACCTCCATTGCCAACGGCGAGTACGCCCCAGGCGAGCGCATTCGCGAGGAAGCGCTCGCGGAGCAGTTCGAGGTCAGCCGTGGCCCTGTGCGCGAAGCCTTGCGCATCCTCGAGAAGGACTCGGTCGTGCGCATCCTGCCCAATCGCGGCGCCCACGTCACGCAGCTCTCGATCAAGGAAGTCGCCGACATCTTCGAGATCCGACGCAAATTGTCCGGCACGATGGTCGCCCGGCTCTCGGTCGAGGAGGCCGCACGCTTGGCGGCGGCGATCGACGCCGACGTTCGCGCGCTCGACGCCCTGGCCCAGGACCCGGACGGCGCTGCCGACTACTTCCAGACATCGTTCAGCCTCAGCCGCGCGTTGCGCGAGGCTTGCAGCAATGAGCGCTTGGCCGAGATCCTGGCCTCCCTGTCGCGGCAGACCTTGCGATATACCCAACTCGGCCTCGCCACGCCGGCGCGGCGCAAGGAGTCGGCGCGCAACTGGCGCGCCATGCAGAAGGCGCTGAAGGCCGGCAACGTGGACGTCGCCGCCGAAGCGACCGAAAAGCTGGTCGAGGATTCGAAGCGCGAGGCGATCAAGCAACTCGAAGCGCGCCAGGCCCCCGGCAACGCTTGAGAAGGTCCGCGGCCCTCGGCTAGTCGCCCAGGCCGAGGACCATCACCATATAGGCCGACATCACGAGCCCGCCCGCCTGCATCAGGCAGTTGCGTGCCTCCGGCACCTGACGCTCGCCGCATTCGCCGCGCAACTGGCGCACCGACTCGATCATCAGCGGCATGCCGAACATGCCGCCGTGGTTGAAGGAGAGTCCGCCGCCCGATGTGTTCATCGGAAACGCGCCGCCCGGCGCGATGCGCCCGCCCCGCACGAAGTCGCCGCTCTCGCCGCGCTCGCAGAATCCCAGCGCCTCGAGGCCGACGAGCACGTTGATCGTGAAAGCGTCATAGATCTGCACGAGGTCGATGTCGGAATGGCGCAGGTCGGCCCGCGCCATCGCCAGACGGCCCATCTCGGCGAGCACGCCGTTGTCGATCCAGTCGTCGGTGCCGAAGGGCGTGGCGTGCTGGATGTACTGCTCGGCAAATCCCTGCACGAGCACCGGCGGGCGGGCGAGGTCCCGGGCGCGTTCGGCCCGCACCAGCACGATCGCGCCGGCGCTGTCCGTGACTTGGCAGATGTCGAACTTGCGCAGCGGGTCGGCGATCATGGGCGCGGCCAGGTAGTCCTCCATTGAGAGCGGCGAGCGCGCGATGGCGCTCGGATTGAGCTGCGCCCAGCGCCTCGCCGCCAGCGCGACTTCGCCCAGGTCCTCGGCGCGCGTGCCGTAGCGGTGCATGTGCAGCCGAGCCTGCATCGCGTAGAAGCCGATCGGGCTCAGCATGCCGTAGGGCTGAATGAACTGCCCGGGCGGCATGCGCGCATCCTGCGCGTGTCCCCCGCGGGAGCGGCTGCGATCCAGGCGCTGCGTGCTGCCGTAGGTGATCAGTGCCGCATTGCACAGACCCGCCTCCATCGCCGCCATCGCATGCGCGACGTGGGTGAGGTTCGACTGGCCGCCGACGACGGTGCTGTCGACGTAGCTCGGCTTCAGGCCCATGTACTCCGTGACGAGGAGTCCGGCCGCGCGATCGTCCCAGTGGGCGAACACGCCGTCGATGTCGCCGGGCTTCAGCCCGGCATCGAGGATCGCCTGCCGAGCCGCCTCGCATTGCAATGACAGGGCAGTGTCTCCGGCCTGGGCCTTGCCCATGCCGGCCTCGCCGACGCCGGCAATGGCGTAGCGCCCACTCAGAGCCTTGGGGTCCATGGCTGTCCCTAGACCCGTGCCGATTCGGCGGCAAGTTGCGCGCGAACGTCCTTCTTGAGCACCTTGCCGACGGGGCTGCGTGGCAGCGTCGTCCAGAACTCGACCTGCTTGGGCGTCTTCAGGCTGCCGAAGCGTTTCTTGCACATGTCGATGATCTCCTCGGCCGTTGCGCTGGTGCCTTGCTTGAGTTCGACCACTGCGGTGAGGCGTTCGCCCCAGTCGGCGTCGGGCACGCCGACCACGACGCAGTCCTGCACGGAGGGATGGCCCCAGATCACCTGCTCGATCTCGCTCGGATAGATGTTGAATCCGCCAGAGATCACCATGTCTTTCTTCCGGTCCACTACATAAAGGAAGCCGTTCTCGTCGAACACGCCGATGTCCCCCGTGTGATGCCAGCCGAACGCACGCGCCTCGGCGGTGGCTTCGGGGTTGTTGTAGTAGCCGGGCGAAACCAGGTCGCCGCGCGCGACGATCTCGCCGCGCTCGCCGATGCCCACGATGTTGCCGTCATCGTCCATCAATGCCACTTCGCAGGCGCCGGAAGGCCGTCCGGCGGAGGCGAGGTGCTTGTCGAGTTCGGGGTCGTTGTGCACGAAATGGTCCTTGCGCGAGAGGCAGGTGATGACACCCGGCACTTCCGACTGGCCGTAGCTCTGCATGAACACCTGACCCCACCGGGCAATGCCTTCGCGCAGCTTGTCGACCGACATCGGCGCGGCGCCGTAGAGAACGTACTCCAGCGAAGAACAGTCGCGCGTGGCCGCATCGGGGTGGGCGAGCAAGCGATAGATCATGGTCGGCGGCAGGAAGATGTGCGTCACGCGCTCGCGCTCGATCGCCTCCAGGATCACGGCCGGGTCGGCCGAGGCAGCGATGACGTTGCGAGTGCCGAAACGGGCCAGCGCAACCATCGTGGCGCCCGCGGCGTGCGTCAGCGGTGCCACGACCAGGTGCACCGGGTCCTTGCGCGGTGGCGTGAACTGGTTGGTGATTCGGTAGGCCGTCTCGAGCGAGCGATGGCTCTGCATGATCGCCTTCGGCCGTCCGGTGGTCCCGCCGGACGACTTGATGAGCGCGATGTCATCGGCTTCGCGCCGCACGGTCACGCGCTGGCCGGCGAAGTTCTTCACCCACTGCGCAATGTCGTCGCCGTCCTGCTCCAGCGGCTCCGTCAGGCCGATGATGCGCTTGAGCGTGGGGATCTCCTTTTTCAGGCGTTCAAGGTGTGGCGCGTACTGCGAGTGGCAGATCAGCACCGCGATTTCGCAGAAGCTGGCGAACCAGATGATGTCCTCGATGGGATCTCGTGCGTTGAGCGGCACGAAAACCGCGCCGCTGCGCATCACGCCGAGCATGGCCGGCAGGACCATCGGGTGATTGGGCGACAGCACACCGACATGGGTGCCCGGCTGCACGTCGCGCACCAATGCGGTGGCGACAGCGTGCGATGCGCCTTCGGCCTCGCTGTAGCTCATCTTCACGTCGCCGCCCTGGACGAAGACGCGGTCGGGGAAGGCCGTGACGCCGGCGTCGAAAGAATCAATGATCATTGTTGTCTCCAGTATTCGGTGATGGTTTGCGTGGCCGCGCTGTCAGGGATTGGCCTGATCGGCCGGATCGGCCCCCGTGAGCCGGAACATCGGCAGGGCGATCTCGGTGCTCGCGCGCTCGAAGCACACCTGCACGCGCGCGCCGATCGCGAGCTGATCCAGGTCGGAGGCGACGACGCCCGCGAGCATGCGCACGCCCTCGTCGAGTTCGATCATCCCGATCGCATAGGGAACTCGCGTTTCGAACGCCGGGTGGCCCGCTACGTGGCACACGGTATAGGTGTAGACGTGCCCGAAGCCGCTGGCCTTGACCCATTCGATCTCTTCCGACAGGCATTGCGTGCAGAAGCGGCGCGGATAGAACTGGTGGCGCGCGCAGGCACGGCAGTACTGGATTTTGAGCGTGCCTTCGAGCGCCGCGTCCCAGTACTGGGCGGTCTCGGCAGTGGGGATCGGCACGGGCCGCGCCAGGGTCGGGTTCGTCGGCTTTTCCTCTGTTTCGCTTGCGGTCAGGGCCATGGGATTGTCTCCGTTCGGACGGGTGTGCCGCCTCGTTGGCGCAGCACTTTGCTGCAATGCCCCGATTTAATCATGGGCACATTCAACTTGTCAACAATCTTAATGTCGAGTAAAGTTCGTCTATCGGCACTCCGCTGCAACCCAGAGGCACACATGACCACTGAGACAAAAATCCGCTCCGAAATCACCGGCACCGTCTGGAAGATCCTGGTGAAGCCCGGCGACGTCCTTCAGGCCGACGACACCATCATGGTTCTCGAATCCATGAAAATGGAAATTCCGGTCATTGCCCCTGAGGCCGGCCGGGTGGTCGAGCTGCTCATCGCCGAGGGCGCTCCCGTACGCGAGGGCCAGGAAATCGCGGTCTTCGAAGAGGCATGAGCGCCGTGAACACCAGTGTCTCCTTGACAGCGCCCTCCAGCTACGAAGACCAGCGCGCCCACCTCGACGCCCGCGTCGGCGCTGCCCTCGCGATGGGTGGTGAGGCCAAGCTCGCCAAGCGCCGCGCCAGCGGCCACCTCAACGCCCGCGAGCGCATCGACCATTTGGTCGACGCGGGTTCGTTCAGCGAGACCGGCATGCTCGCCGTCTCGGTCCTCCCCGCCGATCGCGACAGCTCGCCGGCCGACGCCAAGATCACTGGAACCGGTCGCATCGAGAGGCGGCGGGTGGCGGTGGTTTCGAACGACATGACAGTCATGGGCGCATCGTCCTCGGCCATCAACATGCGCAAGATCGCACGCCTCAAGGAAACGGCCACCCGCAATGGGATGCCGCTGGTCTTCCTGGGCGAATCGAGCGGCTCGCGAGTGCCCGACAGCCTGGGCGCCGAGGCCATGGCTTCGGCCGGGCAGGACCCGCAGCAGTATTGCCGCCGCCGAGAAATCCCCTGGGTCAGCGCGGTGCTCGGCCCGTGTCTGGGCTCATCGACCTGGTACACCTGCCTGTCCGACTTCGTCGTGATGCGCAAGGGCGCTTTCCTCGCGGTGTCGAGCGCAAGAGTCACCTCTCTCGCGATCGGCGAAACCGTGGATCCCGAAGAGCTGGGTGGATGGAAGCTGCACGCCGAGCAGACCGGCCTGGTGGACAGGGTCGTCGGCAGCGACGCGGAAGCGTTGGCGGAGATCCGCCGCTTTCTCAGCTACCTGCCGTCGCATGCGGGTGCCCGGCCGCCGAGCCTCCCGGCCGTCGAAGCCGTCGCGCCCGACGCAAACAAGTTGCTCGAACTCGTGCCTTCCGCGCGCAGCAAGACCTACGACATGCGCAAGGTCATCGCCGGCATCGTCGACGAAGGCAGCTTCTTTAATCTGAAAGACCGCTTCGGTCGCGCCGCCGTGACCGGACTGGCGCGGCTGAACGGCGAGAGCGTGGGCATCGTCGCGTCGAATCCGATGTTCAAGGGCGGCGCAATGGATCCCGAAGCCTGCCGCAAGGTCACTGCGTTCCTGGTGATGTGCGATTCCTTCAACATCCCCATCCTCTTCCTGGTCGACACACCGGGCTTCCTGGTGGGCATCGAAGGCGAGCGCAAGGCCGCGCCGGCGCACATCATGAACATGATCCATGCCGTGCAACTGTGCAGCGTGCCCAAGCTGTCGGTGATCCTGCGCAAGAGCTACGGCCAAGCCTACATCAACATGGGCGGCGGCCGCAACAGCGATGAAGTGGCGGCCTGGACCAGCGCCGACGCCAGCTTCATGGATCCGCAGATCGGGGTCAGCGTGCTGCACGGCATCAAGCGCGAGGATGACCCCGAGCGCTTCGATCAGCTGAAGTCCGAACTGGCGCGCGACACCTCGGCCTACGCACTGGCCGGCGCCTTCGGCGTGCAGTCGGTGATCGCCCCGCAGCAGACCCGCACCTGGCTGATCGGCGCGCTGGCTACGCACCGCCGCGAGCGCGACGGCGGCATCGGCCAGCACGAGATGCGCTCGTGGCCGACCTATATCTGAGCGCATTGCGCACCCGCGCCAGCAAGAGACAACCCCGAGAGACAACCCCAGAGACAACCCCAGAGACAACCCCAGAGACAACTGCCATGAATCCCTCCCTCCCGGCCAATGTCGCCATCCCCCTTTCCACCGACCCGGCCCGCACGTCGCGCGTGTACGCGTGGGCGGTCTTCGCGCTCACCTTCGGCCTGATGCTGTCCGACTACCTGTCGCGCCAGGTCATTGGCGCGGTCATGCCGGCCCTCAAGGCCGAGTGGGGTCTGCTGGACTCGCAACTCGCCATGCTGGTGAGCGTCGTCTCGCTGGTGGTCGGCTTGTTGACGGTGCCGATCTCGCTGGTCGCCGATCGCTGGGGACGGGTCAAGAGCATCACGCTGATGGCTTTCGTGTGGTGCCTCGCGACCGTGGCCTGCGGGCTGGCGCAAAGCTACGGGCAGTTGCTTTGGGCGCGGGCGTTCGTGGGTCTGGGCGAGGCGGCCTATGGTGCCGCGGGGGCCGCGCTGCTCGTGCATGTTTTTCCCGTGAAGCAGCGCGCCGCCGTATTGGGAGCCTTCCTGTCCGCGAGCCTGTTCGGCTCGGTGCTCGGCGTGGTCCTCGGAGGCGCCGTCGCGGCCCAGGCGGGCTGGCGCATGGCCTTCTTCGTTGTTGGGGCGCCGGGCCTCTTGCTGGCCTTGATCTATCCCTTCGTCGTGCGCGACTACAAGACGGTCGCCTTGACCCCCGAGAGCCAGGGCAATGCTGCCCCGCAACGATTGAGCATCGCCCGGATTGCGCGTGAAGTGTTTGCCGCCCGCTCGGGCAACTTTGCCTACCTCGCGAGCGGCCTGCAAATGGCAATGCCGGCGATGCTGATTGCATGGCTTCCGACCTTCTTCATCCGCTTCTACGGCATGGACGTGAAGAAGGCCGCGATGATGGCCGGCGTGGCGGTGTTGGCCTCGGGCATCGGCATGATCTTCGGCGGCGGCATGGCCGACCGGTTGAGCCGCAATCACCCACGTCGCCGGGCCCTGGTGCCGGCGGCGTATTCGGTGCTGACCGCAGTGATCCTGATCATTGCGTTCGCACTGCCGCCCGGTCCGTTGGGACTGGGCCTGGTCTTTCTCGGCGCGTTGTTCGCCGCCGCGCACGGAGGCTGTTCGGGTGCCATCGTTTGCGATGTGACGCACCCCGGTGTGCGCGCGACGGTGACGGCGACGATGACCCTGGCCAACAACCTGATCGGCCTCGCGCCGGGTCCGATCATCGTCGGGGTGCTCTCGGACCTCTTCGGCCTGAAGGTCGCCCTGACCGTGACCCCGGTGCTGGCGGTGGTAGCGGCGATCTTCTTCATCCTGGTCTCGCGCGGCTATGAGGCCGACGCGGCGCGCAACCGGACCAGAAGCACGCCGGAAGTGGCCTGAACGCGCCCCGCACGACCTTTCAACGCAACTCCTACCGCAGGCACATTCCCATGAATCTCTCCCTGACGCTGACCCGCTGGCGCGAGCCCGCCCGCACGAATTTCCACGGCATCCTGATGTCGGTGGTGGTCGCGGCGGCCGCCATCTCGCTGGCTGAGCATTACCACGTGTCGGCGATGCTCTTCGCCTTGCTGCTCGGCATGGCACTGAACTTCCTCTCGACCGAGGGCCGGTGCGTTCCGGGCATCCAGTTCTCCGCAAGCACGCTGCTGCGCATCGGCGTGGCGCTCCTCGGCGTGCGCATCACCCTGGCGCAGATCACGGCCCTCGGGGCCATGCCCATCGCGATGGTCGTGCTGTCGGTGGCGCTGACCATCGGCTTCGGCATCGTGCTGGCGAAGATGCTCGGCTATCGCAACCGGTTCGGCGTCCTGACGGGCGGCGCCGTCGGCATCTGCGGCGCCTCGGCGGCGATGGCGATCGCCGCCGTCATGCCGGCGCACCAGGACGACAACGTGAAGGAGCGTGCCACGATCTTCACGGTCATCGGCGTCAGCACCCTATCCACCGCCGCGATGGTGCTCTACCCGATGATCGTCACGGCGCTCGGCTTCGGCAGCGAACACGCTGGCATCTTCCTGGGCGGGACGATCCACGACGTGGCGCAGGTCGTCGGCGCGGGCTACGGCATGTCGAAGGAGACCGGCGACGTTGCGACGATCGTGAAGCTGCTGCGCGTCGCGATGCTGCTGCCGGTGATCCTCGTCATCACGCTGTCGTACCGAAAGCACCACGTCGCGGGCCCGGCCGGCTCGAAGAAGCCGCCGTTGCTGCCCTGGTTCGTCGTCGCTTTCGCACTGCTCGTCGCCATCAACAGCGCCGGCCTGATTCCTGCGGCGCTGCAGCAAGCGCTTCAGACGCTGTCGACCTGGCTGCTGGTCATCTCGATGGCGGCCATCGGCATGAAGTCGCACCTGAAGGACTTCGCCACGGTCGGGTTGAAGCCGATCCTGCTGATGGTTAGCGAGACGGCCTTCCTGGCGATCCTCGTGGTCGCATTCATCTTCCTGGCTCGCTAAGGCGGCCAGGATCAGATTTTCTCTATGAAGAAAGGCCAGAGGGTGACGTTCATGATGAATTCACAGGAAGCACTGCAGCAACTTCAGGAAGGCAACGAGCGCTTTGCGTCGGAAGTCCACAGCGGCGAGCGGTTCATGCAGCGCATGCGACGCGCCAGGACCAATTTCAAGCAAAGCCCGTTCGCGATCATCCTGGGCTGTTCCGATTCACGCGTGCCGGTCGAGATCGTGTTCGACCAGGACCTGGGCGATCTGTTCGTCATCCGCGTTGCCGGCAACATCGTCGCCCCTTCGCAATTGGGCAGTGTCGAGTTCGCTGCCGAGGCATTCGGCACGCCGCTGGTCGTGGTGCTGGGCCACACGCACTGCGGCGCGATCCTGGGAACGCTGGAGCGGTTGCGCCGGCCCGCCGAGGCTCGCTCCCCGCACATGCGCTTCGTGGCCGAACGCATCGAACCAGCCGTCGCCGGCCTGCTCGCGCCGGAACTCGGCTACGACCGGGAGACGCTGATCCGCAAGAGCGTCCGGGCGAATGTGCAGCAGTCGGTCGAGCAACTGCGCCGTGGATCGAAGCTCCTGGAGCGCCTGATCGACCTTGGCCAACTGCGCGTGGTCGGCGCCGAATACTCGCTGGAGACCGGCCGGGTCGAGTTCTTCGACAGCTAGTCCTGCATCACCACACACCGAACGTGCTTGCCGGGGCGGGCGACCCCCCGTGCACACCACTGAAGACCTCAGGAGCAACACATGACTTTCCACTTTCGCCGCCGACACCTCGGCGCCACCCTGGCCGCCATCCTTGCCGTGCTGGCGGTTCCTGCCGCGCGCGCGCAGGCTTTGCCGGGCAAGCCCCTTCGCATCATCGCGGCCGGTCCGGCCGGGGGCTCGCTCGACCTCGTGTCTCGCCTGCTGGCGCAGGGCTTGCAGAAGGAACTGGACCGCCCGGTGATCGTCGAGCCGAAGCCCGGCGGTGGCGGAGTTCTGGCGGTCAACGACCTCATGCAATCGCCGCACGACGGCAGCACAGTCCTCGTTTCGCTCAACGCGATGGTCAGTGAGATACCCCATGTCGTCAAACTGCGCATCGACATGTTCAAGGAGGTCAAGCCGCTCGCCGAGTTGTCGCGCGCCGGGCTGGTGATGGTGGGCACGCCGTCACTGCCGGCGAAGAACCTGGCCCAGGTGGTCGCTTACGTGAAGGCCAATCCTGGCAAGGTGAGCTACGCGTCCTACAGCGCCGGCACCGTGTCGCACGTGATGGGGCTGCAGCTGAACAAGGCCGCTGGAATCGACATGGTGCACGTCGCGTACAAGGGCACGCCTCCGGCGCTGGCCGATGTGATGGGCGGGCACGTACAGTTGATGTTCGCTGGAATCACGAACTCGCTCCCGCTGATCAAGGGCGGCAAGATCGTGCCCTTCGCCGTCAGCCTGCCCCAGCGTTCGCCCATGCTGCCCAATGTGCCGAATTTCACCGAGCTGGGCTACCCGCAACTCGAGGCGGTCGGCTGGAACGGCCTGTGGGTGACGCCCGACATGCCAGCCGAGATGCAAAACCGGCTGCGCGAAGCCGCCCTGAAGGTCATGGCGCAGCCGGCGACGCTGGAGCGTTTGAAGGACCTGGGGCTGGAACCGGGGCAGCCGCGGACGCCGGACGAACTGGCGAAAGCGCTGCGGACCGACTACGACCGCATCGGTGCGGTGCTGAAATCAATCGACTTCAAGCCGGAGTGATCATGAATTCAAGCCTTCTGACGCGCCGCGCGGCATTGACGTCCATCATCGCGATGATCGGCGCGGTGACGGTTTCTGCGGCCGACGGGGCGTCTTCATCGCCAATCCGCCTTGCGTTGATCGAGAGCATGAGCGGCGCCTTCGCCAACACCGGCGAGGCCGTGTTCCGCAACCTGCTGTGGGCGGTGGAGCGCGTCAATGCGCGCGGCGGCGTCAAGCTCCCGGGCGGTGCGCGCTTTCTGCAGCTGGACCGCTACGACAGCAAGGGCCAGAACGAGGAGGCGCTCTCCGCCTTGCGCGCCGCGATGGACGACGGCGCGCGCATCGTGCTGCAGGGCAACTCGTCGGCCACGGCCGCCGCGCTGATCGATGCGATCGAAAAGAACAACGAACGCGATCCGGCCCGGCGGGTGCTCTTCCTGAACTACTCGGCGGTCGACCCGGCGCTGACCAACGAGCGCTGCAGCTTCTGGCACTTCCGCTTCGATGCGCACGCCGACATGCGCGTCACCGCCTTGATGGATGTCCTGAAGGACAACAAGGCGCTGAACCGCGTCTACCTGATCGGCCAGGACTACAGCTTCGGGCAGGCGGTGCTGCGCGAATCCAGACGGCAGCTCGGCGTGCTGCGCCCGGACGTGAAGATCGTGGGCGACGAACTGCACCCGATGGGCCGCGTGAAGGACTTCGCGCCTTACGCGAGCAAGATCCTGGCGAGCGGCGCGCAGGCGGTCATCACCGGCAACTGGGGCAACGACCTGACCTTGCTCGTGAAGGCCGCACGCGAAGCCGGCTTCAACGGCAACTTCTATACCTTCTACGGCAACGCCCTCGGCGCACCGGCGGCCATCGGCGATGCGGGCATCGGGCGCGTGGTCGCGGTGGCCGACTGGCTGCCGAACGTGCCGACGCCGCAGTCCGAGGCCTTCTACCGGTCCTTCCGCGAGCGCTTCCCGAAAGCCGCGGACGACTACGTGCACATGCGCATGCAGTTGATGATCGAGGCGCTGGCGCAGGCGATCGAGCGCGCCGGCAGCGTCGATACGGTGGCAGTGGCGCGCGCGCTCGAGAAAGCCGATGTCACGCTGGCCGGCCAGAGCGGCCACATGCGAGCGGCCGACCACCAGTTCCAGCAGACCCTGGTCGTCGGCGTCATGGACAAACAGGGCACGCCCGGCGTGAAGTTCGACGTCGAAGGGTCCGGCTACGGCTTCCGTGTCGTGAAGACCATTCCAGCCAGCAAGGCCGAGATGCCAACCACCTGCAAGATGAATCGTCCGGATTGAAGCTGTGCCCCACGCAGTCCTGGTTGAACATGAGGAGATGAGGCCCAATGGCGAAACGTGTCGGAAGCTCACTGGCTTTCCTCAAAGTGAGGGCCTGACGAAATTTACCGATCCCGCCTAGTTTCGTGCAATCCCCTGCGGGACGTTCAGCCGAAGAAAGGAAGACCATGCAGAGTTACTACACCCAGATGAACCTGCCGGAGCCTGTGATCCCGGCGCCTCAATCGTATGCCTTGCTGAAGGGCCAGTCTGCATTGGTGACGGGGGCCAATTCCGGCATTGGCCGCGCCATCGCGGTCGCGCTTGGCAGGGCTGGTGCCGACGTGATCGTCAACTATGTGGTCAATCCCGAAGACGCCGAAGCCGTGGCCGAGGAAATTCGAAGCGGCGGGCAGCGCGCGATCGCCTTGCAGGCCGACGTTGCCGACGAAGCGCAAGTGCAGGCCATGTTCGCCGCGGCGGTGCGCGAGTTCGGTACCGTCGACATCCTCGTGAGCAACGCAGGGATGGAGCGCAACGCGCCGTTCCACGAGATGAGCGTCGCGCAATGGGACGCGGTCATCAACGTCAACCTGCGCGGCGCCTTTCTGTGTGCGCGCGAGGCCGTGCGAGAGTTTCTCCGCCGTGGTGTGCGCCCGGGCATCTCGGTGGCGGCCGGCAAAATCATCTTTACCAGCTCGGTTCACGAGGTCATCCCGTGGGCGGGCCATGTGAACTACGCCGCGTCCAAAGGCGGGTTGATGCTGCTGATGAAGAGCCTCGCGCAGGAGGTGGCGGAGAAGCGCATCCGGGTCAATTCCATCGCACCGGGCGCCATCCGTACGCCGATCAACACCGCCGCGTGGTCCACGCCGGAAGCCTATGCTGAACTGATGAAGTTGGTGCCCTACAAGCGCATTGGGGAGATCGAGGAGATCGGCCGTGCGGCGGTCTGGCTGGCGTCGGACTTCACGGACTACATCGTTGGCACCACGCTGTTCATCGACGGCGGAATGACGCTGTACCCCGGATTCGAAACCGGGGGGTGACCTCAGCCAGGGCCTCACGATCCGGCGCTCTCCCAGATCAACACGCGGGTCTGGCAAAAACGGCGCTGCTGCGTTCACCCAGCCGTCCGGTCCGGCCACGCTGGATGACATTGCCGACGCCGGCGTGGGCCGCTCAACGGGACGTTTGACAACTACATCGCCTTCCGTTGGGAGCGGGCAGGGCGGCCCGTGAGGGAACGCATTGGCGTTCAGCCTGCGTCCGCGTCTCCCATCCATTCGATGGCATCGAAATCGCCTGTTTCCAGCAGCACGGGCCGGTGAGGTGCTCGCGGTAGCGTTCCAGCGCGCGAGCGTTGATGACCGGGGCGTACACCATATAGGCCTCCACAGGGGTGTCCCCCCGCCACAGGAGCCAAAGAGGTCGCGCAGCGGGTCTTCCCCGATCTCGACGACGACCCGCATGACGAAGGGGCCTTCCGGGTAGATCGCGAACCGCACGTGCCGTGCCGAAGCAGTAAATTGCTCCGCTCATTTCCTTTGCCTTCGCTGCCAGCGCCGGCACACAAAACGCATGCCCATCATCCCATTGCATGCCACGCCATGATCCGCCCGGACGCCTCCGACGTCCAATGAAAAGCGGCTTTCCTCTCAGAGAATTGCGGACATCTTTACGTCTGCAGCACGTACTCGCCGGGCGCCGCACACAACGGACGATGGGCACGCGAACCCGGCTTTGCGGGCGCAGCGATCGATGGGCCCGAGCGTTCCTGCATCCAGGCGCGCCAGTGCGGCCACCAGCTTCCTTCCTGGCGCATGGCAGCGCGAGCCCATTCATCGGGATCGGCCTGTCGACTCGGCCCGCTCGAGAAGAAGGCCTTGGGCGCGCCCGGCGGATTGATCAGGCTCTGAAGGTGGCCCGCATTGGCCAGTACGAAGGTGGTGTCGTCGCCGAACACGCGCGCCGTCGCATAGCAGCTTTTCCAGGGCGTGATGTGGTCGGTGATGCCGCCGATCACATAGGCGCCGATGTCCACCTTCGACATGTCGATCGGAACGCCTCGGATGGTCATCGTGCCGGCTTTGACATAGGGATTCTTCTCGATGATGTCCAGCAGGTCCGAATGGAAGTGCGCCGGCAGCCGCGTGGTGTCCGCGTTCCAGGCCAGGATGTCGAAGGCCGGTGGCTTGTTGCCGAGCAGGTAGTTGTTGACCCAGTAGTTCCAGATCAGGTCGTTGGGCCGCAACCAGGCGAACATGGTCGCCATTTCGGAGCCCTCCACCACGCCCTTGCTGCGCGAGCGCGCGCGCGCCGCGCGCACCGCCCCGGGCGAATTGAAGAGGCCCAACGTGGTGTCGTCCATCGCGCGGGCGCCGTCGAGCACGCACACCGCCCAGGAGACGTTGGCCACCTTGCGGTCGCCGATGCCTGCAAGCCAGCCCAGGTAGCCCGCCAGCGTCATTCCGCCCGAGCACGAGCCCCACATGTTGACGTCGGGACTGCCCGTGATCTGGCGCGCCACGTCGACCGCCTCGTCCACCGCCATCGCGTAGTGCTCGAGACCCCAGTCGCGGTGCTCGGCCGTGGGATTGCGCCAGCTGATCATGAACATCTGCACGCCGCTGTCCACCGTCCACTTGACGAGGCTCTTCTCCGGCGCGAGGTCGACCGCATAGAACTTGTTGACCTGGGGCGGCACCATGACGAGCGGGCGCTGGTACACCTTCGGCGTGGTGGGCGTGTACTGAATCAGCTCGAAGGTCTCGCAGCGGTAGACGACCTGGCCGGGCGAGGTCGCCATGTTCTCACCGATCTTGAACGGCGTGCTGTCCACCTGCATCGGCATCATGTGGTTGTGGCGCATGTCGCTCACGAGGTTCTTGACGCCCTTCACGAGGCTCGCGCCGCCGGTGTCGACGACCTTGCGCAGCGCGACGGGATTGCCCAGCAGCCAGTTACTCGGCGCCAACGCATCGGTCACGAGCGCGGTGAGGAACTGCGCCTGCCCCTTCTCGCGCTCGCCCAGCTTGGAGCCGGCGATCAGACTGTTGAATTCGTTGTGCGCGAGCAGGTAGTTCTGCATCAGGCGCTTGTAGGCGAAGTTGCTCTGCCAGGCCGGGTCCGCGAAGCGTCGGTCCTTGGCGTCTGGGGCAAGTTCGGAGCGGCCCTGCACGATCTGGCCGAGGGACTTCGCGTACTTGGCCAGCGAGCCGATCGTGGCACCCGGAGAGACTGCCGTCAGCTTGAGCAGCGATTGCGTGGCCTCCGCGAAATCGGCGGCGCGCAGCCCGAGGAGCGGGTTCGGCGCCAGGGTGTTCTCGCTGGCGCGGGCCACCAGGTCGCTGAGGTCGTTGACCACGGCGATCGGATCGGCCGTCGAGCGGGCGGGTCTCCTGGCCGGCTTCGCCGACGCGGGTGGCGAGTTCTTCGGGGGCCTCTGCGCGGCGGCGGCGGCCGATGCGCCCTTGCGCGCGGATGTCGACGCCGACTTCTTCGCAGCCGGCGGCACGCCGGCCTTGGCGACCCGCCTGGCAGCCGGCTTCGACGTGGAGGTCTTCTTCCTCGCGGGTGCTTTCTCGGCAGCTGATGAACGTGTCGCCATGTCTTTGTCTCCTTGTGCTTCTTCGGGGATCAGGCCATCAGCATGGCCATGGAGTGCGCCACCAGCGCGGGTTTGTCCTCGCCTTCGATCTCGATCGTGTTCTCGGTCGTGAGCAGATGGCGGCCGTTGCCCTTGTCCTCCATGGACACCACGCTGATGTGGTTGCGCACGCGCTTGCCGGCGCGCACGGGCGCGATGAACCGGATCTTGTCCAGCCCGTAATTCACCGCCTGCTTGAGTTGCATGTGCGAGATCAGCACATCGAAGACCGTGGGCGCGAGCAGCGACAGGGTCAGGAAGCCATGCGCGATGGTGCCGCCGAAGGGGCTTTCCTTGGCGGCGCGTTCCACGTCGACGTGGATCCACTGCGTGTCGTTGGTGCAGCGAGCGAACTCGTCGATGCGGGCCTGGTCGATGGTGATCCAGGACGACGACCCGATGCGTTGGCCGATGAGGCCAGCGAGGGATTGGAAGGTGAAGTCGGGAGTGCTCATGGCGATGGAGATTGGTGAGGTCGATGAAAGGCCAGGCACCCCGAAGACTTCAGGGCCTGTCCAGGAATTCGCGGATGGCCGCGACGGATTCATCGGCGCGAGTCATCAGGAACATGTGCCCGCAGTCGAAGACCTTGAGCTCCGACTTGTGGATCAGCTTGTGCATCAGCCGCGCATTGGCCAATGGCACCAGCGGGTCATCGGCACCCGCCATCAGGAGCGTGGGCTGGCGAAGGCCTGGCAGCCAGTGGATGCTGGTCCAGCCCGAGGCGGCCAGCAATTGCAGGTAGTAGCCCAGCTTCGACTTGTACTTGACGTGACGGAACAGTTCGACCGCCAGCACAGGGTTCTTGCGGAAGTCGCCACCGTAGATGTCGCCGCTGATGCTGCGCGAGTACTCGGCGTTCATGTAGCGCTTGGGCGTCGCCATCTTCCACAGCACGCTGGGGCTGGCTGGCACCATCACCACGCCAGGCGCGGTCGCGCAGAGGATCAGTCGCCGGCAGCGTTTGCGGCAGGTGTGGGCGAACTCCTGTGCCGCGGCGCCACCCCACGAGACGCCCAGCACGTCGACTTCGCCGATGCCGAAGCGGTCGAGGATCCGAGCAGCCAGACGCGCGATGCCGCCGAGCCGGTAAGGCCAGCGCGGCAGGTCGGACTGGCCGACGCCCGGGATGTCGAAGATGACGATCTCGCGCTCGGGCATCTTCTCTGCCAACGGCGCCAGCAACTCGATGTTGCCGCCGATGCCGTTGAACAGCAGCAGGGGCACGCCCTTGCCGTTGCCCGGCTTGCGGCCGACGCGCACGTGCATGGGGTTCGATGGCGTGCCGAGTTCCATCATTTCGATGGCAAACGGTCCTGAGGCCGGGGCGGTGCGGCGCAATGCACCGCGCGCGGCGGCGAGACGTTGGAGTGTGACTGTAGACATGGTTCGGATTGTCGGAGCGTGCAGGGCGACGTCGCGCAGCGTGCGACGCAGGATTCACCCTAGCTGGAGTTGGCTCGCATCAGTTCGCGCTCAGCGAGAAGCCGTCGCCGGACAACTGCACCTGGGCCTTGCGCTCGCGCGCCCCGAGGCCGTCCACCAGGTCGACCACCGGGTGCTGGAGACTGAACCGGTCGTCCGTCGCGGTCGGCCCGAGGCCGTTGATCTTCTCGTCGCCGTACATGTAGCGCAACAGCAGCTCGTCGTCGCCGATGTCCTTGTAGCGCTGCCGCAGGCCCGGCAGCACCGGTTCGATGGCGGGCGGCGTCAGCGCCACGTCCTTCGAGCCGTTGCCGATGATCCGGTCCTTCACGTTCGCGTCCACCGGCAGCGGCAGCTCGCCGAAATAGCCGCAGACGTACTTCTTCACCTCGTCCGGCACCACCTTGTAGCGCTCGTTGTTGAGCACGTTCATCACCGCCTGCGCCGAGACGATGGCGGGATAGGGCGTGACCATGATCGGCGAGCCGAGCTCCACGCGCACGCGTCCGATCTCCTCGAGCACGGCAGGCAGCTTGTCGGGCATGCCGGCGAGCTTGAGCTGCGACTCGAGATTGCTCATTGCACCGCCCGCGAACTGCGTGACGTAGTGACTGGGCTCGTACTCGGCGGGGACGCCGACCGGTTGGCCTTCGCGTTCGGCCAGTGCGCCGAAGTAGTCGCCGACCTCGTCGAGAAGGTCGTCGTCGACAGCGACGTCGAAGCCGATCTCGCGCAGGTTGCGCGCGATCATCTGGGCGGCCGGCAGCGAGTTGCCGTTGGCCAGGGGGTCGACCGCGGTCAGGATGCTGTCGGCGCCGTGCACGGCGGCCTCGATCGCGAGCAGCGGGCCGAGCCCGGTCAGGCAGTGGGTGTTGAACTCCAGCCGGGCGCGGTCGCCAATGGCGTTCTTGATCGCCGGCACGAGCGTACGCACCCGTTCGATGGTCAAGACGCCCGCCGCGTCGGCGAGTGCAATGGTCCGGACACCGAAGCGCTCGACGGCTTCGCGCGCCTTGCTGGCGTACAACTCGTCGTCATAGCCGGGCGCGATGTTGTAGCCCAGCAGGTAGGTCACGTCGGCGCCGAGCCGATGCGCCGCGGCAATGCTCGGGGCCAGGTTGTCCGAGCACAGCAGGGCGTCGAAGAGGCCGATCTCGCGGATGCCGTTGGCGATCTGCCGTTCGACGAAAAGCTCGGTGATGTCGTCGGCCACCGGAAAGAAGCCGCGCATCAGGTTGCCGCGCACGGCCGCGCGCAGGGGCGTGCGGCGGATGCGCTGGCTGAGCAGCCGGATGCGCTCGAACGGGTCCTGGTTCAGGAACAGCACGCTCGCATCGAACTGCACCAGCGCGATCGCCTGCATCGAGAGGAAGCCGGCGCGGTCCATGCGCTCGGCGATCGGCAGCATGTGCTCGGTGCGCATGCGGGTGGCCCACAGGCATTGCTGGCCGTCGCGCAACGTGTCGTCGGTCAGGTGGACGGTGCGGCGCTGGCCGGTGCGGGCGGTTTCCGCGGCGACGAGTTTCTTGAGATGGTCGAGCATGGTTTCAGCCCTCCGTGCCTTGGAGTTGGATCGAGACGCCGGGGCCCTGCACGCTGAGCTGCGCGTAGGGTGCGGCGCGTGCCGTGAGTCCGGCGAGAAGCGCTTCGGCCGGCGTCACGCCGACGTAGCGCAGGGTGTCGGGCGTAGCGGCTGCGGGCAGCGCTTCGGGCGCCACGCCGCAGGCCTGTGCGACCACCAGCCCGGCATCGCTTGCCTCGGGGTGGGCCGCGTGCGTGGCCTCCACTGTTGCTGCGGCCGTCCTCGGCAGCGCACCGACGCGTCGGGCGAGCCGGGCATCCATCTCCTTCGAGGTCGCGCCGTAGACCTGCTGCAGCGCGCGCCGAACGCCGGGTCGAATCTCCGCATAGCGGGGCGTGCCCTGAATGTGCAGCAATGCCTGCTCGGCAATCGACCGCGCAAAAGGCGCCAGCATCGGTGGGGCGCCGACTTCGCTGCGCACGCGGGCGCATTCGTTGGCGAACGCGTGCAGCCGGTGCGAGAGGCCCGCGTCGGCCAGCTTGCGCATGAACTGCGCTGCCACTTCGCCCGGCAGTTCGTGCGCGTAGGGCGCGAGGTCGAACACCCACGCGCGAGCGGGCGCGAAGCCGTGGCAGTCGGCCATCCCGGAGAGAAGCCGGTCGGCCTCGCCGACGGCGTGGAGCAACTGGTCGCTGGCGGGTGTGCCCTGCGCGAGAAGGCGCAGCGATCGCAACAGCGTGCCGAGCGACGGCACCGACGCGCCGTTCGCCAGCGGCGCGAAGGCCGTGTCGAGCCCGTCGATGCCGAGGCGCACGGCCTCGAGCGCGACCATCGGCGCGAGCGCGGTCTGGCAGCGCAGGTGCAGGTCGAGCGGCGTGCTGCCGAGGCCGCGGCGCAGCGCGGGCAACAGGGTGACCAACCGGTCGCTGGTCAGAAGGCCGGCTTCGTCGCGCAGCATCACGCGGCTGGCGCCGGCGCCCGCAAGGGCTGCGGCGTCGGCGCTCAAGTCGTCGTCGCTGTGCGTCGATTCGTGTGCGTACGGCAGCGCGGCGATCGTCGTCAGGCCGAGTGCCCGGGCCGCCTTCAGCACGGGGGCCATGCGCTCGATGTCAAGCAGGGGGTCGATCAGCAGGATCTCGGAAACACCGCGCTGCACCAGTTCGCGCAGCCACAGCGTGGCGACTTCGGTCGAAATGACATCGCAGCCGCGGTGGCCGTGATCAGTGAGCAGCGAAAGCGCTGCGCGCAGCGGGACGCCGGGGCAGCGTTCGCGCAGCAGCTCGATGCGCTGCCAGGGGTTTTCGCCGCGCGCCATGCATTGCTGCAGCGTGGCGAGCGAGGCGATCTCGACCGCCGCCGGGCGCGTGGCGGCCAGTCGCTCGGCGAAGGCGAGGGCCATCGGCGTCGTCATGCCGCCGGCCCAGCATGTGCTCTGGCCGTCGGTCAGGCTGATGTCGGTATAGCGCAGTACAGACAGCGCGGCATCGGTCATGGCTGTACTCCGGCTTCGGTTTGGGCCGCCTTGGCGGCCTGGGCGGCGGCCTTCTGGGCCGCCTTGCGCTCGGGCAGGAAGGTCTCCTCGACCCAGCGGGTCGTGACCTTGCCATCGACGAAATCGCCGTGCGCGAGGACCGCGTCATGGAACGGCGCGGTCGTCGAAGGCCCTTCGACCCGCAGGCCGCCGAGCGCCTCGCGCATCCGCGCGATGGCCTGCGCGCGCGTCGGCGCATGCACGATCAGCTTGCCGAGCAGCGAGTCGTAGTAGGGCGGCACTGTGTAGCCCGCATAGCAGTGGCTGTCGACGCGAATGCCCTCTCCGGCCGGCACGTCCCAGCGCGAGATCAGCCCGGGGCGCGGCAGGAAGTTGCGGTCCGGGTCCTCGGCGTTGATGCGGCACTCGATCGCATGGCCCTGCAACTGCACGTCGGCCTGCGTGAAAGACAGCGGCAGCCCGGCCGCGACGCGGATCTGTTCGGCCACCAGGTCGTAGCCGGTGATCATCTCGGTCACCGGATGCTCCACCTGAATGCGCGTGTTCATTTCCAGGAAGAAGTACTTGTTGTCTCGCTGGTCGACCACGAATTCGATAGTGCCGGCGCCGCAGTACTCGGCATTGCGCGTCAGGCTTACGGCGCACTCGCCCATGGCGCGGCGCATCGCTTCATCGACGGCGGGGGAGGGCGCCTCCTCGATCAGCTTCTGGTGGCGCCGCTGGGTCGAGCATTCACGCTCTCCCAGGTAGACCACGTGGCCATGCATGTCGGCCATGACCTGGATCTCGATGTGGCGCGCATGCTCGATGAACTTCTCCATGTACAGCGTGGCGTCGCCGAAGGCCGATTGCGCTTCGTTGGAGGCCGAGCTCATCAGCGATTCGAGCTCGCTCTCGTCCCGGACGATGCGCATGCCGCGGCCACCGCCGCCGGCCGTCGCCTTGATCAGTACGGGATAGCCGATCTCGGCGCCGACGCGCTGCGCATGCGCCACGTCGGACAGGGCACCCGAACCCGGCACGCGTGGGACGCCGGCCTTCTGGGCCAGGCCCACGGCCGTGATCTTGTCGCCCATCGCATCGATGGCGTCGGCGGAAGGGCCTATGAACACCAGTCCGGCTTCGACACAGGCGCGCACGAAGGACGAGCGCTCGGAGAGGAAGCCGTAGCCCGGGTGCACCGCATCGCAGCCGGTCTGCAGGGCGGCCTCGACGATCTTGTCCGCACGCAGATAGCTTTCCGAAGCCAGCGGCGGACCCAGCACGACGACTTTGTCGGCCATTTTGGCGGCCAGGGTCTCGGTGTCGGCTTCGGAGACGCCGACCACGGCCTCGATGCCGAGGCTGCGGCAGGCGCGGATCACGCGTACGGCGATCTCGCCGCGGTTGGCCACGAACACGCGCCGGATGTCGCGCTTGGCCACGGGGGTGGAATCAGTCTTGTTCATGGTCAGGCTCCTGGGGTCGGCTTGATCAGCATCACGATCTGGTCGTGCTGCACCGGTTTTCCGTTCTCGATCACGATGCGTTCGACCGTGCCCGTGACGCCGGCCTTCACCGTGTTGAACATCTTCATGACCTCAACCAGGCAGACCGTGTCATCGGCCTGGACCATGCTGCCGACGGCGACGAAGGGCGGCTGATCGGGGCTCGGGCGCAGATAGAAGCTGCCGACCATCGGTGAGCGCACCGCGATCAAGCCTTCGGGCACCTCCGTCAAGGTTTCCGGCGCGGCGGCGGCGGAAGCGCCAGCCGGGGATTCCACCAACGGGCCCGAATCGGCGCGGCGGCCTGCCGTGCCCTGCGGGGTCCGCTCGACCAGGGCCGAGGAGGCGCCGGGCTTACGGGCGTGAAGTTCGAAATCGCCCACGGTGACGTCGAGGGATTCGAGGTGTGCGGCGCTGTCGAGGATTTCGAGGATGCGACGGACGTCGGTATGGGATAGGGGCATGGCCTTTGTCTCCAGTACGGCGGGAGTGTCCGCCTTTCGTTGGCGCAGCGGTCTGCTGCAATGCCTCGATTAAATCATGGACACATTCATCTTGTCAACAATCTGAATGTCGAGTAAAGTTCGTTCATCGGCACACTGCCGCCACAACACGAGGCACCCGCGCATGACCACGCAGACAAAGATCCGCTCCGAAATCACCGGCACCGTATGGAAGATCCTGGTGAAGCCCGGCGACACCCTCCAGGCTGACGACACCCTCATGGTGCTCGAATCCATGAAGATGGAGATTCCGGTCATTGCCCCCGAAGCCGGGCGCGTCGTCGAGATCCTCATCGCCGAAGGCGCTCCCGTGCGCGAAGGCCAGGAAGTCGCGGTCTTCGAAGAGGAATGAGCGCGGTGAGGACCTCCGGCACGAGTTTGCAGGGTGCGTCCGGCGCGGACGCCGAAGCGCCGACCCTGCGCGCCGGCCGCCAGCTGATGACGCTGCCCGAGCAGATCGCCGAGCGCATCTTCGCCGCCATCGCGAGCGGCGAGTACGCGCCAGGCGATCGCATTCGCGAAGAGACCCTGGCCGAGCAGTTCGATGTCAGCCGTGGCCCGGTGCGCGAAGCGTTGCGCATCCTGGAGAAGGACTCGGTCGTTCGCATCCTGCCCAACCGCGGCGCCCACGTCACGCAGCTCTCGATCAAGGAGGTCGGCGACATCTTCGAAATCCGCCGCGATCTGGTCGGCGCGATGGTGCGGCGCATGGGCGATCGCAATGACGCCCTGATTTCCAGGATCGACGCCGAAGTTCGCGAACTGGAAGCCCTGGCGGACAAGCCTGGTTCCGACGACGCCTATCTCGAGGCCAGCATCCGCATGGGCCGCGTGCTCGCCGACGGCTCCGGCAACGAACGGCTCGCCGAGATCCTGGGCTCATTGGTGCGGCAGACGCGGCGCTATTCGAAGCTCGGCCTGGCGAGCGAAGCACGGCGCAAGGAATCGGCGCGCATCTGGCGCGCGATGCTGGAAAGCCTGAAGGCGGGCGACACCGACGGTGCGGCCGCCGCGATCGAAAGCCTGGTCGACCGCTCGCGGCTCGAAGCCGTGAGGCAGTTGCAGACGGAAAAAGCGAACGCTGGACGACGCGACGCCGAGGCGCTTGCCACCCATTCAACAACCCAAGGAGACATTCCATGAAGAAACGCATCCTCCTCACCGCTTTCGCCATGCTGGCCGCGACGGCTTCGTTTGCGCAGACTCCGTCTGACAAAGTAGTTCGCATCATCGCGGCAGGGCCGCCCGGTGGCACCCTCGACGTCGTGTCGCGCCTTCTGGCCGATGGTCTGCAGAAGGAGCTGAATCAGACGGTGATCGTCGATATGAAACCCGGTGCCGGCGGCGCGGTGGCGGTCAATGACCTGCTGCAGTCGCCGCACGACGGCAATACGATGGTTGTTGCGCTCGATGCGTTGGTCAGCGAGATCCCCCATATCGTCAAGCTGCGCATCGACATAGCCAAGGAGGTCAAGCCTCTCGCCGAGCTTGCGCGCGGCGGGCTCGTGATGGTAGGCAATCCGTCAGTGCCGGCGAAGAGCCTGCCCGAGCTGATCGCCTTCGTGAAGGCCAATCCGGGCAAGGTCAGCTATGCCTCCTACAGCGCTGGCACTGTGTCGCATGTGATGGGGCTGCAGCTGAACAAGGCCGCCGGCATCGACATGTCGCACGTCGGTTACAAGGGCTCGCCGCCGGCGCTCGTCGACGTCGTGGGCGGGCATGTGCCGTTGATGTTCGCCGGGATCCCGAACGCGATACCGCTGATCAAGGGCGGCAAGATCGTTCCTTACGCCGTCAGCCTTCCGCAGCGTTCGCCGAACCTGCCTAACGTGCCGACGTTCACGGAGCTCGGCTACCCGCAACTCGAGGCACTGGCCTGGGTGGGCCTGTTCACTACGCCCGACGTACCGGCCGCGGCACAAACCCGTCTGCGCGAAGCCGCACTGAAGGTCATGGCGCAACCGGCGATGCGCGAGCGCCTGAGGGAGTTCGGCCTCGACGCCGGCCAGCCACGCACGCCAGACGAGCTTACGAAGTCGCTGCGCGCGGACTACGAGCGCATCGGCGCGGTCCTGAAATCGATCGACTTCAAGCCCGAGTGAGCCAAGGGCGCGGATTTCGAAGCATCCGCGCTCGGCATTCGCTCAAGAAACGCCTGCTGCGTTCGCAGTGAGCTTCAACCCCACAAAGGACATTTCCAATGAGTTCCCACAGAATCGCAGGGCACGCCCTGTCCTGGGCCGCAGGGCAGTTTCGCGACCGGCCCGCCGTCGTGTTTCGCGACCGCAGTTACACCTACACGCAGATCGAACGGCGCAGCAACCAGCTGGCCAACGCGCTCATCGGCCTGGACCAGCTTCCGGGCGAGCGAGTCGCGGTGCTGCTCAACAACTCGGTGCAAAGCATCGAGAGCCAGTTCGCTGCGGAGAAGGCGGCGCAGGGCTACGTCGCCCTGAACGCCCGCCACACCCTGCGCGAGCAGGCCGGCATCCTCAACGACGCAGAGGCCTCGGTGCTCATCGCCGGGCCCGAGTTCCGCGAGATGGCGCTTCAGGTGAAGGCACTCGTGCCGTCGCTGCGCCACGTGATCAGCGTGGATTGGCACGAAGCCGGCGTGCTCGGCTACGACGCGTTGCTGAAGAGTGCCACGGACGGTTTCCCGGGCCTCAAGGTGCGGGCCGACCTGCTGCTGCGCATCGCCTACACCTCGGGCACCACCGGCCAGCCCAAGGGCGTGGCCTACAGCATCGAGCGCTGGGAAGCGCGCCTCGCGAACCATTTCGCCGCCATGGAGTACGGCCTCGGGATCGATGACGCGATGCTCCATGTTGGGCCGCTCACGCATGCCGCCGGCGTGCACCTGTTGCCGTGCTACCTGCGCGGCGCGCGCAACATCGTGGCCGATAAGTTCGACCCCGAACAGGTGTTGGCGCAGGTCGGAACCGACCGCATCAGCCAGCTGATGGTCGTGCCCACCATGATGGGTCGTCTGCTCGAAACGCTGGCCGCCAACCCCGGGGCGGACCTGTCTGCGCTGCGTCGCGTCCACTACGGAACCGCCCCAACGCCGACCTCCATGATCCATGAGGCACTCGAACGGCTCGGCCCGATCCTGCGCCAGCAGTACGGCATGACCGAGGCCGTGCAGCCGCTGTGCGTGCTCTACCCGCACGACCATCTGCAGGACGGCAAGCCTTCCGCGCGCATCACCTCGTGCGGCCGGCCCACGATGGACGTCGAGATTACGGTGCGCGACGCCGACGGCAACGCCCTGAAGGCGGGCGAGATCGGGGAAATCGCGATCGCGCACCGCGGCATCGGCGAAGTGGCGTTCTGGCGCCGGCCCGAATTGGAGCGCGAGTCCATCCGCGACGGCTGGTACTACAGCGGCGACCTCGGCCGCTTCGACGACGAGGGCTTTCTCTACATCGTCGGCCGAAACAAGGACATGATGATCAGCGGCGGCTTCAACGTCTATGCCCGCGAAGTCGAGGACGCACTGCACACCCATCCGGCCGTGGCCGAAGTGGCGGTGCTCGGCCTGCCCGATGCGGAGTGGGGCGAGGTGATCGCGGCCTTCGTGGTGCGCAGACCCGGGCAAGGCGTCGACGCCGCAGCGCTATCGAAGCATTGCGCCGAGCTGATCGCCGGCTACAAGAAACCGCGCGTGATCGAGTTTGTCGAGGCGCTGCCGCGCAACCACGCCGGCAAGGTGACCAAGAATGATCTTCGCGACGCCTATTTGGCGCGCCACAACCACGGAGCGACTTCCAAATGAACACGACGACCGAGACATCCAGGCCCGCATCGGGCGAATGGGCCGAAGACCTTGTTGAGCTGGCACAGCGCCGCGCGATTGCGCGCGAGCTCGGTGGCGAAGAGCAGGTCGCGCGCCACCACGCGCAAGGCAAGCTCACCGCCCGGGAACGCATCGATCAGCTGCTGGATGCCGGCAGCTTCAACGAGATCGGTGCGCTGGCCGGCGGCGTGAAGTACGGCACCGACCGAAAGCGCGAGAGCTTCACGCCGAGCAATGCCGTGGTCGGTGTCGGCAAGATCGCCGAACAGCGGACGGTGGTCTCGTCCGACGACTTCACGATCCGCGCAGGCTCTTCCGAAGGCTCGGTGTCGGAAAAGTGGATCTTCGCCGACCGCTACGCCTGGGAATACAAGCTGCCGATCGTGCGCATGGTCGACAGCGCGGGCGGCAGCGTGAAGCTGCTGGACAAGCTGGGCCACACCAAGATCCCGGGCTACGCCATGCTGCCGATGACGCAGCTGCTCGGCGCCGTGCCGGTGGTCGGCATTGCGCTCGGCGCCTGTGCGGGCCTGGGTGCGCTGCGGGTCGCCTCGTCCCACCTCGCCATCATGATTCGCGGCAAGAGCCAGATCTTCGCCGGCGGCCCGCCCGTCGTGAAGCAGGCGCTGGGCCTGGACGTCGACAAGGAAACGCTCGGCGGCTATGACGCGATGCACCGCTACAGCGGCACCGTGCAGCTCGCGGTCGACACCGAGGAAGAAGCGCTGCAGGCCACGCGGAGATTTCTTTCCTATCTTCCGGCCAACGTATGGGAACAGCCGCAGCGCGTGGCCTGCGACGACCCGGTCGATCGCTGCGACCCATGGCTCAACCAGGCGATCCCGGCCGACAAGCGCAAGATCTTCCAGCCCCGCAAGATCCTGAAGTCGATCTTCGATCAAGGCTCGGTGTTCGAGCTGTCGCCGGACTTCGGCGGTTCGACCATCACCTGCCTGGCCCGGCTGAACGGCCATGCAGTGGGCGTGATGACGAACAACCCGATGGTGATGGGCGGCGCGCTGACGCGTGCCGCGGCGCTGAAGATGGCGCGCTTCGTCGACCTGTGCGACACCTTTCACCTGCCCATCGTCAACCTGGCCGACCAGCCGGGCGTGATGACCGGCCCCGACGCGGAACGCGAAGGCACGCTCGCCGCCGCGATGCAGACCCTGCACGCGATCGAACAGTCGGGCGTGCCATGGCTGGCGATCGTGCTGCGGCGTTGCGTGGGCCTCGCCGGCGCTATGCTGAGCCCGTGGCACGGCCCCTCGGGAACCGCCTTGCCGAACCGCTACGCCTGGCCGTCGGCGCGCTGGGGTTCCATTCCGGTCGAAGGGGGCGTCGCAGCGGCCTACAAAAAGGACATCGCCGCTGCCAGAGACCCGGTGGCGCATCGGCTCGAACTCGAGGCGCACTACCACGCGATCTCGTCACCGATGCGAACGGCCGAACGCTTCGGCGTGCTCGACATCATCGAGCCGGCGACGACACGGCCGTTGCTCTGCGCCTGGGTGGAAGACGCGTACCGAGCGACCGGCCGCCGCTTGGGGCCGGTCGGTCGCACGATGCGCTGAGATTCGGATGCGGAGGCGCGCGGGCTCAGCCGCCGAGCTTCAGGTAGAGCCGGACCATCGCTTCCTCGGCGACGAGCATCGTGACGATGATCGCGACCAGGATCACGATCCCGTGGAATGCGCCGTCGAACCGGACGTTGTCCCCGAAGATGAACGTGATCGCCTCGAGGATCACGAACTTGGATCCGAACAGCACCAGCCACGCGCTGAAGAATCGCAGGGCCCTCATGAAGCCGCCGGTCTTGCCCTCGAACAATCCCGCGATGCGGCGCTCGAGGGTGATCGTGAGTTTCAGGAGCAGCTGCAGCACGACCGACACCCACAACGACGTCGTGAATGAATCGATGGTCACGTTCGTCGAGTACTCGACGAACAGGTTCAGGACCACGAGGTCGATCAGGATCGCCGTGAAGTAGCGAACGAACCGTCGCTGCCTGGATGAGGGCGTCTCTGAGACGAAAGGCATGAGCGCTTCGCTCGATGGGGTCTGATGGGCTGTCATCGGCTCAGTGGTCCTCATGGCGTTGTGTTGCCGGAGCGACGCGCCCGCAACTCGCGGCGGAGTGTACGTGGAGGAGGCCGTGTGGCGGAACTATTGCGCTACGATCGCCGCAGATTGGAAGAGGAATACGGAACGATGAGTACGCCTTGCGAGACCGGCCTCGACCTGCGTACCGCAGGCTGCGAGCCCCCCAGGTGCCGGTGATCCGACTCGGCGCGCGGGCTATGGCGCTGGCATTGACCGTGCTGGTCGGCGCCTGCAGCACCGTAGGGCCTGATTTCCAGCAACCCCAGGTGCCCTGGCTATCGGACTGGAAGGGCGGCTCGCTCGAATCCCTGGGCGCCGACCCGCGCCGTGCGCGCAACGCGCAACTGCAATCGTGGTGGCGAAGCTTCGACGACCCCGTGCTCGATCAGCTGATTGCCGAGGCACAGCGCGTCAATCCCAACGTGCGCACGGCCGGCATGCGTATCATGGAAGCGCGTGCGCAACTCGGCATCGCGGGCAGCACGCTCTACCCCCAGGTGCAGCAGGCCACCGGCGAGCTGCTGAATGTCGGCACGCGGCGCGCAGGCGGCCCGGACAGCAGCGCCGCATCGTTCAGCGTGGGTGCGCGCATCAGCTGGGAACTCGACTTCTGGGGCAAGTTCCGGCGCAGCATCGAGGCAGCGGACGCCGGCTACTTCGCCAGCATCGCGCAGTACGACGATGTGCAGGTGCTGATGGCGGCGCAGGTGGCGGGGCTCTACGCTTCGATTCGTACCGTGGAAGTGCGGCTGCGCATTGCGCGCGAGAACGCCGCGATCCAGAAGCGCAGTTTCGACATCACGCAGTTGCTGTTCAGGAGCGGTGGTGAATCCGAGCTGGACGTCCAGCAGGCCAGGGCGCAGTACCTCGGCACGCTAGCCACGATCCCGCAATTGGAGATCGCCCTGCGCCAGAACCAGAATGCGCTGAGCACCTTGCTGGCGCGTCCCCCCGGGCCGTTGCCGGAGATGGCCGTCGGCGAGGAAGCGATCCCGCAGGCCGAACTGGGTGTCATCGTCGACCTTCCGGCCGACCTGCTGCGGCGCCGCCCCGACGTCAGGGCCGTGGAGATGCAACTGGCCGCCCAGTCCGCGCTGATCGGCGTGAGCGTCGCCGACCTCTATCCCTCCATCTCGCTGCTGGGCTCGCTGGGCTTGTCGGCCACCTCGGTGAGCGGGGCGCCCAATGTCCTGAACTGGGCCGTGGGGCCGAGCCTCGTCTGGAACGTCCTGGACAACGGCCGCCTCACCAACACTGTGCTGGTCCAGGACGCCCGCTTCCAGCAGACTTACGAGCAGTACCAGGCGGTGGTCCTGGGCGCTGCGCGCGAGGTCGACGATGCGGCCGTCGGCTTCGCCCTGACGAAGCAGCAGATCGTGCTGCTCGCCGATTCGGTGAAGGCCGCGCAGCGCTCGCTCGAGATCGCGACGCTCCAGTACCGCGAAGGGCTGACCGACTTCCAGCGGGTCCTCGATTCGCAGCGGACCTTCTTCAGCCAGCAGGAACAGCTCGTGAACGCGCGCGGCAGTCTGACCCAAAGCCTGATCGCCGTCTACAAGGCCATGGGCGGCGGCTGGGAAGAGGCGCGCAGCCGGCCCGTGGTCGACGATGCAACCCGGGAGGCCATGGGCCTGCGCAGCGACTGGAAAGGCCTGCTCGCCGCCCCCCTGCCGTCACCCGGCACCGGCACGATCCCCAACTCTCCGGGAACCCCACGACCATGAGTCCAGAACCGACCCCGCCGGCACCGTCGCCGGCCCTGTCCACCGAGGCCGCCGTCGCGCCTGCACCGCCGGACACGGGCAAGGGCGCGCGCCTCGGTGCCGTCGTCGTGCTCGCACTGATCGTCCTCAGCCTGGTCTGGTATTTCGTCTCGGACCGACTGACCCCGTACACCAACCAGGCCCGGGTGCAGGCCTTCGTGGTGCCGGTGGCCGCCGAGGTCGCGGGCCAGGTGCTGAAGGTGTACGTCAAGAACAACGACGAAGTGCAAAGCGGCGCACCCCTGTTCGACATCGATCCGACCTCCTACCGGATCGCGCTGCAGCGCAGCCGCTCGGATTACGAGTCGGTGAGGCGTTCGGTCAATGCTTCCACCTCGGGTGTGGATGCCGCCCGGGCCGGCGTGCAGGCAGCCCGGGCCAACCTTGTCTACGCGCGCCAGGACGCAACCCGGCTGGAGCAGATCTTCAAGGAGGACCCCGGCGCGATCTCGATTCGCCGCGTCGAGAGCGCGCACGCCAACCTGGTCAAGGCCCAGAGCCAGGTCAAGTCGGCCGAGGCCGATTTGAGCCGCGCCCACGAGACCGCGGGCGACAGCGGGGAGGCCAACGCGCAATTGATCAGTGCCCGCTCGGCCATTGAGAAGGCCGAGTTGGACCTGAAACGCACCCGCGTGGTCGCACCCGCCCGCGGCCGGGTCACCGACCTGCGAATGGACGTCGGGCAGTTCGCGCAGGCCGGCGCGCCGGCGATGACGCTCATCGCCATGCACGACCTCTGGATCAGCGCCGACATGACCGAGAACAACCTCGGCAACATCGATCCCGAGGATCCGGTGGCGATCGTGCTCGACGTGATGCCGGGCCAGGTGCTCAAGGGGCGCGTTCGCAGCCTGGGCAGCGGCGTGGGCTCCGGCAAGCAGACGCAGCCCGGAACCCTGCCCACGGTCGACAACAGCCGCGACTGGCTGCGCCAGGCGCAGCGCTTCCCGGTGGCGATCGAGTTCGACCCCGGTGAGCTCGATCGTTTGCGCGGTCTGCGGATCGGCGGCCAGGCCGAGGTCCTGGTCTACACCGGGGACCATCCGCTGATGAACTGGTTCGGGTCGCTCTACATCCGGCTGATGAGCTACCTGTCGTACCTCTACTGACCAGGACCATGAACCGGGGGGACAAGGCAGTGCTGCGATTGGCCATCGGCCTCGGCGTGGCCGTGCTGGTCGCGTACGGCATGGCGCTGCCGGCGCCTTTCGTGGTCTGCGTCATGACGGTTCTGCTGCTCTGCAAGCCCGGGCCGCCGATCCCTCTCGTCAAGGGCGTGGTGCTGGCGCTCGTCGTCGGCGTGCTGA
>NZ_JBPJZT010000021.1:0-72525 GCF_051216375.1 Variovorax glacialis | reverse complement strand
GTCCTTCCAGGGCGCGAAGGTTGCGTTCATCGGCATGACGCTGAAGGGCACGCCCGGCATCGTGACGCCCACGGGTGTGGCCGGGTTGGAGTTTCGCGACGAGGCGCAGACCGTCAATGCCTTGATCCCGAGGCTTCGCGCCCAGGGCGTCGATGCAATCGTGGTGCTCGTGCACCAGGGGGGCTTCCAGACCAGTCCCAATGTCGGGGACATCAACGGCTGCGACGGCAACCTGAAGAACGCCGACGGCACCGACTCCGACATCGCCAACATCGTCAAAGGCCTCGGCGACGAGGTCGACCTGGTCATCAGCGGCCACACGCACGCCGCCTACAACTGCTCTGCCAACACGGTCGACGTGACGGGGGTGTCCGGAGCTGCCGTCAGCACGCCGCGTCCGACCGGGCTGCCCAACCGTGTGGGGCGGCTGGTCGCCGTCACGAGCGCGAGCGCGTTCGGTCGCGTGCTCACCGACATCGACCTCACGCTGCATCCCCGGTCGCACAAAGTGCTCGCCGTATCGGCCACGAACCGCCTGGTGGACCGAACGGACGTCGCCATCAACAACGCCATCGCGGCAGACCCGAGCGTCAGGAACATCGTCGAGGGGTACAACACGCTCGCGTCGCCGCTGTCCAACCAGGTGATCGGCACGATCGCCTCGGCGCTGTCGAATTCGGCGAACGCGGCCGGCGAAATGCCCGCCGGCAGCCTCATCGCCGACGCCCAGTTGCAGGCCACCCAGCCGGCAGCGCTCGGCGGCGCAGTCGTCGCGTTCATGAACGCCGGCGGCGTGCGCAACCCTGGCTTCGTGAACCCCGCCGCGACCTACCCCTACAACGTGACCTACGGCAACGCCTTTACGGTGCAGCCCTTCGGCAACAGCCTGGTGACCATGACGCTGACCGCGCAGCAACTCAAGGACCTGCTCGAGCAGCAGTTCACGGGCTGCAAGGGGCAGACGGCCCAACGCGTGATGCAGGTGTCGAACGGCTTGAAATATTCATGGAGCGCCGCAGCGCCAGCGTGCTCGAAGATCGTCAACGTCGTGCTGACGCCCACTGACGTCACGGTGACACCGCCCGTTGCGACCGGTGCGCCGGACAACATCGTGGTGAATGGCGTGGTGCAGAACCCGGCCAAGACCTATCGCGTGACCGTCAACAACTTCATGGCCACGGGCGGCGACGGGTTCACGGTGCTGCTCGGTGGCACCAGCGCGCTCGGTGGCGCCCAGGACATCGATGCGCTCACGGCCTATCTGGCCGGCGGCTACAAGGCGCCGAAGCCCGCTTACGATCCGACGCTGCCCGCGCTGGCGATCCCGCGCATCACCCAGCTTCCCTGACGACGATCGAACTTGGCACCGGCAGCACGCACCTTCTGCACAGCCGTGCTGGCGCTGAGCCTGTCCGGCGTGCATTGCGGCGCGCAGGAGTCCGCGACGAAGACCGTTCCGCGGTCGGCGGCCGCGATCACGGACATCCGGGTGAACGATCCGGGCGTGATGGAGGCTCGCTCGGCGCTGCTGCGCCGCGCCGAGGCCGAACTCGCGCGCGGCGAGGTCACGGCGGCGACCGACACCTTCGAGCGCGCGGCCATGATGCTGCACGCGTCTGATACCGAGATGGGGCTGGTGCGCGCCTACATGCAGGCCGGGCAGTATCGGCGTGCGTTGGCGTTCTGCTCGCATGTGGCCGGCGTGCACCTGGAGTCGGGACCCGCGGGGGCGTTGCATGCATGGTTGCTGCGGGCGGGTGGTCAGGACGTGGTGGCCCAGCGTGTGCTGCAGGAAACCCTCGATCGTCTTCCGCAGGATCCCGTGGCGCTCGACGTGCGACGCGCCTTTGCAACCCCGGCGCCTGGGGCCAGCGGACTCATGCTGCGAACGCCACACCGGATGGCGCCGCAGGCCGTTCCGGAGCAGGGCCAGCCCCGGGTCCCGGAATCGGCTCGTGTGGTCTCCAGTGGGGTGCTGATAGGCGATGGGATGATCGCGCTGGTGCCCAGTGCCGCCATCCGGGACGAGACCGCCCAGGCGATCTGGGTGCGCAACGGCCTGGGGCAGACCACGCTCGCGCGGGCGGACCCGACTCAGCCCCTCGAGTCGCTGGCCGTCACCGTCCTTCGCCTCGACGCGCCGCTCGTTGCCGAAGGAGCGCCGTTCCTCGCAGTGCGTGATCCGTTCGCGGGGAGTGCCGGCTTCGCGTTCGCCTATTCGTCACTGAAAACTGCAGAACCGGCTTGGCCCTGGCTGAGCCAGGGCTTCTTCGGCGCGCTCCAGGGCGAGGGTGGCCTTCGAAAGCTGGGTATCGGACTGGCGGCCAACAGCTACGGCGGTCCGGTTCTCGATGCCGGCGGCCGGCTTGCGGGCATGCTGCTGCCGGGGCGCGCCGATGAGGCCACGATGCTGTCCGCCTCACGATGGGTCGATCTGATCCCCGAAACAGCCTCGACGCTTTCTCCTGCCGGCGCCGTTGCTCGGCCGGGTGGCGTCATACCTGCCGATCTTGCCTACGAACAGGCGCTGCGCATCGCGCTCCAGGTCATCGTGCTGCGTTGAGTCCGTCCGGTACACAATCCTTCGAACCGATCCCTGAACAGGCCCGTTCGCAATCCGCGTCGGAACGATCTGCATCCAGGCTCCGAGGAGACGAAGCATGCACTTCCACTCTCACAGGACGCACCTCAAACACGAAGGCTGGCGCATCCACATCATTCTTGTGGTGGAGAACAAGCGACTGGGCTCGGCCCTGCGCGCGGCGCAGGCCGTGCAGGCACGACGGGATGATCGACGCTGCGCGCCATCACGAACGAATAGAGGCCAGCTTCCAAGGCCGAAAAAGGGAGTGCCGGGAACGATGAATTCCAGACATTTCGATGTCAAGGAATTCGAGCGGGCCCTGCGCAAGGCATGCAGATCAACCGGGCCGGCCTTCGGCTGACAGGTCCGTGTAGTGCAAAGGCAAGGCAGTCACTAAGTTCGCAAAGAGCCTTCGAACAGAAGAAGAAATGCGACATTTCAACTTTGCCGTCCATGCGACATCTGAACTTGGGTTTGACATTGCGGCACCCCTACCAGTGCTGCGACGGTTACCGACTCGCCGCTGGGCGACAAGCCTGAGGCTCGAGACCCGCTAGATATAGCAGCCATTCGTCGGGCGGCAAGGCCTGCGGTAAGCGCCGGCAGGCCTCGGCCACTTGGTCCTCAGTGCGCCAGGTCCACAGTTGCATCGCGTTCGCACCCGCCGTGGCGAGGTACCGGTCTCCCGGGCTGAAGCGCACCTGGCCTGGGGGCCCCGACGGGCGAATGCGCGCGATCTCGCGGGTCAGCCTCAGATCGACTATGCGGGCTGTGCCATCGTTGCTGGCGGTGGCCAGCATCTGTTGGTCGTGACTGAATGCGAGGTCGACGACCCGGTCGGCATGGGATAGGCGCGCCACCTCTTCGCCGCTGGCGACGTCGTACGTCCCGAGCTGGCCGCCAAAGCCAGCCACGGCCACGGTCCGACCGTCGCGGCTTACCGCCAGTGCCGCCGCACCGGCGGACCAAGTCACAGCCTTGCCGACCGGGTTGCCGGTGGCACTTTCCACAACGACGACTTGGCCTTCGTTTTTTATCGATTCCGTGAATGCGAGCAAGCGGGCGTCGCCGCTGAAAGCGCTGAGGTTTGGCGTGCCTCCCCCGGGTCGCTTCCAGAGTTCGCGCGCCGAAGGCATTTCCAGTACACGAATCGAATAGTCGCCAGTCACCAGCAGCAAGCGGTGCCCGTCAGGGTCGAACTCGGCGCGCCACAATCCGTCGTCCACCTTGATTTCGGCCTGCTGGGAGCCGTCACCAAGCGAATAGATTCGCAGCTGCTGCGCGGCTCGTGGGTCGGGCTTGCCCCATCGGTCCAGCGCGGGGAACGAGACAAGCCCATGCTCATTGGTCAGCGACAGCACGATGGCACCCGGCAGCCTCAACATCGGCTCGGCAGTTCCAGCGCGCCAGATTCGCGCCACGCCATCTGCTCGGCCAGTAGCGGCGAACTCGCCGTTGGGGCTGACTGCTTCCACCTCGACGCTGCCTTCACTGACCAGGCGATCTACTTGTTCCTGACAGGGCGTATCGCGCAAGGAACATCGAGATTGCTTCAGCGTCGGTAACAGCGTTGTCCAATCCAGCGTTGGACGATGTTCAGCGCTGGTCGAGGGCTGCAGGGACTGCAGGTCCCAGGCCGTCACGAAGTCGCCGTGCCCCGCCCAAGCGCGCCGACCGTCGGACGACAGAACGATGCTGCGCAACCCTTGGCGCATTGCGCGCTCGACATTCCCTGCACCCTCGACCCAACGAGAGAAGCCTGACGATTCCGAGGCGGCCATGACTGCGGCCACGACGCTTGTGGGGGAGCCTTCGCTGAACCGGTATGCCGCCGGGTCGGAAGTCGCCAGCCGCACGGTCTCGCCTCGGGCCGTCGACTCCCACAAGTGCAGGGTGTTGCCGTCACCGGCGGTCACCAAACGATCGCCGTCCGCGACGAAAGCCATCGGGCCGGGGTGTGAGATCAGCGCCTGCAACTCGCCGCCGGGGACAGCCCATACCCGGGTCACACCATCGTCTCCGGACGCCGCTACGCGTGATGAGTCGCTCGACACCGCCAGAGCCGTCGCCGCACCGCCTGGCGCGACGCTGAGCATCTGCTTGTTCCCCTGGAAGTCCCAAAGCTTCACTTCGTTCTGGTTCGAAGCGCCAATCGCCAGCCAGCGACCGTCGGGACTGAAGCGCAGCAGCGCGAGGCCGCCGGATCTTGGGGTCTCGAACACTGCCGCCCTCGTGTCGTCAGTCCCAAACACCTGGACCTTGCCGGTCATGTCAACGGCCAGCCATCGGCCATCGGCACTGAACTCGAGCGCAGTCTTGTCACTCTGGGCTTCCATAGCCAGCCGGTCACAATCCTGCAGTGCGTCCAGTCTGCACAGCCTGAGCCCATGGACGCTCGCGACGGCAAGGTGGCGATTGTCCCGGCTGAAGCGCAGCAGCACGTGAGGTTCTCCGACGTGGTACAGGTCGACCGTGAACTGGCCCTCGGCTTTGCCGCCGGCGTCCAACAGTCGGAGCTGGCCATCCGAACCGAGCAAGGCGAGATGCTCGCCGCGGGCGGCCACCGCTGCGGCCTCGATCTGCGTCCCCGGCAGCGACGCTGAGTCGTCCGCTTTGAATGTCCCGGACGCGCACGGACTTGCGGTCGCTGAGCGTCGCCAGCAACTGTCCGGTCGCATCAAACGCGATCCGGCTGGTCCGCCCTGTGCCCGGCCAGGACCTTACAGCCGCGGCATCGGCGCCGACGGTCCACACATGGGCCTCTCCACTGTTGAGCGTCCATGCCACTGCGCGACCATCCGGCGCGATGGCGAGCTCGCCACCATAGCGCCGGTCGTCAAGACTTCCGGTGCGTGCGCCACCGGTTGGGACTGCTGCCAGATGGCGTGGCATCACAGCCAGCAAGGAACGCAGCGCTTGGTCTGCTTCTAATGAAGGTGACGGTGCTCGCTGCATGGCCTCGGCCGCCAGCCACAGCGCACGCACCTGCAGATCGGGGCGTTCGGTCCGCACGCGCTCGGAATCGGCGGCAAGCTTGCGAGCGAGCGCGGAAGCTTCCTCGACCCGTGCCTGCCTCGCATTGAATAGAGCCAGGATAGCGGACACAGCCGCAGTCAAGAGCAACGCGGTCGAACCGCCAACCAGCCAACGCCGACGGCGCGTAGCATCGCTACGGCTAGTGCGCAGGTAGTGGCGCTGCAGTTCAGTCGCCTCGGGCCGGGTGCCCTGGCCCGCCTGCACAACCCATGCCTCTGCTGCCTTGAGGTCCGCCCCGCGCAGCAGCCGGCTGCGCTCATGCCGCTCGCGATCCCATTCGACTGCGCGCACCAGCACCCGGGAGTGGAACGAGAGCCACGCGAAATCGGTGTCGATGGCAACGATCAACGCGTCCATGGCGGCGGCGTGATCGTCGCCGTCGCGCATGAAGATCCAGTTCAGGCTTGCCACCGCAGCCGGCGCTTGCGAGGCGTCAATATCACGGCAGACGATCGGAATGACGCGTTTCTTGTTGGCCACAGCGTGGCCCAGCTCCAGCGCACAGATCTCGGAAGCCAGGGAGTCGGGGCTGCACACGAACACGAAGGCGCTCGCTCCTTCGATCGCGGCGAAAATTGCCTTCATCCATTCGGCCGTGGGCGCGATGCCTTCCCAATCCACCCAGGCTTCGCGCTTCCGATCGAGCAGTGCACTCGTCAAGCGCAAGGCGAAGTCCTTGTCCTTGCGCGAGTAGGAAACGAAGACGTCGGCCAAAGCGCACTCCTCAACGCGTTCTTGAATTCTGGCAGCACGGTGAAGCTGCGTCGAGCCGTACGAGAAGGTAAATCGGATATGGAGTGATCGTCCTTTCGGCGTCATCCACCACCCGGTCGGGGTTTTCCAAGCAACGCGGAGCGCGTCAACCATCTCGACAGTGCGGGACGGGCCTTCCTTTCCACGGGGTGCGACGGCACACTGCGTATGTGGCGCGCATCTATCTCTCGTCGACATATCGCGATCTTGTGGCGTATCGCGGAGCGGTCTATCGCGCACTGCGCCGCCTGGGACATGACGTGGTCGCAATGGAGGACTATGTCGCGACCGACCATCGGCCCAAGGACAAGTGTCTGGCGGATGTGGCGCAATGCGACATGTACGTCGGGATCTTCGCGTGGCGCGTCGGCTTCGTGCCGCCGGGAGAATCTTGCTCCATTACGGAGCTCGAATGGCGGCAAGCCCAAGCCTGCGGCAAACCAGACCTGGTGTTCGTCCTTGACGATAGCCAGCACTGGCCGAAGACAAGGCGCGATGCGAATCCTGTGGCGATCACGGCTCTCCGCAGGAGTCTGCAGACCGGACGCGTCGTGAGTCACTTTCGCAGTGCGTCGGAACTGGCTGAACTGACCGCGACGGCAGTCACCAATCGCCTCCGCGAGTCCTCGGCGGCTGAAGTGTTGATCGACGTTGGCACCGCTCCAGATACGGTTGACGCGACAAGGGAGGACACTCACGTGCTGGCGGCACTGCTGCCGCGCTACCGGGTTATCAACCGCTCGCCGCTTGTGATCGAACCGCGCTTCGAGCATGTCGAGGCGATCGCACGAGGGGAGATCGTCCAAGGCCTCGGGAAGAGTACCTCCGTAGGCTTTCCGGCACGATGGCCGCGGCTGGCCGCTCGCGTCGTCGACAACGCCGGTGTGACAATCGCCACAGAACGCATCGTACTTCTCGTGCAGCACAGCGCGCCAATCGACTGGCCACTGTGCGTGCCAGCCGGCTACGCCCGCCCGGCACGGCATATCCTCGTGGTCAACGAAGGGTCGGGGTGCGTCGGGCCGATGCGCCTGCACTATGGATTTACGTCATGGCACACCAGTCCGCGCGGCTGGCGGGTTGACCAGCTGCCGTATGAAATGGAGCTTCCTGCCTTTGAATCCAGCTGCTTCGTGGATTTGAGCGAAGGGCTCGCACAGGAGGGAGTCCACTTGCGCGCGCTCAATGCACTAAGGCCCACCATGCACTCATACGGCGGGCCGAAGACCTCGAAGCCAGGCCATTGGATCGAGACCGCTGCATTCGGATGGCTCGTGGACACAGAGTACAAGTACGCGTGCGCGAGGCGTGTGGCCCAACCTTGTGTGAAAGCTGTCGCGTCCTGGCCATGCTCTCGCCTCGCGACGCGAAAGGGCCACCCCTTCGCTTTGAGAGCAGCGTCTCTTTCCTCGATCGCAGTGGATACCACCCGGACACAAAACAGGCGCCTCCTGCTGATGTGTCGCTCGACGCCGAATCGCACGACTACGAGTCGCAAACACCGTTCGAAGTGATCATAAAAGCCGGGGAAGCCGCCACCGCGACATTCAGTATTGGAGCGCCACGCCCATCGGCGCACCGATTTCGAATGGAGGTAATCTATAACCGGGGGCGGCGAGCCGTTTCGCCAGTGCTAGATCTGCGTGTATTCGTGCCCCGGTCGTCCTATCAGGGCCAACCGTGGACTTGGCTGTATGCGGCGTGAGTTGACGAGAGGTCGCAGGCGTGGGACCGATTTCATAGGGAAGCCAGCGACCGCGTCCGCAATCAATTGGAGAATCGTCGTCGGCCCGCTTGGGATTGGGCTTCGTTGTCCGTATTCACCAACTCCGCCTTCGATGACCCGCTGCAAGGCAAGGCAGGCGTTCGGCGCGCTGACGAACACGCCCGCCGCATTCGAGTGCATCCGCGAGCGGCGCATAGACTTCCAGTTTCATGCGCGATTCCCGATCGGCATGGGCTTGCCCACTCCGACGCGTGTTTGCAGATGGGCTACCAGCAACCCGGCTGCCGGTGACAGGTTCTTGTCGTCATGGAAGCAAAGCGCGAAACCCCGCTGTGCCCAGGGGTCTGACAGCGGCAGGATCTTGATACCGAGACTGCCCGCCACGGGCTCGGCCACTTCGCGGGGAACCACGGCAATGCCCAGGTTGGCGCGAACGCAGCGCATCGACGCATCGAAGGTGCTGACCACGGCACGGTAGTTGATCGGCTTGCCGATGATGGCGGCGGCGCGCGCCAGCATGGTGTGCACCGCTCTAGATGCGGGCAGCCCGACGTGATCGAATTCCATCGTCTGCTCGAATGCGCAAAGCTGGAGGGCTGCGATCGGATGCGACGGATGAGCGATGACCGCCAGATGGTCCCGTCGATAGGCTCGGGTCTGAAGGCCTTCGAAATCAGCTGCATCCCAACACACGCCGATCGGTGCAACGCCCTCGCGGACGCCCTGCACCACATCACGGCTGAGCGCTTCCTGGATGTCGACACGGATGTCGCGGTGCTCTGGCATCTGCAGGAAGCTCGCGATGTCATCAGGAAGCAGCTCGGCGATGGATGACACCGATGCGAGCACCCTCACCTGCCCCTTGATGCCCGCGCGATAAGTCGCCATATCCCTTGCCACGCGATCGGCGCCCACTAACATGGCCCTTGCGTGTTCGAGCAGGATCTCTCCAGCGCTCGTGGGTAGGATGCCGCGCCGGTTCCGCTCGATGAGCTTGTTGCCCACCGTCTCTTCCAGAAGCAGCAGGCGCTTGCTGATGGCGGACGCGACGATGTTGTGGATCTCGGCCGCACGGGCGATGTTGCGCGAATCGCATACGGTGACGAAAAGCCGGAGTGTCGTGAGGTCAAGGTCTCGCATCGCCAGGATTCTGTGTTCGGCTTTCGCTCCCGCCCGGTGCCAAGTTAACCGAGCTGACCTCAGTTCCAATCCGTCACATGGCTCAAAAGGTGGGCTGCCGAACGATCCGCTACCGCATACAGGGTAAAGGTAGGACTGGTACCGCTTCCCCCGGGGAAAAGCCCGCTTCCTCCAAGAATCAAGTTGGGCACGTCATGGCAACAGCCGTAGCTATCGCAAACGGAACGTGCGGGATCCTTCCCCATCACGGTCCCGCCGATCAGGTGACCCCCAGCGAGCGGCCCGTGCCACACCTCGCGCGATCCCGCGGCGCGCACGACGCCCTCGCCTTCCTTGATCAGATGCTCCCACAGCCGCCGCGTCCCATCGGAGATCCGGTAACTGAGTGCGGCCGACGGCATTCCATCGCTCGCCACACGGGAAGAGACCGCCACCCGGTTTTCCAGGCTCGGCACCTCCCCTGCGAATCCCGCCAGGCTCGCCAATCCGGTGCTTGCGCGACGCATGAATTCTTCAAGCTTTGCACCGAACAAATCAGCGCGTGTATTCGCGATGCCAAGAAGATCGTTCGGCTTGATGGAAGGTGCAATTTGCCATTGGTAGGATCCAAACGGTGCACCTTGCTTCGCATGCGCCAATCCACCGCGATGGAGCAATTGCCCCGCATTCATTCCCATGAAGCAGTGGGTAGGCTCATCGAAGATCCCGTAGACGGGCGCGACGGCGTCGGCCGTGAGGTAGGCGCCGACCAGGCCGCTGCTGTTGGCAAGGCCTTTGCGTGAACGGTCGTCGGCTGAGTTGAGGAGCAACCTCGGGTTTTGAATCACCGAGGCGGTCAGAATCAAGAGGCGAGCATCGATTCGTCCCGTGCGACCTTCGGTACGGTATTCCACGCCGTTCGCGCGCCCCCGCCGATCGCACGTGATGCGGGTGACGGTCACGCCTGCATGGAAGGTTGCCCCGGCCTGTTGCGCCGACTTGAAGTGAGTCACCAAGGGATTGGCTAGCGCGCCCGTCGGACAGCCCGCTTCGCACCAGCCGTCGTAGACGCAGCCGGGGCGTCCTCGATACTCGCGCGAATTGATGGCCAGAGGGAGCGGCGAAGTGGCCAGACCCACTTTGGCGAAACCCTTGCCGAGCAGTTCGGCTTGACGGAAAAGGGGATGCGCTGGCATGGGGTAAGGATCACCCGGCGGCCTCCACGGCTCCGCACCCGCGTCACCCGCAATGCCCATTTCGGCCTGTATGGCGTCGTAGTGCGGTCGCAGATCGTCGTAGGCGATGGGCCAGTCCAGGCCCTTGCCGTACAAGGAGGCCGTCCGGAAATCCTCGGGCCTCAGTCTCAACCATGTCCCGAAGTGATGGATCGCGGCGCCACCGAACCCACGACCGGTCGCATGGCTCTGGCTGAATGCGGCCTGCCCGGGCGCCTGCTCGACCAGGGGCGAGGACCACTTGAGCCGTCGAGCCCAGATTTGAGAGCTGACGAGATCGCCAAGGGCCCAGGCGGGGCCGCTTTCCAGCACGACGACTCGATGGCCCGCCTTGGACATACGATCGGCGTAGAGGCAACCCGCAGCGCCAGCGCCAATGACGACCACCTCGGCTTCGCGCTCAATTGCGGTGCGCGCTACCATGGCTTGACCGGCGGAATGTGCGGCATGTAGGGCATGTTCAGGCGCTCGAACCCCTTCATGGTTCCATAGACCACATCAACAGCGTCGCTGCGTACAACGAAATAGAAGAGCGATGCCGGGATGCCGGTCCAGCCTGATGGAGGGTTGGGTGCTCCCAGCCCGCGCACCAGCGCCTCGGCTTCCGCCGCACCGAGCGCAGCAAATGGCCGTCGATGTTGTGCGAGGCTGAGGGCATTCAGCGCGGCAAGCCCTGCTTTGTAGAATCCCGCGTAGGGAGCCGGCCAGTCCATGTAGCGCAGCATCAGCAAACTGTCGGCCGCGTCGACTCCCAGGTGGTGATCCACGAACTGCGAGATTCCAGCCTCACGCGCGCCTGGCAGCAGCACTTCGCCAAAGGCTTCGAGCGTGGTCACCTCGCTGGCGCTAAGCACCTTTGACGACGCCCCGGCGGCGTGGGCATCGGCGGGACTGAGCCATGCCAGGGTGCCGCCGACGTGCATGGCGACCAGGCCCAGGCCTGCGTCGCGCAGGAAGTCGCGACGACCTTGATCGGCGGCGACCATCGGTGGGATGTTTGCAGCCATCGGCTAGTCCATTCGCAGAACAGTCTTGCCCGTGGCGCCACCGCCCAGGAGCTGGCGATGCGCCTCGATCGCGTGGTCGAGCGGCAGCACGGTCTTCACGTTGGGCCGCAATGCGCCCGCATCGGCCAGTTCGCGCAGGGTGTCGAGAAGGTCCGGACGCAGATCGAAGGCGACCTCCTTGACAGTGACGCCGTGCTGCTGCGAAAGCGCCGCGCGGTTTGCCATCTCTTGCGGATCGTTTCGCAATACGACCGCCATCACGCCGCCGTTGCGCAGCACCTCGAAGCTCCTGCGATTGGTCTCGCCGCCAATCGGATCGATGACGAAATCCACGCGCTCGGGAAGATCCACGCGGAAATCCGTCAGTGTGTAGTCGATCACCTGGTCGGCCCCGAGCGATCGGACCAGATCGACTTTCCCCGAACTGCAGGTCGCCGCCACGTGCGCGCCTCGCTGCTTGGCGATCTGGATTGCCGCTGCTCCGACTCCGCCTGCCCCACCGTGCACAAGAACACGCTGGCCGCGCTGCACGTTGGCCAGTTCCGCAACCGCGATGTACGCGGTGGTCGCGGCCATCGGCAATCCGGCCGCCTCTTCGAACGACAGCGTGCGAGGCGCATGGCGCATCAGGTTTGCATCGAGCACGAGATACTCCGCATAGCTGCCTCCGTGCATCGGCGTCAGCATCCCGTACACCCGGTCTCCTTCGTCGAAGCCGCTTGCACCCTCTCCAAGCGCGGCGACGGTACCTGCGAAATCGCCGCCCAAGGTATGAGGCAAGGCCAGCGGAAAGAAGGCCTGCAGCCAACCGGAACGAATCTTGGCGTCAAAAGGGTTGACGCCCGCCGCGCAGACGCGCACCAACACCTGCCCGGGGCCGGGGACGGGCGGCGCGATCTCGACGGCGCGCAAGACCTCGGGTCCGCCATACTCGTGAATCTGTATTGCTTTCATCATGTTCTCCTTGTGGGGTGTCCGGTTCATCTGCCGGCCGCCGGCAGGCGTACCAGCTGTTTGCCGAAGCGCCCTGGGGTAAAAAGGGCAGCAAAGGCGGCGGGGGCATTCTCGAGGCCATCAGTGATCGACTCTGCGCAGCGCACGCGTCCCTCGGCCAACCAGCGAGACAACTCGGCACTGGCCGACGCAAAGTCGCCGGCGTGGTCGGCGATGAGAAAGCCGCTGAGCCGAATTCGCTTCTGGATGAACTTGTAGAGGTGGCTCGGCACCAGTTCGCTTGCCGCATCCGCACGGCCATAGCTGGCAATCACGCCATAGACGACGACCCGGGCATGCACATTGAGGTGATCCATGACCGCCTCGTGCAACGAACCTCCGACGCCGTCCAGGAAGACATCCACACCCTGTGGGCAGGCGCGAGCCAGTTGCTCGGCCAATGGGGTCGCGATGGTGTGGTCGACCACCGCGTCAACGCCAATCTCTTCGAGCAAGTAGCGCACCTGGTCCCCGCCACCCGCAATGGCGACGACGCGCGCCCCCGCGTGCTTCGCCAGCTGGCAGGACACGCTACCCACGGACCCCGCCGCGCCCGAGATCACAACGGTCTGCCCTTCGCGCGGCTTTCCGTGATGCAAGACGGTGAAATAGGCGGTCAGGCCGGAAGGCCCCAGCAAACCCAGACTCGTGGAGACGGGCGCCAAGGTGGCATCGACAGAGCGCAGCGTGCGACTATCGACGCGGGCCAGCTCCTGCCAGCCGAGTTCACCGGCCACATAAGTCCCGACCGGCAAGGCCGGCGCACGGGAGGCCACCACCTGCCCCACGCCGCGTCCGATCACCACCGAACCCAGTGGCAGTTGCGGCGCCATGGAATCATCACCCCGCATGCGAAGCCGCGGGAAAGGGTCCATCGACAGGTAGTGGGTCTCCACCAGTACCTGGCCCTCCTCGATCTCGCCCACTGGCTCTTCCGCGAGCTCGAAGCACGATGGCGGCAGGGGACCGTCGGCGCAGTACGCCGTCAGCCGGACGCTGCGATTCAGCGTGGTCCTCATGCATGCCTCCCAGCGGTTTCGACGCCGCGCAGGAAGTTCAGCACGGCCGCGTTGAAAGCCGCGGGCTCCTCCAGATTGCTTACATGCCCCGCGTCGCCAATGATCTCCAGTCGAGCCCCGGGGATCGCGGCTGCGGTGAGTCGCGCGACGTCTACCGGTGCAATCCGGTCCTCGCTCCCCACCACCACCAGGCAGGGCACATGGACGCTGCCCAGCGGCGGGAAGCCCTCGTAGCGAGTCACGGCCTCGAGCGTCTTGAGATAAGAGTCCTTGTGCAGCTCGGCGACACTCTGCTGGAGCATTGCCAGGCGCTCGGGCGAGATGCGGCTGCTCGCAAGTCCGCGCGCGAGCGCGGGAGCAATCTCTGCGGGCGTCTTGCCGCCCAGCAGCGGTCGCTGGCGATCCGCCAGGATCGCGCTGACGTGCGCTTCGCGATCCGGACCGGCGGGCATCGCCACGCTGGTGTCCGCCAGTACCAACGACGCCACGTGTTCCGGATGACGCCCGTAGAAGTCGAGCGCGATGCGCCCGCCCATCGAGAGGCCGACCAGGTGGGCGCGGCGCGCACCGCAATGCGCCATGACGCGCAGCAGATCGGTGCTGAAGTCTTCGAAGTGCAACGCGCCTTCGTAGTCGTCGCTGTCGCCGTAGCCACGCGCGTCCCACGCCACCGCGCTGAACTCTCCGGCGAAGGCCGCCATCTGGTCGCGCCAATTCGCCCGGTTGCCGCCGATCCCGTGCAGAAAGACGACCAATGGACCGTGCCCCTGCCGCTCGATGGCGATGCGCGGGGCGGGCCCGACGTGCTCGATCACCGCCGCCTTCCCCGCGGCGAATTCAGAACAGTTCACTTTGGAGCTCCCCGCGGCGCACGACACACTGGTCGTCGACATGGATGTCGCAGTTGCGTACCGGCAGATCGAAGTGGCCGAGCGTGTGGCGTCCAGCACGCGGATTGGCACCGGTCGAATACAGGAAATTGCCGGCGTAGGCGCGCTGCTCGGTGCCGTTGGTGTCGCCCTTGTCATACATGATCAACGACTCCCAGCGTGCGGCAGGGTTCATGCCCCATCCGACATGCGAAACGCCGTACGCATTGCGATCGCCCCACGCCGCGAAGTAGCTGCGCATCAGTTCCGCATCGAGCCCGGTGCCCTGGATCTCCTGGACGAAGTCGTTCTCGATCACGAGGGTCACCGGTCGCTCCAGATAGCGCTTGAACGTCAGGTTGATGTCGCCTTCGTCGAGCACGAGAACGCCATTGACGGCGCCTGCCTTCGGAAAGCAGCTGCAGATTCCCCCGGGCCAGGTCGCGAGCTGGCCTGGCTCATCGCAGAACCCGACATTGCCACCGACCATGGCGTCGCGCATGTCAATGCGCAGGTCCGAACCCGCCTCGGACCGCACGTGCATCGACTTGGCGGCAAGCAACAGTTCGCGGCCCGACCGGATTCGCCCCTTCATCGACGCATCCGCGACCAGGCGTTCCAGCGCCTCGGGATGCTCGTTGCTGATGTAGAGCACGCGGGTTCCCGCTTGCCGGATCACCGGAAATTCCTTGGAATGCATCAGGCCCTCGATCGTCAGATCGGCGACGAAGCTGCATGCGCTCAGCGCTTGGATGACGGGGATCAGCTCGCCGATCGCAAATGACGAGCCGGTCGATCGCACAGGGACTGGCGCGTTTTGCGGTGGGGTCGGCAGCACCACGTGAAACGGCCGCGCGCCGATGCGCAGCAGGGCAAGTTCGGCCAAGTGGACGTTCACCTGCCGGGACTGGGTCTCTGACAGGATGGCCACGGCATCGCCGGACTTGACCTGGCACAGCATGAAGCTGTGGACGAAGGCGTCGATCCATTTGCCTTCAATGCGTTCTGACAACATGTTGGATACCTCTGTTTGTTTCGTTCAACTTGAAAGATCGATGACGAGTTCCACGCCCTCATCGAGAGCTATCTCGATGCGCTGCCCCGCCTGGAACGACGTGCCCATCGCGATAGCGCCCGTCGCGACCACTTCGCCCGAGCGCAACGGCGCTCCACGACGGGCCCGATCGTTCGCGAGCCAGCTCAGGGCAGCGAGCGGCGCGACACCCGCGTCGACGGCCGAGCGGCTTGCGATCCGCGCACCGTCCGCATACAGCGATGCCGGTATCCCCAGCAAGGACTCCAGTTGTGTGACCGGCCGCGGGCGGCCCAGCACCAGGCCTGCGTGCGCACCGTTGTCCGCGATGATGGCCGCGCCGCCGAGCGCGAGTGCGTCGCGATAGCTCGGCAGATTGATCTCGGCGCCCAGCATCACACAGTCGACGGCGTCACGCAGTTGGGCATCGCCCAACGCCTGCGGATCCGGAAGATCGTGCGCCAAGCGCAGCACCAGTTCAGCTTCAACGTCCAGAAACTGACCGAACGTCCGATAGGTGGCCCGGTCGGACCAGAGGCTGTGTTCGAGCACCCGGCCCGACAAGGGTTCGTCAAGGCCTAGCATTTGCTGCGCACGCTGGGTATTTGCGCCGACCTTGTAGCCGGCAGCACGCCAGTCCATAGCTACGAGCAACTGATTGGCGATCGCGTAGGCGGCATCGAGGGAAGCGGGTAGCTCGTCGACGGAAAGGTCGTCGATCTGTCGATGCTCCCGCCTGGCCGCCACGAGCCTGTCCAGCAGAGTTGGGGGCGTGCTCATCTGATCCTCATCATGCATGCCGGGCCACCGTGCGCGAAAGCGGCTCCGTCGATCGGCCGGCTGGCCCGCTTTCGACGAATGAGCCTCCATCGCCACCGAACGATGGCTTCGCGCCAGCTTCACGCCAATAGAGGAAGCGCGCAAGCGCTGGGCTCACGACGATCGCGCCGAGCATGCTGAAGACGAACATCACGGTGAGCATGATGCCCAGGTCCGCCTGGTAGCGCAGCGGGGAGAAAGCCCAGGTCGCAACACTGATGGAGAGCGTCGCTCCGGTAAAGATCACCGCACGGCCGGTTTCGCTCAGGGCCTTCTGGTAAGCCGGTAGGAATGCCAGTCCCTCTTCGCTGCGCGCCTGCTGGAAGCGCGAGAAGATGTATACGCCATAGTCCACGCCAATCCCGACGCCCAGCGCCGCCACGGGCAGCGTCGCGACCTTCAGGCCTATGTCGAGGGCCACCATCAGGGCATCGGCCAGGATGGTCACGAGGACCAGTGGGAGCACCACAACGAGCGTGGCGCGCCAAGAACGCTCCAGTCCGAGCCAACTCACGATGGCCACGGAGAGAAAGACCCACAGCAACATCGACCATTGCGCGGAGACCACGGTCTCATTGACCGCTGCGGCGACGCCCAACGGCCCGGCGGCGAGTTCGAATTGCAGGGGTCCCGGATGCTCGCGCGAAAAGGTCTTCACCGTATCGAGCAGTCGCGTGATGGTTTCAGCCTTGTGGTCGCTCGCGAAGACGTAGATTGGCATCACCTTGCAGTCGAGGCTTCGCAGGCCGGTGCCGGCGGGCACGTAGTCGACGGACAGAGCGAGAAGGCCTTCGCCGCGCTGCAGCGCATAGTGCTTCGGATTGCCCTCGGCCCAGGCCGCATTGAGGCCCTTCACCGCGGAGGCGAGACTCACGACCGATCGGACCCCGGGCGTCGCGCCCAGCGTCGCAGCCATCCGATCCAGATGACGCATGGTCTCGTAGTCCAGGCAGGCGTCGGTCTTCCCGGTGGCGACAACGACCAGGACGTCGGACGAAAGGTCGAATCTTGAAACGATCGCTCGCACGTCCTGGTTGTAAGTCGAGTCCGAGCGCAACTCGGAGGCGCCTTCCTGCGTGTCGCCGACAATTCGATGCTGCGCGACGAAGAAGGCGCCGGTGCCGAGCAGCACGGCCACGACCACCACGCCCGCCGCCACACGCGGGTCGGCGGTCCGGGCCAGTGGTCGCCACAGCGATCCGGCTCCGCCGGCCTCGCCGCCGCCCAGCGCGGACGGGCGCGCTGGCGCGCTGCGAACCCATGTCAATAGAAGCGGCAGCGTCGTGAGCTTGCAGATGCTCACGGCTGCCAACCCGAGCGTGGCCATGATCGCGATGTCACGGATCACGCCGACCGGGATCAGCAACAGCGTGCCGAAGCCGACCACGTTGGCTGCAAGCGCCGACATGCCAGGTGCCCAGAGCTGGCGGAAAGCGCGGCGCGATGCCTGCGCGGCGTCGAGCCCCTCACGCAGGCCTTCGAGCTGCATGCTCACGACCTGGATGCCGTGGCTCACGGAGATCGCGAAGATCAGGAATGGGACGATCGCCGAGAGCGGATTCAGCCCGCCACCGACCAGCCCCGTCAGCCCGAGCTGCCAGATGACGGTCGAAGCCGAGGTCAGCAGCAGCATCAACGTGGGCTTCCATGCACCCGCGTACCAGCGCACCAGCGCCAGAGTCACGAGCACACTGATGCCGAAGAAGACCAGCACCATCTGCCCGCCTGAAACGATCGCCCCGACCAAGGGCGCGTAGCCGATCACGTGAACATCCACGTCGGCGTTGGCATAGTGCGCGCGGATCTCTTCCAACCTGCGCGCAGTGTCAACGTAGTCCACTGGCAGTCCCGTCTGTGGATCCTTGTCCCGCAATTCCGCCACGATCAGCGTGGCGCTGGCATCGCGCGAAACCAGGCTTCCGATCAGGTCGGCGCGCAGAACGTTGCGGCGCACAAGCTCCACCCCTGCCGCCGTCGGCGTGTAGGCCGGCGGAATCACCGGATTGGCTTCGAGGCCACCCTCGACGCTGATGGTGTAGCGCACGTTCGGCGTCCACAAGGAGCGCAACGTCGTGCGGTTGACGCCCGGCAGGAAAAAGACGTCGTCGGTGGCCTTGCGCAGTGAGGCGAGGAATTCCGGCGAGTAGATCGTTCCGTCCTTCGCGCGCAGCGCAATTGTGACCTGGTTGGGACCGGCGATGAACGCCTCGTGCTTGAACAGGGTTCGGATGTAGGGATGCTCCAAGGGCACCTGCTTCGCGAAACTCCCGTCGATGTAGAGCCGCGAAGTTGCGGCCAACGCCAGCAACGTGAGGATGGCCCACAGCGTCAGCCAGCTGCGTCGGTGGCCAAATACCAGGGCTTCGAGCCATCGCGTCATTGCGGCACCTCGTACATCGTGGGCGCGGCGCGGCCAATCAGCAAGGCGCCACCCCGCAGACAGGCCAACGCAGTGATCGCCGAGTGGTCCGAGCGCTCGGCAGGGGCGAAACTTCTGCCTGCGTCGCGGCTTTCGATAACCGTTCCTTCGGCCCCTGCAATGACGACTGTGCGTGCGTCGAACACGCACGCGGCACTCAGTCCCGATTGACTGCCCGTCGGTATCGAAACCCAACTGCGGCCGGCGTCCTCCGAACGGTACACCGTGCCGCGCATGCCGTAGGCCAGTACCGCGTCAGGGAGCAACGCGAGTCCCCAGAAGGAGCCCCGGTAGCCGGTCTGCACGCGCTCAAAGTTTTTGCCGTGATCGGTGGACCGGAAGACCACGCCCTCCTCGCTCGCAATGAAGAGTTCGCCGGCCGCGTTGCCGGCGACCGCCTTGAGGTGGCGATCGCCCTGGCCGATGTCGCGAGGCTGGAAGGTGAGGCCACCGTCGATGGATTCCAGCAGTGTGCCGAATGCGCCGACTGCAAAGCCATGCGCGACGTCGAAGAAGTACACCCCCAGAAGCGGATCGACGGATCGATCGGCCAGGCGCCGGTCGGCCCAGTGCTGCCCGCCGTCTTCAGTCGCCAGGATGGCGCCGTGGTGACCGACTGCCCAGCCGTGAACGGCGTCCGCAAAGTACACATCCGTCAGCGTTTCGTCGATCGGGACGGTCGCTGCACGCCAATGACGGCCCGCATCCACTGAGCGCAGAACGGTCCCCCACTCGCCCACGGCGACCACGCCGTCTCCGGCACGCGCGGCGCCGATCAGCAGCTGATGGACAGGGGAAGCGTCGAGGGATGCCGCCGCGAGGCTGAGCGGCGGCGCCGAGGCGCAACACAGCGCCGCAGCAAGATATTTCCATTTCAAATGCATGTCTCCAGGTACACCGGTCGGCGCCCGTGTTCTCATTCTTGGTTGCGGCCTCAGCGCTGGCCCCTACGCAGCGAATCCGGGGAGAAGGTCAGTGCATTGAGCTCGGGCACGTCGTACTCGTATTTCTCGGACCACAGTTCCACGTAGTATTTGTCGTCGAGGAGGTCATAGTTCACTCGCATGCCCGGCAGGCAACTCGGGCGGTCATAGAAATTCACGAGTTGAGTTTCGGAAGTCCGCCAGAGCTTTCCCTGCGCGTCGTACATGTCTGCGGCGACGATGTACCAGCTGTCCTCGTCCATGTAGAACGTGCGCTTCGGATAGATGTGGCGTTGCCCGGGCTTCAGGGTCGCCTCGATCACCCAGACGCGATGGAGTTCGTAGCGCATGTAGTCCGGCGAGATGCGGGTCTTGCCAACCACCTTCGCTCGCTCCGCGGGCGGCACATCGACGATCTTGTAGCCGTTGTAGCCCACGTATTTTTCAGCCTTGCCAACAATCTTCCAGTCGTAGCGCTCCAGCGAATCGCTGAACATGTTGCGTTGGTCGATCGTGAGCAGCCCCTGCGAGTCCGGATCCGGCGCATCGTGGCGCACATCGGGTCCCCGCAGCATGCGGCGCAAGGCAGTGAGATAGATCCAGCCTTCCCGCTGGCTGGTCGATGCGTCGAGCGGGTCATGAATCAGCAGCGCGTTGCCCTTGCGCCGCGCCGGTGCCTCGGTCGTCACCTTGGTCATGAAGTTGTACTTGTCGAGGCCGCCCTTGTCGTCCATGTGGTACGGAAAGATGATCTCCTCGACCTGCTTGGACGGTTCGAAACTGCCGTCAGGATTTACGAGAAAGCCGCTGTTCGTCGACCGAAAGCGCGTGGCGCCGTAGAAGTTGGTCTTGTGGTTCCACATGATCTGCCATCCGTTCTCCGGAAACGGGAATGGAAATCCGCCCACGGCTCCCGACAAGGCATTGCCGTCGGCCGAGAGCTTGGCCTTGCCGACGTTCTGCGCTGTCTTCTTGTAGATCCAGTCCGGGTATGCGCAGGACCGATGTGTCGGATACACAAGCATCTTCTCCGCATCCCCACGCCGGAGAAGCGCCATCTGGCCGGCCGTGAGCCGCTCCTTGTATTGATCGACGTTGGCCGCCGTGATGGTCGCGATCGGCTTGTCGGCCGCGAACGGATCCGGATAGTGGGCGCCGGCGACCACGCCCGTGATGCCCGCGGGCACGCCTGTGAGTGGTTCCCACGCCGGTATCGTTCCGGCGCTGTTGCCCTTGCGTTCGGCGCCCACCGGCGTCACCGTTGGGGTATCGAGACGCGCGTCCTGCGGCGCCGCCCTCGCGGGTCCGGACACGACCGCCGCAGCCACCACGGCCACCAGCGCCGTCGCATAGGTGGCTGCGTATGGCTTGCCTGCAATGATCTTCATGTTTTGCTCCTGCTGTTGCTTGTGCTCAGAACGCCCACTTGGCGAGCATCGAGAAATAGTCCCGGTCGCTCAGCACCAAATTGCCTCGGCTGGTGTGATCGGAGATGTTGGTGTAGGCGAACTCGAGGCTCCAGTCGGGCTTTTGCTCGTGGCGTAACTGCACGGCCGCCGTCGCGTTCAGGCGCCCCTTGAAGAATGGCGCCTGTGTCGGGTCGTCGCCGAACACCCAGGTCTGCAGCACCAACCGCGGGGTGACCGTGATGCTTGACCCGCCGACTCGGTAGTAGTCGACGGCGGCTTGCGCGATGACAGACCCGGTCCAGGGACCCTTGACTGCCGTCGGCAGCACAAACTGGTTCGGCAACCCTGAATGGATCGCGTTGGCTTCGATCGCGACCAGTCCACCATTGGCTCCCAGCAGACGCGGAAGGAAATCGCTGCCGGTCATTGCCTGCGTGAGGCCCAGGTTGAGCGCCCATTGATCGACGCGCGTCCACCCTTGGACATACCCATTCGCCTGCGCACGAAGCGGCGTCGACGCAAGCGGGGGTACCGGAATGTTGAATGGCGCGGCACCGAAATCAACCCCGCAGTTCGCCGGCGCACCCAGAATCGCGCCGCACAGCGCTGCGTTGGTCCTCGCGGCGCCGACGGCGTTGGGATCAAGGCCGATCGGCGTGTCGTGTCGATAGGCGAGTTCGCCAGTGAACGCGGCTGAACCGAGCGCCGTGCTGAAACTGGTGCCCAGTGTCTTGACGTCATTGGGAAACTCCCAGAAATAGCTGGTCACCCCGTTGAGGCCCACGCCGCTGACCTTGGCCGCACGCTGCTGCAGGTTCTGAAAATAAAAGCCCAGGTTGATCCCATCGAGATTCAGGAAACTCGCCAGGCCGTATTGCCCCCCGGTCTTCGATTTCGGGTCCGGGCCGCGATACAGGGGCGGCGCGCCCGGGACGACGCCCACCGTGCCGGCACCCGCTCCGAGAATGTCGTTGTCGCTGAACAGGGTCCCCACTGGGTCATACTCAAACCTCAGCTTTTCGAGCTGGTAGAAGCCTTGGAAGCTCACTGTTGGATTGAGCTGCCAGGTGGCACCGGCCGCCGCGACCGGTAGCACCATTTCCTTGAGCGAGACACCCGCTGCGTGGCTCTTCCAGGACTCGATGGGATTGAACATGTTGATGCCGCCCGGCAGGAACTTTGCCTCGCCCCACATGATCGTCTGCCGGCCCAGCTTGAACTCCAGAGCGCCGGCATCCTGCAGGTCGAAGTCGCCTGCGTAGTACGCATCGAGCAGTTGCGCCCGGCTGCCGACCGCATCACGGACCTCGGACCTCAAAGTGCCGGGGAATTTGTCGAGCCCCCAGGTGTTCCAGGTATTCATCACCGCGCCGTCGTAGGCGTAGCTCGCGCGAAGCAGCACACGATGGTTCTTGTACTGCGCCTCCAGCGTGCCGAGCGCCGTGGTCGGCGATGACACCAGGGTCCCGCGGTCGGAATTGAGATTGCCATCGTCTTGAAGATCGGTCGCCTGAAGGCCGCCGTGGCTTGGCCCGACAAGCTCTTGGTTGCGCCTTGAGGTGCGCCAAACAAGCCCTTGCGACAGTTCTCCGTCAAAGGTCCACTTCACTGCGCTGCCCGTGGATTCGGGCGAGACGGCACCCAGGGTCTGTCCCAAAGCGGGCAGGCACAGCACGGTCGCGCCCATCGCGGACACGATCCTGCGATGGCGCGCGCGCCTCGTCACTTCTCTCATCTTCGCTCTCCTCCTAGTTGATGGGACGGCTTGCGGTCGACGCTTGCACGTCGCCCTCGCAAGCTTGTTCTGACCAAGGTACTTGTGCAGCGACGCTTCACCAGGGGCGTTTGCCCCGCGCGTATTGCGCCCGGCCGACGAAGAACTCGGCATCGTTGTCGGGCGGCACAATTCCGAGCGCACGGACCGCGTTGCGGGCCTCGTCCATCTCGTGCTGCTGCATGCGCATGACCGGCTGACGCGTGTAGCCTCCATTGCCTCCGGTCAGCCACTGGTAGTACTTCTGCTGGGGCCAGTGGTAAGTCCCGAGCATTTGGGTGGGCATGAACTGCTTTTCGAACAGGAGTCGCGCAGGAGTCAGGCGCCAGAAGCTCTCCATGGCCTCGTCGCGTTGCCCATCGAGCAGTTGTTGGAAGTAGTTCACGAGCCTGGGTTCGTCCGGCGACTGAAAGATCTCGTAGGCGCCGGGACCCGCCCATTGCTGGCCATACCGCGTGACGGCCAGGGGAAACCAGCGCTCCCACGGACACTGCACCAAGGCATGCTCTGCGCATCGCTCAAAGCATTCCGAGACGTAGGCTGGCTCGGTGATCGCGCACAGCACCGCGACCACGCGCTCGTGGCGCGCCAGGCGCTCCAATACATCAAGAGGAAAGCCTCCCGCGCTGAAGCGCGCAAAGTTGTACTTGAAGCTTGGATAGAGAATGACGCCGATCTGGGCCGCCTCGATCATCTGGAGACTCGCGCGCTCGACATCGTCGGGCGACGGCGGATAGTACGAAGGCGGATAGCCGATCAGCGCGAGGTCGCAACCGACCTGTTCGGCATGCTTGAGGAAGTCGACGTTGCGGTCAAGCGTGTCGAACATCGCCGTCGTCGAGACCAGAATGCGGCCCTTGGCCGCATCGGCCACGATCTGGACAAAGCGCTTGGCCTCATCGAAGGTGAGGCCCGCCTCGGTCGCGCAATGGGTCGAGACAAAGCCGTGCCGGATGCTCTGTTCCACATCCCAGCGAATGCCCTCTTCGCACAATCTCGAGAAGTCCGCCGCATAGGAGGGAAAGAGCAGGTTCTGGATGCCCCGCAGGCGCTCGCGCGCCCACGGCTTGAGTTCGGCTCTGTGTTTCGGTGCTGCCACTTCGGATCTCCTTGGTCTCTCGACCCGGTTCATCTATTTGGTTTAGGTCTCAAGGATGTTATGGATGCAGTGTCGTGCGCGCCAATGAATTGCGCGCCTTGCGTCATAACTTCGCGTGCGGCTCATGCCGCCAGGTTGGACCATTGCTGGATCACATGCTCGGCACTGCGGGACGCAAGCGCATGGAGTGTGAAGGTCGGATTGACCGCGCCGAGGCTCGGAAACACACCCGCGCCGGCAATCAACAGATTGGCGTGTTCATGGCAGATGCCAAAAGAGTCCGTGACGGACTCGGCTGCCTTTTCGCCCATGATCGTTCCGCCCGCCAGGTGCGCAAGTCCGCGTTGGCCCAACCAGTTCTCGCGGCTCCCCGCGGCAGCGAAGAGTGCGAGCGCCTCGCGACCCGCGAAGGCAGCCAAAGCCCTGCACTGCTCGTCCAGGCTGTGTGTGATGCGAACCTGCGCGATGCCGTCGCGGTCCAAGCCAGGGCCCAGTTCGATCCTGTTGCGGGCCGAGGGCACGGTCTCGCAGATCGCGCTCATCGTGGCCAGATGCTTGGCAGCGCGCGCCATGAAGCGATGGAGTTCGCCGCCAAAGAGGTCCGCACGCGTATTCGCGATGCCGAGCAGGTCGTTGGGCTTGAGGGCGTTGGCGATCGCCCAAGTCACGCTACCGAAAGGACCACCGGCGCGTCTCTTGCCATAGTGATCCTGGCAGATGAGTTGCGCACCGCTGGTCCCCAGGTGGCACTGGGTCTCTTCGTCAAAGAAGCCGTGCGCAGGCACCATTACATGTGCCGCGATGTTTCGCCCGACCATCCCGCTGCCGTTGGCCAGACCTTTTGGCGACGCAGCCGAGGCCGATTGCAAAAGGATGCGCACGTTCTGCACGGGCCCAGCAGCAAGCACCACCGCGCGTGCACGAACGGTATGAGCATGGCCCTTGGCGTCAACGAACTCAACCGCGCGCACCCGGCCGCCCTGCCCGTCTGCGCGGAGGCGACGCACGCGACAGTGCTCATGCACCACCGCGCCGGCCGCAAGCGCTTGAGGAATGTAAAGCGCCAGCGGATTGGCCAATGCCATCAGCGGGCAACCGGCGTCGCACCAGCCATCGTTGATGCACGCCGGCCGTCCCTTGTAGCTCGCCGAGAGAATGGCCGCCGGGTAGGGCGCGGTGCGAAGTCCGCGCTTCTCGAAACCACGGCGCAGCAGCGCACCCTGGCTGAATACCGCCATCGGCCCCAGGGGATAGGCGGCGCCGGGGGGCCGCCAGGTCTCGGCGACCGCATCGCCCGAGATACCAATCTCTTCCTGGATCTTGTCGTACCAGGGCCGCAGATCAGCATAGGTCAACGGCCAGTCGACGCCTTGACCGTAAGCCGAATGAAGGCGGAAGTCCTCCGGATGCATGCGTGGCCAACCGCCATAGTGGTGAAGCGAGGCGCCGCCCACGCCCCAACCGTTCGCCATGTTGAATCCGTAGGGATCTTCTCCGCCGGGTAGCACCGCGGGGCCGCCCCATTTGATGCGGCGTGCCCAGATCTGCGAACTCACGAGGTCACCCGCGTTCCAGCGCGGACCCGCTTCGAGGACCACCGCACGGCGCCCGGCCTGAGCGAGCCGAGCCGCCATGACAGCGCCTGCCGCACCGGCGCCGACGATCACCACGTCGGCTTCAAGCGGATATTTCGGTGTGCGACCGGTCATCACTCTGCCTTGCCGGCAAGAAGGCGCTTCATCTCGTCGACCAGACGCCTTGCGGCTTCTCCACCCCGAACTGCGATCTGGATATGGCCCGGCACGCCAAGGCGAGCGCCGTCGGTGACCTTGATGCCGCGGGCCGCCAATGCCGCGCAAAGCCAGTCCGCTTCTTGCGTCGCGACAAGGAGGTACGCGGCTTGCGAAGGTCGAACACAGAACCCGATCCGCCCAAGTGCCTTGGCCAGCGCGGTGCGATGGCGCCTGAGCCTCGCGGCCGCGCGATCTGTCCATCCGGGGTCGCCGAGCGAAGCGATCGCCGCAACCTGCGCCGCTGCATTGATGGCGCGCGCGGGCTGCTGCGAATGCATTGCCGTCACGAAGTTGGCGGGTCCTATCGCATAGCCGAGGCGCAACCCTGCAAGCCCGTGTTCGAAACTCATCGAGCGCATGGACAGGACGTTGCCTCGCCCCGTGCGCAGCGCCGTTGGTCGATCGGCGAAGCACATCTGGGTCTCGTCGAGAACAAGCACGCCCTCAGGAATGGCATCGGCGAGGGCGTTCACGGATTTCTCGTCGAGGAGGCTTCCCGTCAGTCCGCTCGGATTGGCAAGAAGTACGGCTGCCGGTCGAAGTTGTGCAAGCCGCTGGCAAACCAACGAAATATCCCAAACGAAATCGGTCTCCGCGCTGGCGAGAAGACTGACCGTCAAGACGCCCGCCAGCTTGGCGGCACGCTCGTACTCCGCGAGAGCCGGCGCCAGGACCACAACCATGTTGCCCGCACCGAGCGAACGCAGCAGCAGGTGCAGCAGTTCCGTCGAACCATTGCCGAGAACCACGCCGTCGAGATCAACACCGTGCAACGCAGCGAAGCTTCTACGTAGCGTGAGTTCACCGCCCTCGGGCAGACGACCAGGTTCCAGGCCGCGCAGCGCTCGTCTGGCCGCCGGCGAACTCTGGGTCGCGGGCAGCGTGAAGTCGTGAACTGCGCAGTCGATTGCACTCTGTGTCGATGGTTCGTCTGGGGTCTGCATGACCTGTTCCTGTAGCGAAGTGGGGAGCGGCGAGGCGGCTCCGGAGAACCATGAATTCCAAGCGACGCGATTCTTGGCAGCGGCACTCGGCCCGTCCAATGAATTCGCGTACCCACCCCATAACCTTCAGGCCCATGAATTCCGCTCATGTCGATCGCACTTCTTTTGATTGGCTCGCGCGCGACGACCGTGCCTAGAATGCCGCGCGCTTCCTGACGCCAAGGAGAACAAGTTGCACACAGACGTCCTTTCACCGGCTCATCGTCGGTACCTACGAACCGAAATCCTCCTGGGCTGCGTGTTCAACGCAGCGCTGTCGGTGGTGTTTGCTTTTGTCGCGCTGCAGGGTCGAGCGGCCATGCCACTCTGGGGAACGGACGGCATGGCGATGGACCTCGTCCCGACCGTGTTCATGATCACCCTGGTGGGCAACCTCATCGTGACCTTGCTCACGCGCAAGCGCGTTCGCGATGGCCGCGTGCCGCCCCTCGGGCCGCCCCATGGGCCCGCGGTCCGCCTGCCCCGCAATGCGCTCCTGCGCGTTCTCGGACTGGCGCTGCTTCTGACGATCGTTCTCGTGCCCTTGTCCGTTGCGGCACTGGCCTCCCTGGGCCTGCATTCGATGCCGGCGACGCCCTTCATCGCCTACAAGTTGATCTACGGCATGGGCGTCGGAGCGCTGTCGGCCCCACTAGTCATTCGCGCTGCCCTGCCGGACCGTGCCGCCCGGCCTCCGCAACACCCGGGCGCCTCGGCTGCCTGATCGAGACAGAGAAAGACACATGCCCTCCACCACGATTCGCCTGTCGCCAGGCGCCAGAGTCCTGTTCCTGACAAAGGATCCCGTGCTGATCGAGCGTCAGTTGCGCGGCGAGCTCGCGCTTCGCATGGAAGACATCGAGATCGATGATCTGCTTGACGATGTCAACACCGACGTCATGACGCCTGCGTGGACCTGCTTCGACTACTTGCCGGACGAGATCGCCCGCAATGCGTATGCCGGCCTGGTCGTCGATGGACGACAACTCATTCCCCGCGACGCACTTTTCCGGGGCGGCTTCGAGGTGATCGTCTCGGGCTATCGCAAGGGAACGGGTTCATCGCGCGAAACCGCGGTGCAGGCCGAGAAATGGAGCGGCATTCGAATCGCGATCGCTGCCTCTTTCGCACCCATCCATAAACGCAACAACCTGAATCAAGGCGTTCTGATGGCTCATCACGACGTCCTGCGGCGGCTGCAGTCGGGTGAGGCGGTTCCGATCGCGGACTTTCAACAGGACTGCGACCCGATCGAGCGGCTGATCGTCGAGTCCGGTGGGTTGCTGCCGCTCAGCGAGCGCGTCGCGAGCGGAACCGTCAAGCTGCCGGCGCTTTCGCATCGGGCTACACGCCCACAGACCATGGTAGAGAAAATTCTCTCTCGCCATCTGGTCGATTCGATCGAAGGCGCAGCTCTGGTGCCAGGCGATGCAGTGATGGTCCGCGTGGACGGCGGCTACTCGCACGACTACACGACGGCCCAAGTTCATCATTTCCTCCAGCAGGCCCACGGCGCGAACTACCAGATCAAGGACCCGGCCAAGTTCGCGGTCTTCGAGGACCATCTGATTTACGCCGACAGCGTGCCGCGCATGGCGCCCTACCGCGACAAGATCGAGCGGCTGCGAGAGCTTCAGCGTGAGTTCCAGCGCCATACAGGCGTTCGCAACCACGCGGCGATCGACGGTCGCTCGCCAGGCATCTGCCATCAAATTGCGCGCGAAACCTTCATCGACCCCGGCGACTTCGTCCAGGCCACCGATTCGCACACCTGCATGGGCGGTGCCGGCAATGCGCTCGCGTGGGGCGTGGGCGCCACCGAGTACGCGGCGCTGATTCATTCAGGCATGACCGCAGTGACGGTGCCGGAGTCGATCCGCTTCGAGTTGCACGGGACGCTGGCGCCCGGGGTCACCGCCAAGGACCTGATGCTTCACATTCTGGCAGGCCCTGCGCGCCGACAGGAGACTCTGGACCGTGTGATGGAGTTCGGCGGTCCGGGCTTGCATGGATTGTCGATGGACGAACGCGCGACGCTGGCCAATATGGCCACCGAATGTGCTGCAAAGACGGGTATCTGCGAAGCGGACGACACCCTGTTCGACTGGCTGCGCGTCATGCGGCCGGGCGTTGACCTCGATGCGCTGCGCGCTCGCACGGTCGCGCCTGACCCAGGCGCGACCTACACGGGTGGTATCCATCGGATCGACCTCGACAAGCTCGAGCCGATGGTCGCGACCCCCGGTGACCCGACGCGCGGCATCCCGGCCGATCCCACCAATGGCGCATTGGTGCGCGAGATTGGGCGCGTGCGTATCGACATCGCCTACGGCGGCTCCTGCACGGCGGGCAAGCACGAGGACCTTGACATGTACGCACGCGTCCTTGCTGAAGCTCACGCCTGCGGCCGCGGTGTCGCGCCGGGCGTCGAGTTCTTCATCCAATGCGGCTCGCTGGCGGTCGAGGCTTATGCGCGCGCGCGTGGCTACGTCGAACTCTTTCGCGCGGCAGGGGTGCGACTTGTGGCCCCGGGATGCGGCGCCTGCATTGGGTGCGGCCCGGGCGCCTCCTCGCACGAAAGCCAGGTGACAGTTTCCGCGATCAATCGCAACTTCAAGGGCCGCTCGGGCCCGGGCGAGCTTTGGCTCGCATCGCCACTGACAGTGGCAGCCAGCGCCATCGAAGGGCACATCACCGCCTATCGACCGGGGCTATGGGGCGACTCCCCCTCGAAGGCTGCCTCGCTTTGAACGCCATGACCTCCGCCCACGTCGTCTTTCTTTATTCGGCTCGGTTTGCGCCCGTCGAGGTTCTTCCCTTGGTCGCCAATGCCATGCCAGCGAACTGCACGATCGACATGGTCGAGCAGGACGAGCCCGCCGCGCGCCGACTCGCCGCAATGGAGCGCGCCGACGTGGTTCTGGCATACCCCGGCAACCCGCTGCCCACGGAGCTTCGTCAAGCCAAGCGACTCAAGCTGTTCCAGCTCATGAGCGCCGGCTATGACTGGCTGGACCTGACGATGTTTCGCGACGCGGGCATTCCGCTGGCCAACAACGGCGGGGCCAACGCGACCACGACCGCCGAACACGCACTGTTGCTAATGCTTGCAGCGCTCAAGCGTCTGCCCCTCCACCACGAAGCCATGCTGCGCGGCGAATGGCTGGGGATGCAGGAAACCGCCAATTTGCGCGAACTGCACGGCAAGGTGCTCGGGATCATTGGGCTCGGGCGAATCGGCCGCCATGTCGCGCGGCTGGCAGTCGCCTTTGGCGCGCAAGTCGTGTACTTCAGCCCTGCACGAGCCCCCAAGGAAGTCGAGCTCGAACTCAAAACCCGTTTGGTAACGCTCGAGCAATTGTTGCGCAGCTCCGATGTCGTCAGCCTTCACGCCTCGCTGAGCGATGACAACCATCGAATGATTGATGGCCGGGCGCTGGCGCTCATGAAGCCCTCCTCCATTCTGATCAACGTGGCGCGAGGTGCACTTGTCGACGAGGCCGCATTGTTCGAGGCCCTTCGCAGCTGTCGAATTGCTGCTGCGGGCCTGGACGTCTTCGAGCGGGAGCCTCTGCCCTGCGACTCGCCGTTGCTCGGGCTGAGCAACGTTGTGTTCACACCTCACGTGGCCGGTGTGACAGTAGATACCTGGAGTCGTCGGCTTGCTCATGCGTGTCAGAATATCGAGCGCGTCATGCACGGGGAGCCCCCCCTGTCACGCGTGGCCTGACTGCACGTGGATGGATACCAAGCGCCTTCGTCACTTTCTAGCAATCTACGAAACCGGCAGTCTGAGTCGCGCTGCCGAATTGGTTTTCGTGACGCAGCCAGCGCTCACGAAAAGCATCAGGCAGCTCGAAGACGAACTTCAGGTCAAACTGTTCGATCGCACTCCCATGGGGGTCGTTCCGACGGCCTTCGGCGAAGCACTCGCGATCCACGCAAAGGCGGTGCGCGCCGAGATGCGCCTGGCCGAAACCCAGATTGCGATGCTGCGTGGTGCCAGCGAAGGCCAGGTTGTCGTTGGGATCACGACGAGCGTCGCCGAAAACCTGATGCCGGTTGCGACCGCCCGCCTGTATGCGTGGCGCAAGGGCATTAGCCTGACCGTCGTCGTCGGCACGGTTGAAGAGCTGATCCCGTCACTGCGCCGAGGTGAATTGGACTTGGCCTTGAGCGGATGGGCAGATCCAAGCGACCCCGATCTGTCCAGCGAAATCGTGTTCCGCGATGAAGTTTCAGTACTTGCATCGTCACGACATCCACTGGCTTCGAAATCCGAGATTCAGTTCAAGGACCTGTTGTCTTTCCCATGGGCGCTGCCGATGCAACGCATGTCCTGGCGTAGCCGCCTCGATCGGATGTTCGTCGACCAGGGTCTCGCGCCGCCGATCGCGTCGGTGTTGAGCAATTCGGCGAGCTATCTGCGCGCCCTGGTTCTGCAGGGCCCGTTTATCGGCGTTCTTCCGCATCGACTGGTACGTCCCGACGAACGTGCTGGCCATTTGGTACCGCTCCCCGTGCCAGGGGCCTCCATTGAGGTGGACATTACCCTCACCTACCGAAATCGCATCGCAATGTCTCCAGCGGCTCGCGCGCTGACCGCGATCCTTCGTGAACTCATTGGCGCAGCGGAATTCGCCGCGTGATTTCTGATTCGATGCCACGGCCGACATGGTCAATATCGGTGAGTCGAGACCCACCGACAGACCGGACGAGGTCTCGAGGTTCTCCCGTTGACGAATCCAGGTGCTCAAAGGCCGCACGTCGGCGCATGATCTCCTGAGCCCGCGACGAAGCGTCGTGCGCGCTGCACTTGCTCAGCGCTGCCTTCCCGGGTTGTCGTACGTTTCGTGCGATCGGTGCGTTTTTGTTTGCCCGCCCGGCATCCGTGCTGGCATGCAAGTTTCCATAGGATAGCGCAGGTCTTAGTCAAGCCCCGCCCTACTGGGGATCGGTCCGCCTGTACATTGGCGGCCGCGCGTTCTGGAGCCGTAGAAGAAAGTAAATCGGGCTCTTCCGAACTTTGTGTGACGGGCAAGCTGCGAAATGCACGGCGAGGAATGTACGGGGTGCTTGGGTCTTCAGGCCTGGCCCAGTTTGATCCCGGGTTGTGCAACTCGGCGGCTTCATCGATGAGTTGAGGTCGACAATATCGATGTGTCCCCTGCGCGATTCATTTCGCGGCCAGAACTCGCAGGCGGAACTCGACACTTGCCCGCCCGTACATCTGGCGCTTGAGGTACTTCAGGCGGTTTGACATGGCCTTCCGTGGAAGTGCGATGTCTGTGGCCTCGGAGTTGGCCCCGGCCCGATCCCGGGCTACTTGGATGACGCCGGAGATGGTCTGACCCGAGTTGGTGTGGAATGCTGATAGAGATCGACGTCGCCATTCGCATGGGGTGCCGTAAATCCGAACGGTTGGCAACGGGGCTTGGAACAGTAAAGCGCTGCGCCGCAAATGCACCGGGCTTGCTGGCACGGGCGGTCAAGATCTGTAACGGTCAAAGTTCTCTGGCCTCGAGGCGATTGTTCGATGGACAGGCGCCAAATGATGGACCACAAGCCGTTGGACGGTCTTGAAACCAAACGGACGTGGTGGCAGCCGCAACCGCTCAACATAGCCTGAGAAATCAGGGGCGCGACGACCAGTCATCGCTCGCCGTGATGCCGCCGTCTTTCCACGTCCAAGTGATCTTCTGGTACGTGAAGGCGATTTCCTCGTACTCCGCATAGCGCGTCATCTCCGGGTCCTTGTTGTTGAGCATCCGAAAGCTGATCGACGCGATGCTCGCGTTGACGAGTTCGATCGTGTAGTGCTGCTTCTCGACCCCACCGCCTGCGGCCGAGGACAACTGCGATGTCCAGAATTCGAGCGTGCAGGTCGGAAAGTTCTCGTTGTTCGCGAGGGCGCTCTGAAGGAGCGGGCTGGATCTGTCGAGCTCTTTCGTGATCACGAGCGGCTTGTGCTGGCGCTTGCCGGTCGCCTGGCCGCTGACAGCGTCGCGCGGGCTGATGACCTCGTGCGAGACCGCGATGACCATGATCTTGCCTTCGCGACCCTTCTGGGTCACGGACCCCTTGATGTCGCCTTGCTTCTGACCCTTGAGGGTGAGGTACGCGTTGAGAGCCATATGGTCAGCCCTATTCCAATCGAACTGGTTTCCCTCATCTCAGTCTACGCCCATGGAGTGCCGGCAGACGATTCAGATGGGCGACGGTCGCACCTTGCTGACCAGTTCGCGCGAAACCGTAGACTTGCGCGCGACGCCCTTCCCTCCTTTAAGCCGCCACGCTCTCAAGGCGCCCCGGTTTGACGGCTTCAGGCCGTCGCACGGGTTTTCTGCCAAAGCACCGGAGGTTCGTTTCTGAGAAGGACCGCGTTGATCAGAACATCGAGGCATGCAAGAGCGAGCCAGGCGCCCTATCGGCGCTCCTGCCGAACCGGGCGCTCGACATCTGCTGGGGCGGGGGAATGCCGCTACGCTGGTGTTGCGCAAGGGACGTCATCCCTGCAACCATCGCTGCGGCGCGCGTTTGCAGAGGACCGCGCGCATAGTCGACCACGGTGCGTTCGTCGCCGTGGCCGTTCAAGTCAACGATCGTCCAGTAGAAGTGCCCCGCACTGGGCTGGTCGACGATCAGTTGCAGTTCCTTGGTCATCGTGGCCGCTCCGGGTATTGCGAAGGTAGGCATTGAATGCTTCTCGGGAAGACCTGGGAAGTGACAAATTCACGAGAGAGCTGGTCGTCACAAACGCTGACATCTCCACACGGCAAACGCTCGAGGCGGAGCGTCGCGGCGCAGGGAGCGAACTGAACGCTGCCGGCTGGGCGTCCAAGACGCTCTAATCCATCATTTATCCGATTTGGTTGGGTGAGCAGCCGCTGACAACACACTTCCCGTGGCATCACGCGCGCGTCCATCCAAAATATTAAGCCTTCGCGTGCGCCGAACCCTCTGGATGAGAATGCGGCCGGCTCAGTTTCCTCTTCGGCGGCAAAGCATGCGTCTCGCCTTGGCAAATCTTGCACCAGGCCTATAGCGCGTCGCACATCACCATTCCGTGCTCAAGCGTCTCGTGGACATGGGAAGCATCATTGGACGAGCCAGATCCCGTCATGGCTTGGAGACGGGCGCTTCCAGACGCGCTTCGATGGCGACTTGCCGAGAGGGTGGATGGTCAGCGCGGTTCTTCCCTCGAGGGGGCGTTGTCGGATGCTCCGTCCTTGGCGGCTCGTCGTAGCGCAAAAGCAAGGCGCCGGGAAAATTGCTTCCTGTACTTCGCAAGCGACGGCGACGATGGCTAATGGTAGTCGTCTTCACGCTGGTGGCGGATCGCGGCAACCACGACCTCGATATCGCTGACGATGCGAAACAGAGCAACGTATCCCGACGCCCCGAAAGGAATGACCAGCTCGCGTTCGAGTCGGTCATCGTCGGCGATGCGGCAGGTGAACGGATTGGTCTCCAGAATCCGCAGTTCGGCGCGGATCGATGCCACTGCGCGTCGCGGCAGATCGAAGTCCCCGTGTTGCAGCGCTGTTTCAGTGAGGAAGTCCTCAAGGCGCATGAGATCTTCAAGGGCCTCGTGCGTCAGGACGACGGTGTATGTCACGAACGAGTGGCGGTTCCGCGCTTCCCGCGCGGAAGTTGCGCGATGCGCTCATCAAGGCGCGCCTGCATCGCATCGAGGGCATCCTTCGCGGAGTAGTACTGACCGTTCTTCTTTGCACGTTCCAGCGAATCGCGACCCCGCGTGAGGAAATCCTGCTGTGATCTGCGCCGCTGAGCCGCTTGCACAGCCGCATTTTCGACAAACTGCGACAGCGTTTCCCCCTGGCGTAGCACGCTTTCGATTTGATCGCGCACGGAGGGCTCGACACGAACGGGCGGCAACTGGGCGGTTTTCATGAAATGAATTGTAGAGCAGATGCTATGCAAACGATAGTCCTGATGCACGGCGCTCGCGGTCCTTGGCATGCGGCAATGACGTCACTGCGGACGCTCATCTGAGCGCGAGCCCTGTCCTGGACGAACGCGACGGCATTCAGAATCAGCACTTACCTTGGCTTGCCGAGATTCGCCACGCGTGACGCATACGTGTCATCGAGCATGGCTGCCGCTCCCGCGGCCGCGATGCGTCGCGCTTTCAGAGCGGCTGTCGCTTCAGTACTAGTGAACGGGCCGACTGCAAACCGCCACGCGGCGCTTCTTGGCTACTTTGCGAGGAGCCTGACTGCTTCCTTTCGCGCCTCTTCCACACGCCCGAGTTCGACAGATGCTGCGATCGTTGCGCGACGCGCGGAGGCGGCGCCAATTTACTACGAGGGCGACCCACCTGCTCGCGGTTCGGGTCTACGCGCTCGACAGCGCCCAGTCCCGGTCCTATAGTCCGCCTTCTCTTGGGTCGCGAACAGCCGCAGAAGAGATCCGCGGCTTGCCAGCGCTGCAAGAGACTTCGACAGTTGTGCATATCCAAAAATCCAGGAGACGCAATGAACAAGTCGGTTCTCAAGTTTGTCGGCGCAGCATTGGCGGCGCTTCTCGTCGCCGCACCGGCGATGGCCCAGAAGAAGACCCTGGCGGTCGTGGTCAAGGGCCTGGACAATCCCTTCTTCACTGTGCTGGGCGACGGCTGCGCGCTCTGGAACAAGGAAAACCCAAGCTCCGAATACACCTGCCTGTACACCGGACCGGCATCGAGCGCGGACGAGGCCGGCGAAGTACAGATCGTCGAAGACCTTATCAACAAGGGGGTGGCAGGCATCGCCATTTCGCCCTCCAACGCGCCGGCCATGGCCACCATGCTCAAGGCCAAGGCACCGAAGATGCCGATCATGACCATCGACGCTGATCTTGCCGCGGCCGACCGGTCCATGCGCAAGACCTACCTGGGCACCAACAACTACGACATGGGCGTGCTGATGGCCAGGCACCTCAAGCAGCTCAATCCCAAGGGCGGCACGGTGTGCATGCAACTGGGCAACGTGGCTGCAGATAACATCAATGCGCGTGCAGCCGGCTTTCGCGACACCATTGCCGGCAAGAACGGGGTCGACCGGCTGAAGGGTGACGGCGGCTGGACCGAGATCGACGGCTGTCCGCTCTTCACCAATGACCAGATCGACCTGGCCAACCAGCAGATGTCGGACGTGTTCACCAAGAATCCAAAGCTCAGTGCCTTCATCCTCGTGGGGGGCTGGGCGCAGTTCGGTCCGTCCGCGTATGCGCAGGTGACGGACCAGGTGATGGCCAGGCTGAAGTCCAAGGAGCTGATCATCATCGCCGGTGACACGCTGCCCCCGCAGCTCGACGCACTGAAGAATGGCCGCAGCCATGCGCAGATCGGCCAACGCCCCTTCGAGATGGGACATCGCGCCCCCGCCGTGCTGATCGACCTCATCGGTGGCAAGAAGGTCGCCGACCCGGTCTACACGGGGCTGGACGAATGCGTGCCGACCAACCTGGACAAGTGCCCGGCGAAGTAGTCGCATGGCTGTCCTGGAGCTCGCCCGGGTCTCCAAGCATTTCGGCGCCATCCAGGCGCTCGTCGACGTCTCGCTGCGCATCGAGCCCGGCGAGGTCGTCGGCCTGATGGGCGACAACGGCGCCGGCAAGTCGACGCTGGTGAAGATCGTCGCGGGCAACTACCCGCCCAGCGACGGCACGGTCATGATGGAGGGCCGTACGGTGGCCTTTCACAAGCCCGCCGACGCGCGCGGCGAAGGCATCGAGATCGTCTACCAGGACCTCGCGCTGTGCGACAACCTGACGGCGGCCGAGAACGTCTACCTCGGGCGCGAACTCACGCGTGGCTTCGGCCCCGTCAAGGTGCTGGACTATCGCGCCATGTTCAAGCGCGCGGCCGAACTCTTCGCCGAGCTGAAGTCGGAGACACGGCCGCGCGATCTGGTGCGCCGGATGTCCGGCGGCCAGCGGCAGGCGGTGGCCATTGCGCGCACCCGCCTGGCCGATCCGAAGATCGTGCTGATGGACGAGCCCACGGCCGCCATCAGCGTGCGCCAGATCGCCGAGGTGCTGAACCTGATCCGGCGCCTGCGAGAGCACGGCATCGCGGTGGTGCTCATCAGCCATCGCATGCCGGACGTGTTTGCGGTGGCAGATCGCATCGTCGTGCTGCGCCGCGGCGTGAAGGTGGCCGACAAGCCCATCGCGCACAGCTCCCCGGAGGAGGTCACCGGCCTCATCACCGGCGCCATCGAAACCGCATGATCACACCCCACCCAACGACAAGGCAGTCCGACATGGCCGCAAGTCTCGAGGACAGCATCGACCGGCGCGTGCATGGCAACTGGCTGAGTTGGCTCGTCAGCCAGCAGACCTTCTGGGTTTCGGTGGCGGCCGTTGTCGCGTTCGTGGTGCTCACCTTCGCGAGCGATGTCTTTGCGACGCAGCAGAACCTCTTCAACGTCACTCGCAACTTCGCTTTCGTCGCGATCATCGCGATCGGAATGACGGCCGTCATCGTCACCGGGGGCATCGACTTGTCGGTGGGCGCGGTGCTCGTGCTGTCGGGCATGGTGGTCGGAATGACCATGCACGCGGGCACATCGATCTGGGTGGCGATTCCGCTGGCCCTGGGCGCATCGTTGCTGGCGGGTGCGATCAATGGCTTCATGATCGCCTACATCGGGGTGCCGCCGTTCGTGGTCACGCTGGGCATGCTTTCCATCGTGCGCAGCCTCGCGATGGTGCTGTCGAACAACCGCATGGTCTACGAGTTCGGGCCGGACCAGCCGAAACTGCTCGCGCTGGGTGGCGGCTTCGTCAACGTGTCACTGCCCTTCGTCGACCCCATCCGGGTGCCAAGCCCGGTGCTCTTCCTGATCGTTCTGCTATTGATCGCGAGCTTTCTGTTTCGCTGGACGCGCTGGGGCCGGCACCTGTATGCCATCGGCGGCAATGAACGTGCGGCGACGATGACGGGCGTGCCGGTGAAGTTGGTGAAGGTGAGCGTCTACATGTTCTGCGCGCTGTGCGCGGGCATTGCGGGCGTGCTCGAAGTCGGCTGGCTCGGCACCGTGACGACGAGCCTGGGACAGGGCATGGAATTGTCGGTGATCGCGGCGTCCGTCATCGGCGGCACCAACCTGGCGGGCGGCATCGGCACGGCCTTCGGCGCCGTGGTGGGCGCGGCCTTGATCGAGGTGATTCGCAACAGCCTGATCCTGCTGGGCATCAGTACCTTCTGGCAGGGCACCTTCGTCGGAGGATTCATCATCGTGGCGGTGCTGTTCGACAGACTACGGGCGCGCAGCGCGAACGAGTGACACGTTGGGCCACACGCGCCTGCAAAGATGCTCAGCCGACCGGTGCGGCCGGACTCAGCAGGCCGGCGGTCTGGAGGTCGCGCCATAGTGCGGCCGGCACGGGCTGATCGGCATCGGTGGAGTTGGCCTGGACCTCCTGTGGCGTCACGCCGCCGAGCAGCACCGTCACGACCGCGGGATGCGCCATCGCGAACTGCAGCGCCGCGCGGCGCAGCGGTGTGGCATGCGCTGCGCAGATCGCCTCGATCTTGCGCACGCGCTCCATGATGTCCTCGGGCGCCGGCCCATACTCGAACTTGGCGCCCGGCACGGCGCCGGTTGCGAGGATGCCGGAATTGAACACACCGGCCAGCATCACGCCGATGTTCTTCTCGAGCGCCAGCGGCAGGAATTCGTCCAATGCGTTCTGGATCAGCAGCGAGCAGCGGCCCGCCAGTATCGCCACGTCTAAATCGCCGGCCTTGGCGAACTTCACCGAGACGTCGGACTCGTTGATGCCGAACCCAATGGCCGCGACGGTCTTCTCGCTGCGCAACCTGTCGAGCGCCTTGTAGGCGCCCTCCATCACCTCCTTGAAGCGCACGGGCGCATCGACCGGGCCGTGCGTCCACACGTCGCAATCGTGAATCAGGAGGATGTCCAGGCGATCCAGGCCGGTGCGCAGCAAAGACTGTTCGACCGAACGCATCGTGCCGTCGTAGGAATAGTCAAAGTGCGGCGCATGCGGATGGCCGCCGGCAAAGCCCGGCGAAAAGACATCGGGATTCTTCGGCGGTGGCTTGGCAAGGGCATCCATGACTCGCCCGACCTTGGTCGAGACGATCACGTCCTTTCGCGGCAGGTGGCGCAGGCCTGCACCCACGCGCGCTTCGGCCAGACCGTTGCCGTAGTGCGGCGACGTGTCGAACACGCGCACCCCGCTGGCGTAAGCCTGTTCGACGGTGACGATGCAGGTTTTCTCGTCCAGCAGTTCGTACAGATCGCCCAGGGGTGCGGTACCCAGGCCGAGGGCCGAGAAGGCGAGTTCCGTTCCATTGCGAGTCGTGAAGCGGCGTGACTTCATCGCGTTTCTCCTCGTCGGATTGCGAGTGGAAGGCCCGCGCAGAGCATAGCGCGTACGCGCCAGGGAGATATCGGCAGCGATGACCCGCTGCAAGGCAACGCTGGCAAGTCGGCGCGCAGATGCGACGGTCGACGAACGTACGCCGCATTCGAGTACATCCGCGAGCGGCGCGTAGACTTCCGGTCTCATGCGCGATGACCGATCGGCATGGGCTTGCCCGCCCCGACGTGTGGAGAACGAAATGTCCAAGGTTGCAAACGTTGCACTTCTGTGCACCCTGATCGTCCTGACAGGCTGCTCGGGCATGCCCCCGCCCCCGCCGCGCCAACCTTCCGCGTGTTCGACCCAGCCCGGTGGTTATGCCTGCCAGGTCGAGCGTATGTCTCGCGCCGGTGGCGGGTGATGCCCCGAGTCCACAAATGAAGACGGTCAGTAGATGAGCTGCCCCGTGCTGGTGCCACCCAATATGACCGACGCGCGCTGCCATGGAAGTGCAAGCCATCACCACGCTGCTTTTTGATCCATCAACTCCGCAGACACGGTGGTCAGCACGTCGTTTGCTCGTCTGGTTGTGATGGAGGTCGTGTGAAAACTGCGTTGGACTTGCCGGTATGCCGAAACGGGGCCTTGTGGTCGCCAATCAGCGCCTCGGAGCCATCCAGTGGTCTCGTTGCACAGGCAAGGCGGCCGAGCTCGTGCAAGGCCGCTACGTAAGCCGCGAAGGTCATCGAAGGGGCTCACGCCCCCATCAATCTCATCGCCTTCATCGTTCTGGCAATACCCAGGGTCGCGATGACCCTCTTCAGGTTGTAAGCCAGCACGTGCAGACTCATCTCGGTGTTCACGTGCTCCAAATTCTTCATCAGGAAGTGCGTCCAGCCCATCCAGTGTTTGAGTGTGCCGAACACATGCTCCACGGTACATCGTCGCAGCGTCATAGCCATCGGCTTGCGGTCCAGGCGTTGCTGAACGCGTTCGAGCACCTCCTCGTGCTCCCATCGACGAATGCGCCGATACGCGCTCGTCGTGCACTGGCCTTTGATCAGGCACTTGGGGCAAGCGCTGGTCCAGTAGACACGAAGCTCGTTGCCGTTCTTCTCCAATGTGTTGAACCTGTAGATGGCTCGCTGCCCCGCGGGACATTGGTACTCATCGTCCTTCGCGATATAGATGAAGTCGCCCTTGTCAAAGCGCCCCTCCGCCTTCGCGTTCGAGGTCATCGGTTTGGGAACGTAGGTCGTGATGCCCACGTCCTCGCAGTCCTTGAGCTCCTTGCCGCTGAAGTACCCGCGATCGGCAAGGGCCTGCAGCTTGGTCTTGCCCATCGCCTCGCGCGCGGCCATTGCCATATTGCTGAGTTGCGAGCGATCGTTGCCGTCGTTGGTGACCTCGTGAGCGACGATCAGGTGGTGCTTGGCATCGACCGCTGCCTGGACGTTGTAGCCCACCAGGCCCGAGCCCTTGGCCTGCGAGTTCATCGAGCGCGCATCGGGATCGGTGGTCGAGCGCTGGCCGTCGGGCTCGTGCTTGAGCTCCTCCTTGGTCCGATCCAGTTCCCGCATTTGCTCGCGCAGCTTCTTGATCTTCTCCGTCAACCGCTCGGTCTTGGCCTCGGCCTCTGCGGGCTGCGTGCGATCTGCCGTCTCCATGGCATCGAGATAGCGTTGGATGCTCTGCTCGATCTGTCGCTGGCGCGCGTCGATCTTGCCGGGGGTGAAGTTGCGATCGCGACTGTTGACTGCCTTGAACTTGCTGCCATCGATGGCCACGATGGCGTGAGTGAACAGCTTGAGCTCTCGGCACATGCCAACGAAGCGCTTGCAGACATTGCGGATGCCAGGACCGTTGTCGTGACGGAAGTCGGCAATGGTCTTGAAGTCCGGCCTCAGTCGGCCGGTGAGCCACATGAGTTCGACGTTACGCTGGGCCTCGCGCTCCAAGCGACGGCTCGACTGGATGCGATTGAGGTAGCCGTAGATGTAGAGCTTCAGTAGGACCGACGGGTGGTATGAAGGACGCCCGGTCGGAGCCGGCTCGACGCCCTCGAAACCCAACGCCTGAAGGTCCAGTTCCTCGACGAAGACGTCGACGACTCGCACCGGGTTGTCCTCACCGATATAGTCGTCAAGGCATTCGGGCAGCAGCGTCACCTGCTGTCGGTCCTCGCCTTCGATGAATCGCTTCATAGGCCACCTCGCTCTGACGGGTTGGCGAATTTTATTTTGAGTGAGACGATCAACGAAGCGTTTTCACACAGGCTCGATGGAAAACTGCCCTTGTCGCGCGGCAGTTGCATCGTTCTCGGCGCCTTTTTTAACAATTGTCATGCGAGTGTTGTCATACCATCTTCAATCTTCGGAGCGATGTCCGTCGCTTTGGCGTGAGTCGACGTTTCATTTGAACGTTGATGCAGTTGATGCTGCCAAAGCATTGAGAACCCTTTCGGCAATCAGACGCCGCCATGCTCGCGCGTTGCGGATGGCCGATGATGGCCCTGTGCGAACCTATGCCAAGGAAAACGCTTACTGAACCGCTCGGAGCGTTCCTGCTCGGTCATGACGTGGCGACGCTGGCCGCTGTCCTTCTCGAACTGGCAGAGGTGACGATACGGTCAGGGACCACCTGCAGCGCCTTGAACTGGCCGACCGGCCGGAAAAGCTGGGCGGAGGCTTCAGGAAGATTTTTCGGTCTGGCGAAGCTCGACTCGGTTGCGCACTCAACCTAGGTCAATCTCCGCGCCAGGTATGCCTGAGTCCGGTCGGATTTTGAGAGTTCCACCGGCAGCACGTGCATCGAGCATCCAACGGCAGCTTCCGGGCCCCATGCCGTCCGCCGTAAGCCGGGTTCGGGCCCTGAAGACGATCCGGGGGATTTCCCCGTCGCCGGAAGTTGACGTTCGGGCCTCAACGACCGTCGCAGTTGACTGCAGAAGCCGTGCGCTGCAGCACCCCGAAATGGCTGCCATCCTCGCCCAGGTGGGTCAGTTTTACATCGGCGCTAACAGGCAGGTGTTGAAGCTTTGAAGGTAGGGGCCGATGGGGGCCTACGTCACTACTGCCTTCGCGCGTTGTTCTTCATCAGGAAGAAGGTCAGTGCCAGCACCACAAGCGCTAGCCCGGCGCCGAATGCGGCGATGTCGCTGCCACCCTCCCAGGCGACGACCTCGCGCAGGAACAGGACCGACAGGACGGCAATGACCACGCTCACCAGGTTTCCCTTGAGATCCTCGAGGTTGTGGACTTCCAGCCATTTGGGCAGCGGTAGCTTGTCGTCGATGAACAGCGAATAGAGGCCGATGCTGATGAGGTAGACGGCAATGCCGATGAGGAAGACGTCGACAGCTTCGACGATGCCCACCGCGAAGATCTTGACCGCCTTGGCTGACGCGGTGCCGCTGCGGATGGCCTCGATGAAGGTCGAGCACAGTGCGACCGCCTCGTACAGGATCAGCGCCACTGAACCGAGGAAGGTTCCGATCACGGGAATGATCATGATGTATCGGCTCGACGCCAGGACTCGTCGCATCATCGGAAGACCTCCTCCAGTTGAGCCGCCGGGCGCGAGCAAACTCGTTTCGCATAAACACTCCCGGCCCTTTTTCCGCATACTGGCACGCTGCTCGTCGGTGCCTCAACGGCCGACCCAGGGCACGCCGCCCGCCTTCGTGTCGGGCTACGACCGTGAACGCGCGTTCCCGGCGCTGGAATTGGCCACGCTTTTTGGCCTGCATCGATCTATGCGCAACGGCTCGGTGTGGATCGAACACAACCTCACCTTTCGTGGCCGAGAGCGCCTGCTGCCCGCCGAGCGCTGGCAGGCCGCAGCCAACCGGCCAACAAAAGCCGTAGTCAGAGCGCAGGTCGCCGACGCCTTTGCCCATGCTCTTGCAGTCGCCGCGGACCCTACTCGTTGCAATGCGACAAAGGCGGGCCCAAATGATCGAACAGTCTCTCAGCTTATGTGGCCACTTTGTCAAAAGCTAATCGCCGTCGCTTTGGGCGTAAAAGTAGCTCTACACGCCCCGGCGTGCAACTTTAGGATGTTGGGCACTCCGCGTACCCTGCGACATCGACGATCATGTCTATGGATCATGCCATGGCCTTCCTAAATATGGTGACGAGCGCGGCAACGACGGCCAGTTGCACCGGAATAATGATGATGACCAAAGTTGCCCCGAGGAATATGATTTTTTCGATGCGTTCCGCTGTGTGAGTGGAATCTTCAAGCCTCTCAAGAAAAATTGAACGCCAAGATTCCATCGATTTGGTCGTTCCGTTTCCAAGCCCGAATTCTCGGACCAGATTGCGCGGCCATCCTGTACGGATTTGAGCGTACAGAAGCCCACCAATTATCAATAAGTTCGCTATCAGCAAAGTGATTGCAACAATCGGGAAGTGAGAAACATACGCATGATGGAAGCGAAGGAGAGGATCATCAAGCAGCGAAGGGTCAGTTGCGAGACTTTCTTCGGGCGACACAAAGAAGAGCGCTAACGCAGAGCCAGACAAGGTGAGAAGCAGCGATAGTATTCTTAGTCCGATGGTCAACTCGGCCAGCGCCTCGGCGTCCCTGCGCTCGATCTGAGCGAATATGACGCCTAAGTCGCCACCTTCGCGGGTTAATGCATCCCAAAATGACAGGGCACTCATTAAGTGGATTTTGCGACGGTCTCTGGGAGTAAAGCAAGTCAACTTTCGCTCGCTGAAGCGGAAAAGACGCGAAGGGTGTGGAGAGGTGGCGCCGCTGTCAAAAAGCGGAACGGCTTCGTTGGTCCGAATTACCACCTCGCGTTTGCGTTCGTCGTAAGCGACGCCCGCTCGCCATCTCTCGCGGCGATGTCAAACCCCCGGGACTCCCGGATTAGGTGCTCATGGGGCGACGTGTGGGATGAATGCAAAAGTTGATGGCGCGAGGAGCGTGCAATGCGATCACCGGGTGTTCCGTTGCGTCGGATCACGAGGATTGCGCTGCCCCATGCGAGGAACAGGGGCGGCAAGCTCTGTGGCCGAGTGATGCGTGATTGCGCTGCGCGCCGGTCGCAACTTCAGGCGCTACCTGGAGGGCCACAGACCTTAAGTCGCGGCAGGGCCAGCGCGACATCTTCTGACGCCGCCGACACGAGCGGCCATTCATGTGCTTCTAGAAACTCTTGCGCACATTCAGCCAAATCTCGGTCGAGCTGTAGTTCAAGCCGATCGAGTTGCTCTGATCGCGGATCCAGAGCAACTCCGGCCGCAGCGTCCATGTCGGCGCGAACTCCCACACCAGATAGGCCCCCACTTCGTACAGGTTGTCACGACGCCGCAGCAGGACTGCGTTGCCGAGCGTATCGGGGTGGAAGTGGATGTTGTCCGAGTTGTAGGCATCCCGCTCCCACCACACAAACGTCCCCCAGCTCCACTGCTTGTTGACCGTGAAATCCAGCGCGGCGGTGGCGCCGAAGACGTCGGACGAGCCGTCTGGCCTGCTCGTTGCGTAGTTGTGGCCGGCGTGCCCAGTGACTGAGAAACTTCCGTCACCCTCCATGAATGAGCGAATCCAACCCGCGGAAACCAGCGCCGTGGTCCGGCTCCTGGCGCGGAGAGGGCCCTCAGGGTATCGCCGCCGTCGCACATCCGCGCTGAGGGTGAATTGATTGTCCGGGTCATACCGCATGCGATAGTCCGTGTAGATCGAAACATCGTTGCGGTAGTCGCCGTCGCCACGATAGCTCGTGCGGCCTCTGAAGCCTGCGGCGAGATTGTTCTCGCCAAACGCCCTGCTGCCGGCCAGATTCCAGCGCAGGTCGGAGTCGCTCCGGCTGTCGGCGTTGTCATAGTTGCGGTAGCGATAGTCCAGCGTGGCGTCAATGGAGTAGCCGTTCTGCAGCGCGTAGTTGATGCCGCCGCCCCCGCGCGCGTTGTAAAAGGTGTCGCGCCGGTCGCCGCCGCCAAGCGCGCGCGTCCCGACGGTCTCGTTGACGCGGTACTGGCCGATGCCGGTCTCCAAGTAGGCGAAATGCGTCAGTGGCTTGTTCTCGTCGAGCGACTGGCGCGCCGCCTGGTCGTAGATCTCGTCTTGCGACATAACGTCTTGCGGCAAGTTGTCGAAGCGAAGCACGGTCTCGAACTCGATCTTCGCTTCAGCGTACCGGCCAAGCAGATAGTACGCACGACCTAATCCAAGGTGCGCCGGCGGAAAGTCAGGTCGAGTCGCAAGACTGCGTTCGAAAAGCGCCTTTGCCTCGTCGCCTCGTTCCAGGCCGAGAGCGGCGCGGCCGAGCAGATAGGTGACGTCGGCGTCGCTAAGACTTGCGAAAGATGCTAGGAGTTCGTAGGCGTCCTGATACATACCGTCGCCGACCAGCTGCCTGGCACGTGCGACATCGGGGTCGGCGGCGAAGGTCGCATTCGTCCCCAGCACTATTGTCAAGACGAAAAATGCTCGCGCGACTGATCGCCAATACGGGTGGAGTGGTCCGCGCATTTCGGCAATGACCCCTAGCAGCATTTCGATGAGCATTCCCGACCTCCCTCCTGATGATGAACAACTGCCTAAGTTGCGCATTCGGGCGTCACCAAGCCGGCAACTTGTCGCAGTCAGCCGCCGCTGCCGCTGCCGGCTGCACAGGCACACTGTCGACAAGGCAGAGCATGTCGATTCCCTCGTGCCGGACGGACGCAGCAGAAGGCTGCGAAGGGTGTGTAGTGAAGCAGGTGTGCTGCATATCGCCTTCTCTCAAGCCAGCAACCCTTTCTGGCTGCCTGAGCGGACGAGCCGGACCTTGATCTTGCTCAGTCGCTCGTAGAGTCCCGCTTCGGCGCGAACCGGCCACCAGTCGTACAGGAATATCTCCATCGGCCGCCACAAAGCGACCCAGGCACCGATCACCAGACTCTCGTGAATCAGGGTGGCATAGCGGGTCTTGCTGATGACGCCGGCGATCAATTCGCCAACGATCGCGGCGCCACCAACGAACAGCACGCCGATCAGCAGGCTGATGCGTCCAATCCGAAACAACTTGCGCAGGCCGCGCCGGGTGGCCAGTGCGCGTTGGCGGAAGTATTCGTCAACAGCGTCCTCGAGCATCGCTGCGTCGGCGTCGGACACGTACTCCACATCAAGGTGCACGACCAGTTCGAGACGTCGCCTCGGCGGCACTTCCTGCGCCCAGTCCACGATATAAGCCAGCGCTTTCCCATCAAGATCACGCTCGCGGAAGGGCGCCGGGTCCATTGAGTTGAACAGCTGCCTAAGGTCGGCCACATGCAGGTCGAGCACGGCGCTGACGGCAGATGTTGCGGAAGCCTCCATAGGGTCAGCTCATCAGCCGGAGGCGTCGATTGAGCCGGTTCGACCGCGGCTGGAGGCAGGGTCGGCGTATTTATGCAGGATGCCGCGGCGCGCACCATCAGCAAGAGCGCCGGGCGACTTCGCCACCTGGCCGCGCAGGTCTATACTTTGGGAATCTAAGCACAGCAGAACGGAGTCGCCTCGAACTTGATGATCAGGTCGGCTAACGCAACTCCAGAAAGACGAAGACGCCGATAGGCCGGAGGTAGCGAAATTGTCGGACAGGCAAAACCTCCGACGAGGCATGGCGTTCCCTTTTTCGCCGAGCAGTACGTTCAGAATTCCACCGGATCTCGCACGATCGGGCAGGTCATGCAGTGGCCGCCGCCACGGCCGCGTCCGAGTTCGGCGCCCACGATGGTGATCACCTCGATGCCCTGCTTGCGCAGCAGCGTGTTGGTGTAGGTGTTGCGGTCGTACGCATAAACCACGCCCGGCGAGGCGCACACCAGGTTGGCGCCGCTGTCCCATTGCGTGCGCTCGCGCTGGTAGTCGCTGCCGCCGGCTTCCACGACGCGCAGCTTCTTGAAGCCCAGCGCCTGCGCCACGACGTCGACGAAGGGCTTGTTCTCGGCATGCAGTTCGACGCCGCTCGGATGGCTGCTCGGACGGTACGAGTACGTCCGCGTCTGATTCATGAAGTCCGGCGCGAGCAGCACGCAGTCGCGGTCGGCGAAGGTGAAGACCGTGTCGAGGTGCATCGCCGCACGGATCTTGGGCATGGCCGCGACGATGACGCGCTCGGCGGCCCCTTTCTTGAACAGCGTGGCCGCCAGTTGGCTGATGGCCTGGCGCGAGGTGCGCTCGCTCATGCCGATGAGCACGTTGCCCTTGCCGATGGGCATGACGTCGCCGCCTTCGAGCGTGGCCAGGCCGTGATCCTCGGTCGGATCGCCCCACCACACGTTCACCTTGCCGGAGAAGTCGGGATGGAACTTGTAGATCGAGGTCGTGAGGATGGTCTCTTCGTGGCGCGCGGGCCAGTAGAGGGGATTGAGCGTCACGCCGCCGTAGATCCAGCAGGTGGTGTCGCGGGTGTAGAGCGTGTTGGGCAGCGGCGGCAGCAGGTACTCGGTGGCACCGGCGGCCTCGCGCGCGACCTCCAGCGCCTTGCCGCCGTGCGTCTCTGGAAAGTCGTGGGTCGACAGGCCGCCGATCAGCGTCTCGGCCAGCGCGCGGTTGTCGAGCCCTTCGAGGTAGCTGCGCAGTTCGTCGATGAAGCCGAGGCCCACCTGGTTGGGCACGACCTGGTTGTCGAGAATCCACTTCTTGCCTTCGGGCACAGCGACGGTCTCTGCGAGCAGGTTGTGCATCTCCAGCACTTCGACGCCGCGGTCGCGCATCTTGGTGATGAAGTCGAAGTGGTCGCGCTTGGCGTTCTCCACCCAGAGCACGTCGTCGAAGAGAAGCTGGTCGCAGTTGCTGGGCGTGAGCCGCGAGTGCGCGAGGCCCGGTGCGCACACCATCACTTTGCGTAACTGGCCGACCTCCGAGTGCACGCCGAACGTCGTTTCCTTGCCTTCTGCAGTCGTCATGATGACCTCCAAAGATTAAAACGATGAACCGATTTACCAACCCGTGCGACTAGATGCTGATGAACCCTGTCGCCAGTCCATAGATTCCGATTGCAGCACCCAACACGGCGATGATGAAGACGATCCAGTCAGTAGGGGAGAACACCGTCTTCTTCTGCTCACGTCGGGCCCAGATGTAAAGCACCGTGCCGGGCGCATAGAGGACTGCGGACAGCAGGATGAACTTGAGGCCGCCGGCGTAGATCATGAAGACCGTGTAGACCACGGCGATCGACGCGATGATCAAATCTCGCTTGCGCTCGCTCGGTCTCAGCTGATAGCTCTCGCCGCGCTTGGAGATCATCAGGCCGTAGCCTGCCACGAACAGGTACGGGATCAACGCCATCGAACTCGTAAGATTGAGCATCAGCGCGAAAGCATCGCTCGAGAAGTAGGTGGTGATGACGAACATCTGAATGATGATGTTGGTCAGCCACAGCGCATTTGCCGGCACTTTGTTTTTGTTCTCTTTAACGAAAATCGCAGGCATGTCACGGGTTTTGGCTGCAGTGAACATGACCTCTGCACAGATCAGCGACCAGGCCAGATACGCGCCGAGCACCGAGACAATCAGGCCGACGCTGACGAAGATGGCGCCCCAGGGCCCGACCACACCTTCGAGAACCGTTGCCATTGAGGGTTGGCGCATGCCCGCTATGTCGGACCGCGGCAGCACGGCGTAGGGCAGCATCGACACCAGTACCATCAGCGTCGTGACACTGATAAAGCCCAGGATGGTGGCCTTGCCCACATCTGTGCGCTCCTTGGCAAATCGCGAATACACGCTCGCGCCTTCAATACCCAGGAAGACAAAAACCGTCACCAACATGGTCGCTCGCACTTGTTCGAAGATGCCTACCTGAACGCCCTCGCCGCCGTAAAAGTTGGCGCGGAACAGGTCCATCTTGAAGGCGAAGACCATGACCACGATGAACACCACGATTGGAATGATCTTGGCCACGGTCACAACGCTGTTGATGAACGCCGCCTGTTTTACACCTCGAAGAATCATGAAATGGAAGGACCAAATTCCGAGAGAGGCAACCAAAATCGCGGCGACAGTGTTGCCCTCACCGAAGATTGGAAAGAATGCGCCAAGCGTGGACTTGATCAGTACCCAGTACGAGACGTTTCCGATGCAGCTCCCGATCCAATAGCCAAACGCGGACAAGAAACCCGGGTAGTCGCCGAAGCCAGCCTTTGCATAGGCGAAGACGCCCGCATCGAGCTCTGGCTTTCTCTCCGCCAGTGCCTGAAACACTCGCGCCAGCATGTACATGCCAGTGCCCGCGATAAGCCATGCGATGACGGCACCGAAGGGCCCTGTGGCGTTTGCAAAAGTCCTTGGCAGGGAAAAAATCCCGGCACCGATCATGCCACCCACCACCATGGCGGTGAGCTGCATGCGGGACATCTTCTGCTCATTCGAAGCCATGGAATCCGCCTTCTCCAAGGGTGGTGACTTTAGAGCGGGTCGCACTCTCAGCCTGAAGGAGTTGTCATCGAGTTGTCACATTACTTCCGATGCGTAGGCAAACGTGCCCAAAGAACGCCCTTGGCTTTTTCCGACTCTCAAACGGTCGGATCGCAGCATCAATGCGTCCGTTTTCTTTGTCAAGCGCCGCATCACTGAGACAGCCTCGATAGGCTGAGTTCATGACGAATGCATGCACCCGACAGAGAGGTCGTGGGCGGCAACGAACTTCTGTGGATTCGCCGCGAGACGCCAATACGCGCGACGCGCGGCGCGAATGAATCCTCGAATGTTGCGTCGGATCGTGTGTGCAGTGACTGTGTTTACCCGGTGATCCAGTTGCCGGTCCGATGCGTATAACGCGACCCCGAAGAATCGCGCTCCTCGAGATGACCATCAAGCGCTAACTGGCGGCACTAATTCGGTCTGTTACACCTGCCCGCCATTCGCGCTGGGCTGGGCGGTCGCCCACAACGTCACGGTGTTAGAGCCCCTTCTATGTTGGTAGTGACGGTTCGGAAGACTTGCCAAAGATCAGAAGTTGGCGGACAGTCTTGCGACCATTCAAAGCATGGCTGGTCAGTGCTGCCAAGATCTCAAAACCTTCAGCCTCAGTAGTGCAGCGGATAGAGCGATGCCCTCCGAAGGCGTGGGGCGCAGATTCGACTTCTCCCGAACGCGCCACTGTTGTTAAGTCGGCCAGAAGAATCTTTGGAGAAATCTATGCTTCATCTCGACATCCCGACGCGCGAACAGATCGATGTTCTTTTTCGGACGCGCGTCGATGCCTGCGTCTCGATCTACCTTCCGACGACCCAGTTGTCCCAGCACACCGACGCGAGCCGGATACAACTTGGCAACTTGTTGAAATCCGCGATGCAGCAGCTTGATGACGCGGGTATCGAGCGCAAACGTCGCCTGCCGATTGAGGAAAACATCGAAGAGTTGATCGCCGACTACGAGTTCTGGCGCTTCCAAGCCAACAGCCTTGCGATCCTGGCCACGACCGACCACATCTGGACTTTCAGGCTTGCAACCAGCCTTCAGTCGCAGGTCGAGGTATCCGGGCGCTTTCATCTGAGCCCGTTGGTGCGGGCCGTCACGTTCCCGCACGCAGCGTTGGTCTTGGCCTTGTCCGAGAACCAGGTTCGCCTGATCGAATTCTTTGCCGAGGGTGCACCTGTCGAAGTGCAGGTCGCTGAAATGCCCACAGATGCCGCGAGTTCAGCAGGCCTTGACACTATCAATGATCGGTCGCCCAGCGGTAGGATCACCGGGTCCGAAGGTAAAAAGGTGCGCTTGGTGCAGTTTGCGAGGAAGGTGGATGCGGCGCTCCGGCCCGTCCTCTCCGGGATTAAGCTGCCCCTCTTCTTGGCGTCGGCAGAGCCATTGGCCTCAATCTTCCGCACGGTCTGCAATTCGGTCGAACTCGCGGCCGAGGGAGTCGCCGGCAACGCCGAGAGGAGCACTGCGCTCGAACTCGCGGCGGCCGCGCGGCCTTTGCTCGATCATCTCTACGCGCGGCAACTCGAAGAACTTCGTTCGCAATTCAGTTCGCGCCTGCAGATTGGCCGGGCCACCAGCGATCTTGCCGACGCGGGGCGGGCGGCCGCACTGGGCGCGATTGACACGCTCTTGATCGATATCGACGCGACGGTTCGCGGGACCTATGACGAAACAACCGGCGCGATCACCTTGAGTGATGCATCGTCGAAGGACACTTATGGGGTTTTTGACGCGATTGCAATGTGCGCTCTTGCATCAGGGGCGCGTGTGCTCGGGGTGCGGGCACAGGACCTGCCAGAAGGGCAACACCTTGCAGCAATTTTGCGTTTCTCTCTATGACATGACTCGCGCGAAACTTGGGCGGGGGCTGGACTCAGCATATGCCCGTCTGCGGTGATGCGACGCTCTGTTTCCGATGCGCGGCACGTGATGTCTTGAACTTTGGGGAAGGGTATCGATGAACCGGCCAGAGAACGTGCAGCAGGTCAGCCTGACCGAAGCGATCATTCCGATCGCCAGTCTCGTTTTGCTGGTAGGGCTGTCCTACTTCCTGTTTGGAGACGCCGGCGCCGGCGGGCCGAATCAAGTCGCGTTGATCGTCGCCACGATGATCGCCGTTTTCATCGGGTGGCGCCGCGGCCATTCGCTTGCGGCGCTGGGTGAGGCAGCTTCGGCAAGCGTGAGCACTGGCATCGGAGCCATATTCATCTTGTTCGCCGTTGGCGCCTTGGTCGGCGCTTGGGCGCTCAGCGGAACTATCGTGGCGATGGTTTACTACGGACTCAAAATCCTCAGCCCGAACTATTTCTACGTCACTGCCGCGGCGCTGTGCGCCGTCATTTCGTTCAGCATCGGGAGTTCTTGGACCGTCGCCGGCACCATTGGCATCGGCTTGATGGGCATCGCGGAGAACATGGGACTGAACTCCGCGATCGCGGCTGGCGCGGTCGTCTCGGGGGCCTATTTCGGCGATAAGTGTTCGCCGATTTCCAGTTCGCCAACGCTTGCTGCCACCGCGGCCGGCGTCGACAACATCTATCTCCACATTCGGGAGACCCTGCTGACATCGGTCGTTGGGCTGGCGATCACGTTAGCAGTCTTCCTGCTACTTGGTAAGCCCGGCGATTTCGATGCCGGCCAGCAGCTCGCGTCGATGAGCAGCGCATTCCACATGTCGCCTGTCTTGTTTCTACCGTTGGCGGCGGTGGTCACCATGGCGCTGTTTAAGTTCCCGCCTTTCACCTCCATCTTTCTTGGCGCGATCGCAGGCGGCCTGCTCGCAGTTATTGTCGCGCCCGAGCGGGTGGCGGCGTTCGCTGCTGCACGTGAAGGGGTGCCGTACTGGCTCGCTTTGCTGAAGGGGGTTTGGTTGGCACTTGCCAGCGGCTACAGTGCCTCAACCGGGTATGCATCGTTGGACGTGTTGGTGTCACGCGGCGGCATGGAAAGTATGCTCGATACAATCTGGCTGGTTATCACGGCTCTGGCGTTTGGCGGCGTGGTGGAGAAGTGCGGTGTTCTTGATCGCCTCATTTCGCCCGTCATTCAGAAGGCGAAGTCGGACGGCGCCTTGGTTGCCTCGCTGGTCGCCTCAGTCGTTGCGACCAACGCCGCCACTGCGGACCAATACATTGCCGTTGTGCTTCCCGCGCGGATGTTCAGGATCGCCTTTGCAAGCCGAGGCCTCGCTCCCGTTTGCCTTTCTCGAGCCGTGGCCGACACGGCAACCCCCACTTCGTCACTGATTCCGTGGAACAGCTGCGGCGCCTATATGGCTGCAACGTTGGGAGTTGCCACGCTCAGCTATGCGCCCTACGCGGTCTTCTGCTATGTAAGCCCTGTGCTCACGGTCGCCGTTGCTTACGCTGGCATACGAATGTTGCGACTGCCCAAACCGACGGATTCTAGGCAGTCAGAACCGACAGTTGGATCAGCCGACCAGTAGCGCCCGCGCCTCGGTTCGATCATGGTCCGGCAACTTGCCTCCAACGCTTGGTTCGTGCCGTTTCTGGCGGCCCTGCTCGTTACGGCGCTAGCCTTGCTGGTGCACCACGCGAGCGGCCCGGTGCTAGAGCGCATGACCCGCTTGATGCCGGTCCTGCATGCAACTCTGCTCAACATTCAACGCCCCGCGAAGGCCGTCCTGCCGTTGGGGGCCCTCCTGGCATTGTGGCAGGCGCTCCCGCAAGAGCTGAGTTACCTCGGCAATGTTCGACATCTCAATGGGATTTGTTTAATCGCCGCGGCAACCTGGCTCGTGATTCGCGCGGTCAGTGGCTTTGCGGACGGCACGATAAAACAGCATGCGGCCGACATTCGAGAGAATCTCGAATCCCGCCGCTTGTTCACCCAAGCCCGGGTTTTGGCGCGCACTGCCAATTCGGTCCTTCTGGTAGTCGGCGCAGCGTTCATTTTGATGACCTTTCCTGGCGCGCGCGAAGTAGGGGCCAGCTTGCTGGCGTCGGCCGGCCTTGTTGGTATCGTGGCTGGCTTTGCAGCTAGGCCCGTTCTCAGCAACTTTATTGCCGGCTTGCAGATCGCGCTGGCGCAGCCCATCCGGATCGACGACGTGCTGTTGGTTGAGGGCGAATGGGGACGGGTCGAGGAGATCAACGGTACGTGTGTGGTCCTGCGCATCTGGGATGACCGCCGGCTGATCTTGCCCCTGACCTACTTTGTCGAAAGGCCGTTTCAGAACTGGACGCGCCACGACTCGCGGTTGCTTGGCTCGGTCTTCGTCTTCGCCGACTACGCCATGCCGCTAGCGCCGCTACGGGCGGAGGTCGAGCGCATCGTCAAGGCAGCACCCGAATGGGACGGCCGATTCTTCAACCTGCGAGTGACCGACGCCACAGAACGCGCGATGCAGATTCGCGTGCTCTGCACCGCAGCCTCATCCGCACTTGCGTTCGACCTGCGCTGCACGGTGCGCGAAGGCCTGATTGATTTCATGCAGCGTGAGTACCCGCAATACCTGCCAAGGTTACGGACCAACTCCGACGCCGCCAAGGCGCTCGAACAAATTTGAATGAAAGAAAGCGATGCCGTTCATGCGAACGCTTTGCGCCATTTTCATCCTTTGCGTCGCAGGGTGCTCGACTTTGCGACCCTGGGCAAACATTCCTTTGAACGACGACGGGCCGGAGCGGCTTTACTCGGCTTCGGATCGAGATCCAACAATATTAGTGGCGATAACGCTGTCAGGCGGCGGAGCAAGGGCGGCGGCGTTTGGATTTGGCGTACTGAGCGAGCTCCAGCAGACCACCTTCGTCTGGAACGGGCGCCATACCAATCTACTTGAGGCTACGGATGTGATCAGTGGCGTCTCTGGCGGAAGCATCTTGGCTGCTTACTACGCCGCATTCGGTGCCAATGGCTTGGCAGACTTCGAGCATGCCTTCTTGCGGCAGAATTTTCAAAACAGCTTGATCCTCCAGGCGCTGCGCCCGACAAGCCTGTACGATTTGACTTCGCCTTGGTACGGGCGATCCCATTTGTTGGCGCGCCGGCTGGACCAACTGTACCGGGGAAAGACCTATGCCGATTTGGAGCGAGATCCCCGAAGTCCACGGCTTGTGATCTCGGCGACAGACATGTCGCTCGGCACGTCATTCGACTTCACGGCCGACCAGTTTTCATTGATCTGCTCCGACTTGCGAAGCGTGCCGCTGTCGTTCGCGGTCGCTTCTTCGTCGGCAGTTCCGGTGCTCCTGAGCCCGACGACCTTGAAGAACTTCGCGCTCGAGTGTCGCGGACGGGGAATCGCCGCCACTGTCGGGGCGAATTCCGGTGACTCCTACCGCGTTCGTATGTTCCGGGCGCGGGCCAACAGCTATCTCGATGCCGATCGGCGACCGTATATTCATTTGGTGGATGGCGGGGTCGCCGACAACCTCGGCGTGCGTACCCTTCTTGATCGTGCGCTTGCGGGTGGGGGGCTGGGCAGAACTTTTAGGGACGCCGGGGTTCCGCGGGGCGCTGTAAGAAAAATGGTGCTTATCACGGTCAATTCGGAGAGAGATCCGACCAACAACATCGATGCTAACGATCGATTGCCAGGTATCAGGGCGGTTGCGGACACGCTGCTTTTCGGCGCTGGCGCGCGAGCAACCATGGAGACGCAGGAATTTCTTGCCGACAGCGCGAGCCAGTGGCGGCAGGACCTGCACGCGCGTGGCGCTGATGGCTCCGACCCTTTCGCAAGCGACGCAGAGATCTATGTCGTCCCCGTCAATCTGAGGGATGCTGCCGACGAGGAGTTGCGGGTCGGGCTGTTGCAGGTCCCCACCGCGTTCTCGATCAGCGACGAGGAAGTGACGCGGCTTATTGCCGCCGGCCGCGTCGCGCTTCAAAGGTCGCCCGAATTCCAGACGCTGGTCCGCTCATTGGGAGCGAAACGAACTAATTCATTGCCCGTCCACGATCGTAGCCGTCGCCTCGGACCCTGAGTCCGCTGCCAGCCGACTCCGGACGTCGGGGCCGACGACGTCCGCCCGACAGGGTCAAATCCAGACCTTGACAAAAAACTCATGCGATATATCCGTCAGCACAACAAGGACCCCAAGCCGCTGAAGTGGAAGTACGACAATCCCCAACGCCGACACCACCAATTCTTCTGATTCAGTGGACTAGTGCCTCGGGTCGTTATTTTTCATCAGAAAGAGCGTAAGCGCCGCCACGACGAGCGCGATCGCTGCGCCGAATGCAGCGATGTCGCTGGTGCCGTCCCAAGCGACCGCCTCCCGCCAAACACGGACTGCCAAGACGGCAATGACGACACCGACCAAATTTGCCTTCAGGGTGTCGAGATCGTGAACCTCAAGCCACTTGGGCAATGGCAACTCATCGTCAATGAAAAGCGAATAAAGGCCGATGCTTGATGATGTAAATGGCAATTCCGATCAAGAAACCATCGACGGCTTCAACAACCCGCGCAGCGAAGATCTTGACTGCCTTGCTTGAGAACGATCCATGTCGGACGGTCTCAATGAAACCCGAGCCAAGCGCGATCGTCTCGAAGACGATCAACGCCACTGAGCCCAGGAACGTCACGATCACCGGAATGATCATGAGATAGCGGCTGGAGGCCAGGACTTGTCGCAGCATCGGAGCACTAGTCGCTTCAGTCGACCATCACGAAAGTTGGTTCCCAGGCCCTCGCCCGGCGCAGCGACAGCGCGCGGATCGCACTGAGCGCCAAGCTGCCCCGTGGGAATGCCGGGCTGGCAAGCGGCAATGGGAGCTCTGGAGGCGTCAAGGGACCCAGTCCGACATCACGTCCGCGAGGCTGCCCGAAGAGATCGGGGCAACTTTGCCGGCGAGTGGTTGGACCTCAAAGATGGGCGGGGCATCGTTGGCACGACCGCTCATGGACGAGGCCCGTCGTCCGACCAGAAGTCCAGCAGGAACAGCTTCGGTCCAGAAAATGTTCCCGGCAGCTGACCCTGAGCTGACCCATCCTGAGTGCTCCTTGACCCATATTGCGCAAACCGTCCCTAGACGGCCTCTTGCTGCACCGCTGCAGACAAACAAGCCGGTGTCTCCTGGCTCAAGAAGCCGGAGGTACTGAGGGTATTTGTAGATCGCCTTCCAGTTCATTGCGTGCCGCCTTTCTAGTGCGCGCTCCAATAATCTGCCTCGCCGATTGCCTGGAAAAAAACGACGTGCGATCGGGTTGTCTGCACGACGTGGCTCGCATACGTACGGACTGCCGGATCGGATCACTTCTGGAAAAAAAATCCGGCGCATCCTTCCATTTTGAGCCCTTCCCTTTTTGCTGTGGCGCCATGTCATCTCGCCGCGCCCCACGTTCCAGCAGCGGGTCGGTTTGGCGCGCATCGAGACTTCGGCAGAACCGCGCCGCGCACGGTTGATGGCCCGCGAGGTTCAACCCTGGAAGACGTGCTCTTTTCCTTCGCGGCGCGTCCGTGCGCGGACGCGTGAAGGTCGCCAGCGTCGGCGTGATGCCGATCAGCCGGCAATTCTGATGCCAAGCTCATGAACCGCAAGCCGATGGGGCAGTACGAGTGACGCGCGAACGGGCGGGACGAAGCCGAAGGGCCAGGCAGGAGGATGGGCGCGCCAGGGAACCCTGGCCGTGCGCTCCCTTCGCCGCGATGCGCGCAGCCCCGCGAGACCGCCAGCGGCCGGGTGAGGCGGCCACGGAGGCTAAGCAGCAAGATTACCTTCGCTTACGCAGATCGGTGGGTGTCACGCACAGCCCCATGATGACAAATTGGGAGGAGGCGTTTAAAAGCGTGGCAGTGCATGGGAATGCGCTCCGTGCAGGGCGATGCACATGGGAAAGGTCGGCATCCAAATGTTCGTCTCGTTCCGTCCGCAGTCTCATGCCCTGGCGCTGGAGCCGCGCATCCTCTTTGACGGGGCGGCGGCGTCGGCGGTCGACCAGCAGCACCATGCCGATCCGGCGCACGCGGCAACGGCAACGCCCGTCGAGACCGCTGCTGCTGCGGCGCGCCCCGCCGCCGAGGCGCCGCCCCCCTCCACGCCGACGCCCCCCGCCCCGCATCAGCTGGTGGTGATCGACAGCCGCATCGAGAACCGCGACCAGCTCACGACCCAGCTCCCCGCCGACGCCCGGCTGCTGGTGGTCGACAGCCGCACCGACGGGCTGGCCGCCATCTCCGCGGCGCTGGCCGAAATGGGTCCCGTCGATTCGATCCAGATCTTCTCGCACGGTGCGGCAGGCCAGTTCACGCTCGGCAACCGGACTCTCACCAGCGACAACATCGACCAGGCCAGCAGTGTGCTCGGCAACTGGCGCGGCGAACTCGCACCCGGCGCGGACATCCAGCTTTACGGCTGCAATGTGGGCGCCGGCGCCGCGGGCCAGGCCCTGATCGGCGCACTCGCGCAGTGGACGGGCGCCGATGTGGGTGCCTCCAACGACAACACCGGCAGCGCAGCCGCCGGCGGCAACTGGACGCTGGAAGTCCGCAGCGGCGATGTCGACAAGCCCATCGCGTTGAGCGCCGATGCCATTGCCGGCTTCCACGGCTTGCTGGCCGACGCGAGCCCGACGGTCAGTCTGCCCTCAGGCGGGGCGGACGTGCTGCTCGGCGGACAGTTCAGCTTCACGCTGAACTTCGACAATGGCTCGGTGCAGGACGGTTTCGCGCCCTACGTCGATCTGTTCCTGCCCGCGACTGGCAGCGACGGCGACGGCGACGACGGCGTCACCTTCGTCTCGGCCTCGTACCTGGGACAGCCGGTCAAGTCCTATGTGCTGACCTTCGATGCGGCCGGCAACGCCACGCATCCGCTGGCGAGGGACGCGAGCGGCAATGCACTGATCATCAACGCGGCCAGCGTCGGCATGCGCCCGGGCGACCAGTTCGTGGTGCTCGAGTTGCCCTACGGCAGCGTGTCGCAGGACCAGCCGACGATTCCTGTGCAGGTCACGGCCGGACTCAGCAATCTGGCCGACACCAGCCTGAGCAATCCGGCGGCCGACCTGAGCATCAAAACCCGCGGCGGCTTCCAGTTCGGCAACGACGCGCTCGACAATCCGACCGTGGACCCGAGTCTGGTCGAGGCAGCGCTGCACACCTTCGTCGTGCACCCGACGCTGGTCACGCTGCAGCAGTCGATCGACGTGCCCGAGGGCGAGACCGCCGCCGGGCCGAACTACCCGCATTCACAGACCGTCACTGTCACGCCCGCAGCCGGGCAGACACTGGACGGTGTGGTGATCACGCAAGTGCTGCCGGAGGTCGTCCAGGTCACCAGCATCACGCCGGGCAGCGGCGGCGCGCTGGCGCAGATCACGCTGCCCGACGGAACGGTGGTCACCGACCCGGCGCAGATTGCCGAGCTGATTGCGAGCGGCGACACCTTCATCGCCTCTTACGCCATCAGCTACGCTTCGCTCAGCGGGCCGTCGAGCACGGCGGTCGGCTTCTACGTGCCCGATGTCGGCGCCGCGGGCACGCCGGTGATCGACCCGCGCACCGGCAACGCCGTCGCGGTGGCCTTCGGCGCGCCGAGCGCGGTGGGCCGATGGACCCCGCTGGACCCGCGAGATGTGGTGCCGCCGGCCACCGACATCGGCTTCAGCGCCACCGGCGACGGGGAGAACGCGAGCTTTGTCGCCCGATCGATCGCGCTGATCAAGCAGGCCAGCCTGCAGACGGACATCGGCAGTCCGGGACTCGGCCCCGGCGATACGCTGCACTACAACCTGAACCTCTCGATCTCCGATTTCTTCGCTTTCGGCGAGAACCTGTTCAGCGAAGGCACCTTTACCATCACCGACCAACTTGGCGACGGGCAGGTGCTCAACGGGCCGGCGACCTTCAGCGTCACGCGCGGCGGCGTCACGCAGACCATCGATCTGGTCGTCACCAGCACGCCGAACGCCGACGGCACGACGACGCTGGTGTTCGACCTCGCGAGGTCATTGCAGACTGCGCCCGGCAGCCTGTTGCTCGGCGCGCTCATCGGCGACCTGGCTTTCGGCGACAACACGCGCGAAGGCGCCACCACGGCGGTGATCGGTTACAACGCGGTGGTATCGCAGAGCTACACGCCGCCCTCTGGCGCGCCGCACAGCGAGATCAACGAAGGCGACTCCTTCCACAACGACGCCACGGTGACGGGCACGCTGCTGGTCGACGCGATCAACCTGACCGGCTTCGACGAATCCGACCAGTCCGCGGCCTCGCGCACGATCGCCACCCACCAGGTCGATATCGAGCTGTTGTCGGTGAATGGCGCGACGCCCACGGGCTCGCCCGAACTGCACCCGGGCGATGTCGTCACCTTCGGCCTCAGCTATGACCTCGTGACTGGGGACTACGAGGGGTTCAGCCTGGCAGCCTACCTGCCGCTGCCGCTGTTCAACGTCGCGGGTGCGCCCTGGAGCGAGGGCACCGGCGTCGGCCAATGGGCGCTCGGCGCTGGCAACACGAATCCGGATGGCATCGATCTCGTGAGCAGCGGGCCCGGCAATTCGGTCGTCTTCGACTTTGGGAGCTACGCGACCCCGACGATCAACGGCAGCCGCATCGAGGTCCAGTTCACGATGAGGGTCGGCGACCAGCCTTTCGCCGACCAGCGCTCGCTCAGCGTGCTGGCGCAGTCGGACCAGCTGACCACCATTGCCAAGAACCACTTGATCTCATCGGACGTGGCGTCGATCGTTTCGGTGGCCGAACCGGTGCTCGACATCCGCCACGGCGTGGTGGCCACCACGCACGGCACGGTGAGCGGCACCACCGGCGTCTGGAACGCGCCCGGCAGCGCGGGCGTGCCCTTCCAGGGCAGCGTGACCGACCTCGGCGCGGTCGACGGCGACGTGAGCGGCATCGACGGCGGCGACACCTTGCGCCTGGCGACCGCGCTCGAGAACCGCGGCGGCGGCGGCGCCTTCGACGCCCGGACGACCATCACCCTGCCGGCGGGCCTTGCCTTCGTCGGCAACAGCCTTGCCGCGGCCAACCTGGCGGTCCATCGCGGCGACGGCTCTCTGCTCACGCCGGGTGTCGACTACAGCGTGTCCGGCAACGAGATCGGCTTTCTCGACGCGGGCGGCGTGGCCTCGCTGCGGCCCGGACGCCCCGGCACGGCAGCGGACGCCAGCGGCGAGAACATCGTGGTGATCACCTACGACGTACGAGTCGACGACGCCGTCCTCGCCGCACGCACCTTGCAGAGCACGGCCGCGCTGACCAACTACGCGAGCGTGCCCGGCGGCACGGATTTCACGCCGACCGATCCCGACGATGTCGCCGGCCAGCAGGTGGCGAGCCCCGAGGTCGCCAAGAACTTTGCCGGCGGCAGTGCGAGCGACAGCAATTCCAGTGCCCCGCACACCACGGGCAGCGACCTGGTGATCGGCGAGAGCATGCTCTACGACCTCATCGTCACCGTGCCCGAAGGCGCCACACAGACGCTGCGCGTGGATGATCTGATCCCGCCCGGCCTGCGGATGGACACCGGATTCAACGGCGTCGGCTACCAGATCCTCACGACGACGGCGCAGACCGGCGTGCTGGCTGCTGATTTCAACGGCACGGTGACGCCCGGCAGCCTCGGCGCGACCTCCGGCACGCTCGGCAACGATGGCGTCGGCGCCCGACTGAGCTTCACGGCCGCGGGCGCCGCAGCGGACAACCTGACCAACAACAACAGCTTCGTGATCCGGCTGCGGCTGGTGGCGAGCAACGTCATCGCCAACCAGGCCGGGCGGGTGCTGCAGAACGACGCACAGATCGTCTTCAGCGATCCGGACGGCGACACGCCCAACGGCAACGTCGCGCTCGACCGCACGGTGGCTTTGAGCGGCAACAGGCCATCGGTCACGGTGCGCGAGCCCACGCTGCAGATCGAACAGACAGCCGTCACGACGCGCAGCGCCGGCGTCGACCGGGGCGACCAGGTGCGTTACATCATCGAGATCAGGAACAACACGGCCAGCTCCGATTTCGACGCCTTCGACATCAGCTTCCTCAACAACCTGCCGACCCAGCTGGACGGGCTCACTCTGGTCGGCGTGCAATATGTCGGTGGCGCCACCAACAACGGCGGTCCCGACTTCGTGCTGGACGGACGGCAGCTGCACACCGCTGCGGGCGCCGACATCGATGTTCCGAGGGGGGCGCGGATCCTCCTGACGGTGGTAGGCACGGTCAACGCGAGCGCAGCGAGCCAGCCGAGCTTCGACAACACCGCGACGGTGCAATGGACCAGCCTCGATGGCACCACGGGCGGCGTCGCCGATCCGGTGGGCGAGCGCACCGGCGTCGACGGTCCGCTGAACAGCGGCGTGCTCAATGACTACCAGACCAGCTTCACTTTGACGATACCGGTGCTGCAGCAGCTTGAGCTCTCGCGAGTCGGCGGCCTGCCCGACACCCCCGCGGCCAACCCGACCGATGCGCCACACGAGCAGGTCACCGTCGGCGAGATCGTGCGCTACCGGGTGGTGGCCACGCTGGCCCAGGGCACCGTCGGCGACTACAACATCCAGGTGACGCTGCAGAACGGGCTCGGCTTCATCAACGACGGCACGGTGCGCCTCGCGTTCATCTCGAACGAACCCATGACGTCGAGCACGCCGGACCTCATCACCGGCGGAACGCTGAACATCAACGGCAACGAGAACAGCGCGGAAGCCTTGCCGATCACGCCCGACCTGAGCGGGGCGGCGCCCACCGGCGTGCTCAATCCCCGGCTGATTGGCGTCAGCGCAGGTCCTAATGGCAGCACCGTGCTCACCTTCCAGCTCGGCACCATCGACAACAACGACCTCGACTCGGACCATGAACTGGTGTCGTTGGAGTTCAATGCACGCGTGCTCAACCAGGCCGCGAGCGTGGCCGGCGCCTCGCTCGCCGGCCAGGTGGTGGATCGCTCCGGGAGCGTCAATCTGTCCCAGGGCGGCACGCTGTTCCAGGATATTGTGGAGCCCGGTTTCAGCGGCATCGACAAGCGCGTCACCGATTTCGACCCCAACCCCGCAGGCGGCACCGGCACCGCCACGGTGACGCTGGCCTTGACCCAGAACCGGGGCCTGGCGGCGTTCAACGCCGAGCTCACAGATTCGTTTCCCGGGGGCAGCGGCTACACGCTGCTGAGCCTGCAGGTTGGCGGCACGACGTACGGCGCTGGCAACCTGCCCGCAGGGATCAGACTCGTGTCCGGCAGTGGCATCACTATAGACTTCGACCGAATCGATCCGGGCACGACCATCCGCGCGGTCTACCAGGTCACGCTGCCCAACACCGCGGCCATCCCCAACAGCAATGCGCGGCTGACCTGGACCAGCCTGCCCGACAACTTCACCGATTGGGGCGGCAGCCGCGTCGAAGCACCGGGCACGCCGACCGGCGAGCGCACGGGCAGTGGCGTGCCGCCGAACACCTATGTGCTCGTGGAAGGCGCCGGCCTCGGCGTCATCCAGGGCACGTTGTGGGACGACACGGCGTCCGCCACTTCGAGCGCGATTCCCGATGGCCCGCCATTGCCCGGGCTGGCCGTGAGCCTGACCTGGGGCGGGCTCGACGGCAACCTGGCCACCGGGGGCGACAACCGCGTCTTCGCCTCAACCACCGACAGCGCCGGCCACTACCTCTTCGGCGTGCTGCCGTCGGGCGTGTTCCGCATCGATGCGCCGGCGGGCACGGTCAGCTTTCCACAGCCGCTGGGGGACCTGCGTGTGCGCATCGACTCCGATCCCGCGAGCCCGCTCGGCCAGGTCGTCATCCGTCTTGGCGAAGGCGCGTCGGCACCGGCGAATGCGGGCTACGTACAGCAGAACGACGCGCCCGAGAACCACCTGCCTGCAGTCCCTCCTGAGGGCCTGGAGGATGTGCCGCTGCCGATCAGCGGCTTGACCGTCAGCGATGTCGATGCCTTCGGCGGCACGCTCGACATCACGCTCAACGTGCTGCATGGAACCCTTCGGCTGACGAGCGTCCCTCCGGGTGTGACCCTGTCCGGTGCCGGCACCGCGACGCTCCGGCTCAACGGAACCGTCGACGCGTTGAACCTGGCGCTCGCGGGCCTGAGCTACCTGGGCAACCAGGACTTCAACGGCCTCGACACGCTCACCATCCTCACCAACGACCGCGGCCACAGCGGCGATGCCAACGGCAACGGACTGCCCAACGAGAACCCCGGCGACGCACTGAGCGACCAGGACACGCTGCAGATCACGCTCGCACCGGTGAACGATCCGCCGGTGGCGAACGACGACGAGGCAGCCGCCGTGGAGGCCGGCGGCACCCGCAACAGCCTGCTCGGCGTGGATCCGAGCGGCAACGTGCTCGCCAACGACACCGATGTCGATATCGAGACCAATGACGACGTGATCCGGGTGATCTCGGCGGGCTTGCTGGGCCAGCCGCACGTCGAGCTTCCCTCGATCGGGGCGAACCAGGTTGTCGGCGTGTATGGCACCCTGACGATCGGTGTGAACGGCGGCTACCAGTATGTCGTCGACAACGACAACCCGGCCGTCGAGGCCCTGCGCCTGTCGAACCAGACCCTGGTCGAGCGATTCGAATACACGATCTCCGACATCGAGGGCCTGCAGGACAGCGCCGTACTGACAGTCACCCTCCACGGCGCGAACGACACGCCCGTGGGGGTCAACGACCAGGGCGCTGCGCTCGAGGCCGGCGGGGTCCACAACACCACGCCGGGCAGCGATGCGCTCGGCAACGTGCTGGCCAACGACACCGACGTGGACAGCGCGGCCAACGGCGAGACGCGGCAGGTCACCGGCATCCGCAATCTGCGCGAGGTCGTCATCGGCCCGCTGCGCGCCGTGCCCGTGGGCTCCAGCGCGGCAACCGGCACGGTAGTGGCCGGCGCCTACGGCACGTTGACGGTCGGCGCCGATGGTAGCTATCGCTACGCGGTCGACAACGAAAACGCGGCGGTGGAGCGCATGGTGCCCGGCGACACACTGAGGGAGTTCTTCAGCTACCAGGTCACCGATGCCGCCGGCCTGAGCGATCTGGCCGAACTGCGCATCGTCATCGATGGCGCGAACGACAACCCGGTCGCCAGCGACGACCTCGCGCTCGCGCAGGCCGCCTCGACGACCGGCAACCCCGGGGTGAATCCGAGCGGCAACGTGATCCTCGACGCCAGCCGACCCGGCGCCAGCGACGAGCCTGGCGGCAACGGCATCGATCTCGACGTCGATCGCACCGACCAGCCCAACAGCGTGCTCCAGGTCACCGGCATCGGCGTCGGAGCCGAAGCGTCCATACCCGCCCTGAGCGGCGTCGCCGGCGGCACCACCTCCGCCGATGGCACCGCGATCACGGGAGCCGTGGGAATCCTCGCCGGCACGGCCGTTTCGGGCGATTTCGGCGTGCTGCGCATTGGCGCGGACGGTTCCTTTGAATTCGATGTCAACAGTGCCGACCCCACGATCCGGGCACTGCGGGTCGGCCAAACGCTGGACGTCATCTTCACCTACGGGCTGGCCGACACCAGCGGCCTCACGGACAGGGCCCAGCTGGTGGTGGCCGTGAGCGGGGTCAACGATCGGCCCGTGGCGCAGGACGTCCTTGCCCTTGCGACCGAACGCGGCGGCGTGGCCAATGCCACGCCGGGCGTCGACCCGATCGGCAATGTGCTGAGTGGCGCGAGCGATCCGGACGGCGATCCGCTGTCCGTCACGTTCGTGCGCAGCGGGCCTTCGGGGACGCCGGGGACCGACGTGCCGGTGGACCCTGCCGGGACGACCATCTCCGGCGTCTACGGCACCCTGACACTCAGGGTCGACGGCAGCTTCCGCTATGCCATGAACAACGCCAACCCTGCCGTGGAGGCGCTGCGTCAATCCACCGATCAGGTGAACGAGCGCTTTACCTTCACTATTGCGGACGGTCAGGGTGCCTCCGACCAGGCGGAAATCATCGTCACTGTCCGCGGACAGAACGACAACCCTGTGGCGGCGGACGACGCCGGCACCGCCGTCGAGGCCGGCGGCGTTCGCAACGCGACGCCGGGCAGCAACGCCACCGGCAACGTGCTGGCCAACGACAGCGATGTCGACGGCGGCGTGGGCGACCCGGTCAACTATGGCGAGACGAGTGCCGTGTCCTCGGTGCGCACCGGCGCCGAGGCCGCCACCGGCACGGCCGGGACCCTCGGTGCCGAATTGCGCGGAAGCTACGGTTGGTTGACTCTGAATGCCGACGGCAGCTACAGCTACCGTGTGGACGACGACAATGCCCTCGTGGAGGCCCTGCGCCTGCCGAGCGACACGCTCAGCGAGAGCTTCAGCTACACGGTGGTCGACACCGCGGGTGCCGAGGACCGCGCCACGCTCACCGTGACCATCCAGGGCGCCAACGACGCGCCGGTCGCCACCGACGTGCATGTGGTCTCGATCGAGGCGGGCGGCGTGAACAACGGCACGCCCGGCGTCGATCCGTCGGGCAATGCCTTCACGCTGCTCGACGATGTCGACGGCTTCGGCGAGACCCTGGCCGTGTCCGCCGTCACGCGGGGCGCCGTCAGCGGCATCGTGGGCACGCCCTTCGCGGGCGCCTACGGCACGCTGCTGCTGAATGCCGACGGCACGCTCACCTACACGCTGGACAACAGCAACCCGACCGTGCAGGCGCTGCGCACCCCGGCCGACACGCTGGTCGATACGTTCGGCTATACGCTGCGCGACCTGTCGGGTGCCACGGGGTCCGCGCCGATCGTGATCACCATCGAGGGCCGCAACGACAACCCGGTGGCCGTGGACGACATCGCGACGGCGCTGGAGGCCGGCGGCACGTTCAACGCCACGCGCGGCATCGACCCCGCCGGCAATCTGCTCACCAACGACACCGACGTGGATGCCGGCGACACCCGGGTCCTCACGGGCATCCGCACCGGCGGTGAAACGGGCCGGGGTGTGTTTTCAGCTGTCGCCGCCAGTCAGGGGATCACCGGCCTGTACGGCACCCTGACCGTGGCCAGCGACGGAAGCTACAGCTACCAGGTCGACAACAACCTCGCCGCGGTGCAGGCGCTGCGGCCCGGCGACACCCTGTCCGAGGTGTTCAGCTACCAGATGCGCGACACGGATGGCGCGACCGACATCGCCGAGTTCCGCATCACCATCGAGGGCGCGTGGGACGCGCCCGTGGCCGCCAACGACGGTGCCATCGGGGTCGCCAACAACGGCTTCGGCGTGACCTTCAACCCGTCACGCAACGTGCTCGTCAACGACACCGACGTCGACCAGCCCGACGCGCTGCATGTCTCTGGCATTCGCATCGGCGCGGAGGGCTCGGGTGCCGCGCTGCAAGGCGTGGGCGGCACCGGACGGACGGTGGTGCCAGGCCTCTACGGCGAGCTGAGCATCGGGGCCAATGGCGACTTCACCTATGTCATCGACACCGGCAATCCGGTCGTGCAAGCCCTCGGCCCGTTGCAGTTCGTGCGCGATACCTTCACCTACCGGTCAACGGACCTCGGCGGTCTGAACGATCTCGCCGAGATCCGCGTCATCGTCGTGGGGGTCAACGACCCGCCCGTCGGTGTCGACGACAGCGCCACGGCCATCGAGGCCGGCGGAGTGAACAACGCCGTGGCCGGGCTGGACCCCACCGGCAACGTGCTGGCCAACGACACCGATGTCGAGGGCGATGCGCTGGTCGTCACCGAAATCCGCACCGGCGGGGAGCGCGGTGGCGGAAGCGCAGGCACGCTGGGCAGTGCACTGCGCGGCCTGTACGGCGACCTCACGCTGAATGCCGACGGCAGCTGGAACTACGTGGTCGACAACAGCCTGCCGCAGGTCGAGGCACTGCGCGCGAGCGGCCAGACCCTGCTGGACGTGTTCACGTACACGCTGTCCGACATCTGGAGCGCGACCGACACGGCCGAGTTGCGCATCACCATCGACGGCCGCAACGACGCGCCGATCGCCGCCGACGACGCAGCCCTTGCCGTCGAGGCCGGCGGCGTACGCAACACGACCCCTGGCGTCGACCCCGCGGGCAACGTGCTGACCAACGACAGCGACGTCGACAGCGTCGCCAACGGCGAGACCCGGCAGGTGCTCGACGTCCGCAACGAGGCCGGTCAGTCGGCCGCGGCCGGCCAGGTGCTGAGGGGTCGCTTCGGCCAGCTCACGCTGGGCGCGGACGGCAGCTACAGCTATGCACTGGACAACGCGAACCCCACCGTCGAGGCTTTGCGCACTGCGGGCGAGACGCTGCAGGAGAGTTTCACCTACCGCATGCGCGATACCGCGGGCGCGACATCGGAAGCCCGCCTCCATGTGCTGATCCAGGGCGCCAACGATGCGCCGGTCGCGCTGGATGACAGCAACACCGCCCAGGGCGAGATCCCGGCTCCGCATGCGAGGGGCAACGTGATGCTTAACGACTCGGACGTCGATGGCGGCGACAGCCTGCGGATCGTCGCGATCCGCACCGGCGATGCGGCTGGCGCGGGCACGCCCGGCGCGCTGGGGCAGGCGCTCGTCGGGCACTACGGCACGCTGGTGCTCAACGCCGACGGCAGCTACACCTACACCATCGACCAGACGAACCGCGACGTGCTCGGCGCCGCGGGCGCCGGACAGGTCCTGCGCGACACCTTCACCTACACGGTCGCCGACCGCGAGGGAGCCACCGACCTGGCCCAATTAATCATCCATCTCGACATTCCGGCGCCCTATGTCGCGCCCTCGCCAGACAACTATTTCTTCCTCGACACGCGCGACGACCGCTACCCGACCGTGCCGCTGCCGGAGATACGACCCGTCGTCTTCATCGGCCCCGTTGTCGAGCAGACCAACCTGGCGTTGCGCATATCGAGTTGGGGCAGCGACGGCAGCCAGACCCTGTCGCAGCTCCCGGCGGAAATCGAGAGTACCTCGCTCGGCGCAGGCCTGGGCTACGTGCCGGACCAGCACGTCGCGCGTGCCGTGGCCGGCAGCCGCTTCGAGAGCAGCCTGGACCTGGCGTGGATCCTCGGCCGTGAAGGTCGCCTGAGCCTGAGCGCCGACGGCTTGCTGGCCAATCCTTCGTTGTTCACGGTCGGCGTGGACAACCTGACCACGGACTTCGTGCGCGCCGAAGGGCCCGTCGATCCGTTGACCGCGCAAGGCTTTCAGGCGCAATTGCGCGCGGCAGCGCAGCGGCTGAATCCGTGGGTCGTCTGGGACCGCCAGCTCGTTGCCGAAGCTCAATCCAAGGACGGCATTTAATTGGCCCTGCCAAATGACGAGCGCCGCTGTCTGGCCCCCGAAGGGGAGCGCTGTCAGGCGATCGGGAAATCAGGGTTAGAGAGTGTCTTGATTCGCTTCGATTCTTGGGCGCCACACTCCCATCTCGGGGTGATCTCGGTTTTCATGCATTTTTTGTGGTCGCGTCCCATTCCGTGGTGTAGCTCCAGAGCCCGGAGAAGGCTGAGCTGCACGGTACTCAGCGAGCCACAGCGGACAGCCGAGTGGGTGCAGTGTCGCTCAGGGTCTGCAAGCCTTCACGCCGCATGTATCGCCGGTTGAGCGTGAGCGTCCGGCCGTTCCACGTTGACCGGGCCCGGAACCCGTGATCATCAAGCGGCGGTCGTGGACCCAACGAAGGCGACGCACTCCGCGAGGTTGAGGGCGGCCAGTAGGAGGTATTTCTCGGCGTCGGTGCGCACCCGCAGCAAGTCGTGATCACCGAGGTATCCGTAGGTAAACGCGAGCAGGTAGCGCTCGGGATGCTCATCGCAGAACTGCTGCACGACCTGGTCCGCCAAGTTGCCTGGCAACCCTTCGTTGAAGCGCATGCGGGCTGTCAGGCGCTGCATGCATGTCTCTTGCACAGCTTCCGTGACCAGCGGCCATGCGTGACCGCTGCGCTTCATTGCCTGGTACGTCACGAACAGGATGTGCAGCGGCACCTCCAGTTCCACCATGCCCACGCCCATGCGAGACAACGCCAAGATTGAGGCAAGCATGTTGGGCTGGTGAGCGAAGATCTCGTCAGCCAAGCGCACCTTCTGCGCCTGGCCCATGCCGTTGACGTCGATGGCCGCCTGGACCATCGCGGCCTGTGTGATCACGCCCATCTTTGTCAGTTCGGCTGCCAGCGATGTGGCAGCAGTTCATCGAGTCGGTGGCTCGGATGCGAGTGGATGCGCGCCAGCACGTCGCGCAGGTACGCCCACGGATCCAGACCGTTGAGCTTGGCGGACTGCACGAGACTCAACACCACTGCTGCGCGCTGGCCGGCCAGTTCGCTGCCCACGAAGAGCCAATTCTTCGCGCCGAGCTTCCACGGCTTGATCTGCCGCTCGATCAGGTTGTTGTCGACAGCCACCGTGCCGTCATCCAGGTGCAGTGTCAGCGCCTTCCAGGCGTTGAGGCTGTAATCGATCGCCTCGGCGATCTTGCTGCCATCGAGCACCAGCGTGCGCTGCAGCTTGAGCCACACCTCGAACTCGTCCCACAGCGGCTTGCTCAGCTGCAGTCGGGCCCGCCGACGGTTGTCGTGATCCATCTCGGCGAAGGCCGCCTCGGCGCGGTAGATCCTCGCCCAGCGCTGCAGCGCCTCGGTGGCCACTGCGCTGGCACTGCTGCCCCCGCGGCTGAGCTCCTCGAAGTACCGCCTGGCATGCGCGGCGCAGAACGCCGACCGGCGCTGCGGGTAGACCTTCGCGTCCAGCACGGCGTTGTAGCCCGCGTACTGGTCGGTGATCAAGGTACCGTTCCACGGCGGCTCTGGGTATGGCGGTCTCTTACCGCCGAGGAAGGCCACTGGGTATTGCGACCCTCGGCCCAGGCAGAACTCGTAGATCACGCCCGGCTGCGGGTCGTGATGGCTGCGTGCCCAAGCCCAGACGTAGGCCTTCTTCGTCTTGCCAGCTCCCGGGTCCAGCAGCGGCACCGGCGTCTCGTCGGCGTGCAGCACACGGCAGCTGAGGATGAAGCGCCGGTGCGCCTCGTACAGCGGCTCGAGCTTCGCGCCGCCGGCGCCGCCCCAGGCGGCCAGCGTCGAGCGCGGCGTGTGCACGCCCGAGCGTGCGTTGATCGGCTCCTGCCGGTAGTACGGCAGGTGGTCCACGAAGCGGCTGATCAGCGTGTGCGCCACCAGCCCGCTTGCGGGGATGCCGCCGTCCACCACGTCCGGCTCTGCCGGCTCTTGGCAGATCTGCTGGCAGCACCTGCAAGGTGAGTGTCCGAGATTCCCCGTCATTGCCTGAAGGCGCGTGATCGGCGAAGGTCAGCTCTCCCTTCTTCGGAGAGTTCAATGACGGGTCAGGCAGAAGCGATCGAGGCTGCGCGCGTGCGGCGAGAGCGTGTGGACTGGCGAACAGGTCAGGCGATGGTGCAGCATGACGATGCCTTCTGGCGCGACCATGAGCAGCGCCGCCTGGAACAGGGACTGAGCGTGCGGCAGTACTGTGTGGCCAACGCTCTGGCGCTGTCGACCTATCGGCATCGCGTGACAGGCAAGAAGCGCTCGAGGGCGAAGCCTGCAAATTCGGTGCCACAACAACCGGGGGCATTCGTTGCCGTGTCGGCGCCGAGGCCGGCGGTTGCAGCGCTCGTGGAGATCGCCCTGGAGGGCATGACGCTGCGCCTGAGCGGCGAGGCCGCCGAGCGGGTGCTCGCGGGCGTCATGGCGCGTCTCGCATGATCCTGTCGTCGGCGATCCGGGCCTACGTGTACAGCGAGGCCGTCGACATGAGGAAGTCCATCGACGGCCTGTGGCAGATCGTCGCGGCTGCGATGGGCATGAACCCGCTGTCGGGTCAGGTCTTCGTCTTTATCGGCCGGCGCCGCGACCGTGCGAAGTTGCTGGTGTGGGACCGCCACGGTTTTTGGGTTCTCTACAAGCGGCTTGAACGAGGCCGTTTTACCGACCCTGCGCGGCTGGGCAGCGACATCGCGATGAGCGAGCTCGTTGCGTGGCTGGAGGGGATCGATCTGAGCCGCACGAGACGCCTGCAGACGCTCGACGTGAGCGTCGTCGTCTGAGGCGCGTACAGAGGGCTTCAGGCCTTCAAGGCAATCGGCAATTCACCGACTGCCCACGGTTCGGGAGCGCTGCGATCATGGGCCCCCATGCAACTGCTGGCCACCCCCGTCGATCGAGCGAGCTTGCCCGACGAGGTCGAGGCGCTCAAGGACATGGTGGTGGAAGTCGCGCAGGCCTTCCAAGCGCTGCGGGCACAGGCGGACCAGCAGATGAGTTCGCTGGCAGCGCAACTGGCCGAGTTCAAGCGCCGGGTGTTCGGCGCACGCAGCGAGGTGCTCGCGGTGCTGCAGCCGGAGCTCTGGCAAGACGTCGTCGAGCTCCCGGTGCCGCCCGAGCAACACGACGAGGTCAAGGGTCATCGCCGCCGTCGTCAGGGCCGTCCGGCCATCGATGCGAGCCTGCCGCGCCGCCGCGTCGAGCATGACCTCAGCGACGCGGACAAGGCCGGCTTCGCACGCGTGGTGCGCATCGGCGAGGAAGTGTCCGAGACGTTGGAGTACACGCCGGCCAAGCTCGAGGTGCTGCAGCATGCGCGGCTGAAGTACCGGTGCGAGGACGAGGCCGGGCGCAGCACGATCCGCACCGCGTGGGCACAGGCGTCGCCGCTGGCGCGCAGCAACGCCGGCGCCGGGCTGCTCGCCCACGTGACGGTGTCGAAGTACGCTGACCATAGCCCTCTCGCGCGCCAGGAACGCGTGCTCGCCAGGCACGGTGTGCGGCGTTCGCGCCAGACGCTGTGCGACTGGACGTTGGGCACGGCCGAATTGCTCGCCCCGTTGATGGTGCCGCTCAAGCGCCACCTGTTGAGCAGTGCTGTCATCTTCACTGACGATACGACGCTCGCGCTGAAGGCGCCGCGTCCAGTGCGCCCGCGGAAAGGTCATGAAGGCCAGCACATCGTTCTCCGCGTCGTCCATCAGGGCGCCGAGCTTGGGGAACTTGTCTCGGAGCTGATCGGCCACCGATCGCCACTGCGTACGAGGCGCATCGGCCGAGTCCTGCACGAACGCCGTGCCGATGGCAGCCGAGACCATGCGCCGCTGGGTCTTGCCAGCGTACGCCAGAGCGTTTCGCATAAAGTGAACTTTCTGCCGACGTCGGCAGAAAGTTCATTACGCCGACCTCCGGGTTATGCCGACATGGCGTCGCCCACCGAGCCCGTGGGCGGCGAAGCCGCAGTTGAGGTCGGCATAGTCAGAGTGCCTGCAAGAAGCTCATCAGCGCGTC